>WFUE01000030.1 GCA_015485125.1 Lysobacterales bacterium | reverse complement strand
GTGCAATAGCGCCAGTGTATTGCACCGGGATCCTTTCAGATTTCATGGCAGAATACGGCTTCGCCTATTCCGCCCTACGACTGCCAGTTACAAGCACTGGCTTTGATCTTCACGAAACAAGCCGTCTCTCCAATAGATCTATAAGCACTTTTTTTGAGCGAGCGGTTTTTCGCAAATCGAGGCGCAGGGGCGGATTGCGAGGGAGCGTACAAAAAGTACGTGACCGAGCAAGCGGTCACCTGCAACGAAGAGTTGCGGAAAACAAGCCGCTCAAAAAACAAACCAGTTCAACCGCCACCATGTAATAAATTCGTTGAAATCAATATGCCCGTCATGGTTGCTGTCGATGGTTTCGAATCCCCGTTGCACTTCGTCTTCATCGGCATCGGGTGCGAGAATGTGCAGCAGTTTCTCGAATTCCTCCAGGTCGATGAAGCCATTTTGGTCGGTATCGAAGTCGTTGAAATGGCCGCGGATCTGTTCCACGGTCTCTTCACTCAGATGGTGTGACATGTCGGCCCCTTGTTCCCCTTGTTTGAATGACGATGGCTTCAGGCAGGCCCGCCCAGAGCAATGAGCAGAACCACACCGGCGGTGGTGATGATAACACCGAAACCCTTGGCTGGGGTCAGTGGTTCACGCAGGAACAGCCAGGCCAGCAAAACGATGAAGATGGAGGCGGTTTCATTGAGGATGGCCGCGATGGAGGCACTGGTATAGCGGTAACCGGCCAGCCACAGCACCATGGCCAGATAGGTGCCGAGAAAGCTGGCCAGCAACAGGGATTTCCACTGGCGGAAGCGGCGCAGGTTGTGCCAGACCTTGCGGGCAAAGGGTGGATAACACAGGGGCAGGGCGGTCAGCAACAGTGCGCCGGCCAGGCGCAGGGTGACCACCCAGAAAAAATCCGCCTGCTCCAGGGTATGTTTGAGCATGATCACCGCGGCGGCCATCAGCAGGATGGAGCTGGCACCGGCGGCTATTCCCAGCAGATAGTGCTTGCGGTCGGTACGGGTTTGCGGCTTGTGCCAGGTGGCCAGCAGGATGCCGCAGAGCACCAGTGCAAAACCGGCCATTTGCCAGGCATTCAGCCGTTCACCCAGAAAGAGAAAGGAGCCGGCCACCACAAAGGGGCTGTACAGGCTGGCAATGATGGCCGTGCGACTGGCGCCGATCTGGCGCAGGGTGTACAGATACAATACATCGGCCACGGCGATGCCGATGGCACCTGAAATCAGGCTGAGCCGGACCTGTTCACTCGTCAATGTCGGGAATTGCAAGCCACTGGTAAATGGGATGGTGGCCAGCAACAGCACGAAGGCCAATCCGTTTTTCACCAGATTGGTTTCAAAGGGGCCCAGTTGATGGCTGTTGCGGCGAAACAGTACCACGGCCACGGCCCAGACCACCGCGCAGGCGATAGAGAAGAATTCTCCCAGGCCGAACATCATGGCTGACGCAACCGGTGCGGCCAGTGGTGATGCAGGCCGGCATGTACATGCACACTGCGCCCCAGCCAGCGTGCCATCCGGCTGGCCTCCGGCCAATCCTGTGGCAAATGCTCCAGCCACAGCCAGCCGTTTCCGGTCAGTCGTCCGCGTTGTTGCCACGGGCATTGCAGGGCCTCGGCCCAGGCACGGGCCGGGCCCTGGCCCAGGATACGGGCAGGCCGGGGCAGCCCGGGTGGTGTCGGGCCGGGGCGGGAAAACCAGAGACCGTTGATTCCCTGTTCAGGCAGCCCTGCACGGTGACAGGCCATCTGCAGGGCATTGATCTGTTGTGCCCGGCGCAGGGCCTGATCACCTTGTGGCATGCGTTGTGAAAGATCCTCGCCCATGACTGCGCCCAGTGGGTAGTAGAAGCCGGGGTCCGGGCGGGCCAGTTGCAGTAGCAGCACCGTGCCCAGTGGCTCGATTCGTGCAATCTCGTCAGCCAGTTCCGCTTGCAGCTGGGCTTGTAGGGTGGCCAGGGTGGTTTCATCCAGCGTCTGTTGCTGAATGCCCGTCAGCCGCAGGCAGTTCAGATCGGCCTCGAAATGAGCCGGGTGGGCCATCAGCCAGTGCGCCGGTTCCTGGATGGCGGGATGGCTCTGGGGCAGATGCCAGCGGCTGTCCCCCATCAGCCAATGCTGCCAGGCGGGTGCGGGTTGCGGGGCTTCCCAACCCTGAGGGCGGGTGGGCAGGAACAGGCGTGCCGGCATCAGGCTTTCCAGAGCAAATCCAAAAGCAGGGATTATAGTGAGTATCGGCGGGCCTGCGTAATCTCGTTTGACAGGAATCAAGAAAGCCGAAAACCGGCTTGTATGCCCCAACAGGTCTCTATAGACTGAAGCAAGCCGGATTTTGGCAGGCTTACCCGGTTTGTGCCGGTGCCGCTATTGGGAAACGGGGGGAAATGGGCAATACATCCGATGAAATTCTGCTGAAAACGGATATTCTCCGTACCCTGACCGATAATCTGCCGGACATGCTCTGGATCAAGGATGTCGAAGGGCGCTATCTCTTCGCCAACAAGGCCATTTGTGAAAACCTGTTGATGGCTGTCGATACCCAGGAACCCATTGGCAAGACCGACGTATTTTTTGCCCTGCGGGAACGGGCCAGGCACCCGGATAACCCGGAATGGCATACCTTCGGCGAACTGTGTCAGAACTCGGACCAGATCGTGGCCGATGCTGGCAGGCCCATGCGTTTCAAGGAGTGGGGCAATGTGCGTGGCAAACTGTTGTATCTGGAGGTTCACAAGGCACCGTTTTACGATGAACAGGGCCACCTGCTGGGCGTGTTGGGCAGTGGCAGGGATATCACCGAGCAGGTGCTGATGAAGGAAAAGCTGCAAGCACAAAGGCAGGCCTTCGAGTACCAGTCGCATCATGACCCGTTGACCGGGCTGCCCAACCGCCTGTTTTTTACCGAACAACTGAAAGAGAGGTTGGCGCGGTTGGAAGGCGGGCGGCTATCGGTCTTATTCATTGATCTGGATCGTTTCAAGGAGATCAATGATGTATTCGGCCATGAACGGGGAGATCGTATCCTGCAAATGATCGCCCAGCGGCTGGCGGCTGTTGTACGGGACGAGGACATGCTGGCCCGGCTGGGTGGTGACGAGTTTACGCTGATGGTCAGCAGCACGGATCAACGGCACGAACTGTCAGCGATTGCGGAGAAATTGCTGGAGCATATTCGTCAACCTGTAGTCATTGACGAGGTGGTATATCACCTTTCCGCCAGTATCGGGATCAGCCAGAGTCTGGAAAGCGGTGAAACGGCAGAGCATTTGCTCAAGCATGCCGATGCGGCCATGTATCAGGCCAAGGAGCAGGGCAAGGACCGCTTTGTCTTTCACACACCCGCCATCACCGAACAGATGTCGCAGCGCCTGCAACTCGAGCAGGCCTTGCGTGTCGCTCTGGAAGAAGAGCAGTTTGAAGTCTATTACCAGCCACAGATCGAACTGGCCAGCGGGCGGCTCAGGGGCGTGGAGGCACTGGTGCGCTGGCATCACCCGGAAAAAGGATTGCTCAGCCCGGCTGTGTTCATGGAGGTTGCGGAAACCACGGGGCTGGTGGTGCAGCTGGATCTGTGGATGTACCGCAAGGCCATGCAACAGCATGAAATGTGGCTGAATTCAGGGCTGCTGGGTGCGTCTCTGGTACTCTCCCTGAACCTTTCCCCCGTTTTTCTGGAGCAGCGGGGGTTTGTTGAACACATGCATGAGCTGATCGATGGCTGCGGAGTGGATCCCGCCTTGCTGGAGATGGAAATCACCGAAAACCAGTTGATGAAAAACCTGCGTTTTGTGGGTGATCAGTTGACGGCACTGAAACTGCTGGGCATTCGGCTGGCCATGGATGACTTCGGTACCGGCTATTCTTCGTTCTTCTATCTGAAGGAGCTGGAGTTTGACACCCTGAAAGTAGATCGAACCTTTGTACAGGGGCTGGAAGACTCTTCCGAGAATCAGGCCATTTTGCAGGGGATTCTCTACATGGGGCGGGCGCTGGGGATGGAAGTGGTGGCCGAAGGGGTGGAAACAGCAGCACAGCAAGCCATTCTGGCCCGCCACGATGCGGTGGTTGCACAGGGCTTTCTCTACGCTAAACCCATGCCAGCCCATGAGTGCGAGGCCTGGATGAAGCAGTGGCAGGCACGGAATAACCTGCAATCAACGGCGGAGCGTCAGAATGGATAAGTTGCAAATGCTGGCCCTGGCCATGGGCAGTTCCTGGGCCAGTGGCATCAATGCCTACGCAGTGGCCTTTGGCCTGGGTGTGATGGGGCGGCTGGGTTATGTGGAGTTGCCGGTGGAGCTGGAATGGCTGGAAGGCAATCTCATGCTGGCGGCCACCGGTTTTCTCTATCTGGCGGAGTTTTTTGCCGACAAGATTCCCCTGTTCGACAGCCTGTGGGACAGCGTGCATACCTTTGTGCGCATTCCCGCGGGTGCCATGTTGGCCGGTGGCGCGGTGGAGAGCATGGGGCCGGAGTGGCAGGCGGTGGCCATGGCCATGGGTGGCACGCTGGCGGCGGGCACGCATTTGACCAAGGCCGGTGGCCGCGCGCTGATCAATACCTCGCCGGAGCCGGTGACCAACTGGACGGCTTCGGTAACCGAGGATGCCGTGGCCGTGGGCACGGTCTGGGCCATTTTTGCTCATCCCTGGGTGGTGGTGGCCGGGGTGGTGATCAGTGTGGCGCTGATGATCTGGCTGCTGCCCAAGCTGTGGCGTGGGGTCAAGGCCGTGTTTCGGGGAATTGGCCGGCTGTTTGGCGGGCAACCGCCACCGGCACCGGCCGGTCAGGCGGCGTCATCCCGGAAGGAAGGCGACTGAACCGCGCCTATTCGTATCGAACGGCAAGAATCTCGTAGTTGCGGGTGCCGTTGGGGGCCTGGAACTCGATTTCGTCGCCTTCTTCCTTGCCAATCAGGGCGCGGGCGATGGGGGAGAGAATGGAGATGCGGTTGGCGTTGATGTCCGCTTCCAGGTCGCCGACGATCTGGTAGGTGGTTTCTTCTTCCGTGTCCACGTCGTAGAGTTCCACCGTGGCGCCGAAGACGATCTTCTTGCCGGGGCTGAGCTTGCTGATGTCGATGATCTGCGAGTTGGACAGGGCCGCTTCCAGCTCGCGGATGCGCCCTTCGATAAAGCCCTGTTCCTCCCGGGCGGCATGGTATTCGGCATTTTCCTTCAGATCACCGTGGGCGCGGGCTTCGGCAATGGCGTTGATAACCCGCGGGCGTTCCACGGATTTCAGTTGTTCCAGTTCCTTGCGCAGGCGTTCGGCACCGGCGGCGGTCAGGGGGGTGCGTTGACTCATGCGGATAATTCCTCGTGCAGGGTTTTCAGGCTGAAGACCTGCTCAAATTGTTGGTGATCCATGGCTTGCAGGGTCGCGCGCGCGCCGGAGATAGTGGTGGAATAGTTTACCTTGTGCTGTAGCGCTTCCCGACGAATGGAATAGCTGTCTTCGATGGCCTGGCGGCCTTCGGTGGTGTTGATGATGAAATCGATTTCACCGTTGATGATCAAATCGACGATATGAGGCCGGCCTTCGGTGACCTTGTTGACCAGTTTGCATGGAATGCCGGCCGCTTCGATGGCGCGGCAGGTGCCACGGGTACCCACCAGGCGGAAACCCCGCCGGTGCAAATCGCGGGCCAGCGGGATGATGCGTTCCTTGTCGGCATCACGAATACTGATGAAGGCTTGCCCCACTTGCGGCATGGCCACGCCGGCGGCCAGCTGCGCGCGGGCAAAGGCCTCACCGAAGGTGGGGCCAGTGCCCATGACTTCACCGGTGGAGCGCATTTCCGGCCCCAGCAGCGGGTCGACGCCGGGAAACTTGACGAAGGGAAAGACAGGTTCTTTCACCGAGTAATAGGGTGGGTTGGGTTCGGCGCTGAGGCCTTGTTCCTTCAGCGACTTGCCGGCCATGCAGCGGGCGGCGACCCGGGCCATGGGAACGCCGGTGGCCTTGGAGACGAAGGGCACCGTGCGCGAGGCGCGCGGGTTGACCTCCAGCACGAAGATATCCTTGCCCTGGATGGCAAACTGGGTGTTCATCAGGCCCACCACGCCCAGCTTCAGCGCCATTTGTCTGACCTGACGGCGCAGTTCTTCCTGCATCTTTTGGCTCAGCGAGAAGGGCGGCAGGCAGCAGGAGGAATCACCGGAGTGCACCCCGGCTTCCTCGATATGTTCCATGATGCCGCCGATCCAGACATCCTGACCGTCGCAGATGGCATCCACGTCCACTTCCTGGGCGTGGTCGAGGAAGCGGTCCAGCAGCACCGGCGAGTCGTTGGAGACCTGTACGGCATCGCGCATGTAGCGTTCCAGATCCTTCTCGCCATAGACGATTTCCATGGCCCGGCCACCCAGCACATAGGAGGGGCGCACCACCAGCGGATAGCCGATTTCGCGGGCCAGCGCCAGGGCTTCCTTGGGGTCGGTGGCGGTGCGGTTGTCCGGCTGGCGCAGGCCCAGCTCGTGCAGCATCTGCTGGAAGCGTTCGCGGTCTTCGGCCAGGTCGATGGATTCCGGGCTGGTGCCGATGATGGGCACGCCGGCCTCCTCCAGCGCGCGGGCCAGTTTCAGCGGTGTCTGGCCACCGTACTGGACGATGACGCCTTCCGGTTGTTCCACTTCGACGATTTCCAGCACATCCTCCAGGGTCAGCGGCTCGAAATAGAGCCGGTCGGAGGTGTCGTAGTCGGTGGAGACGGTTTCCGGATTGCAGTTAACCATGATGGTCTCGAAACCGTCCTCGCGGCAGGCCTGGGCGGCGTGCACGCAGCAGTAGTCGAATTCGATGCCCTGGCCAATGCGGTTCGGCCCGCCGCCCAGTACCATGATCTTGCGCTGATTCGTGGGCTCGGCCTCGCATTCCTCCTCGTAGGT
>WFUE01000029.1 GCA_015485125.1 Lysobacterales bacterium | reverse complement strand
GGATCACCCCACCGCCGGGCAGGCGACGGAACAGGCTGGCCATGACCTGCTCGGTCAGGGCCGCCACCTGTTCGTGTACCCGGCGGGAAGCAGCGGCCTGCCCGCCTTCGGCGGCCAGAAAGGCCTTGGTCAGCGCCACGCTGATCTTGTCGGGCATGAAGGCGGTATGCGCCCCGTTGCGACGCAATACTTCGTACTGGCTGTAGCGGCTGGGATCGCTCTCGGCCGCGGCCGTGGGCTGCGGCGGCTGGATGGCGGTGAAGGTCTGTGTTTCCGTTTCCATGTTCCCCCCTGTTTGCAAAATGGCGCGACAGGGCAGGATGCACGAACGGATTCGAACCCCTCCGGCCCTGACGCGAGGCCTGGTGGCAGCGGCTCTTGCGAGCCGGACCTGGCGGGTATTCGGGCTTCAGGCATTGGCCTGTTACCGTTGCGCGACAGCTCCGGATTTTCACCGGATTCCCCCGCAACCACTAGATACAGTGGTTGAATGCAAGTCGAAGCACAATATATAGCGTTGACAGGGAGAAGCGCAAGTCTTGATTTTTCCAGAACCGAGCGCTATGGAAGGCGGGCTCCAGTGAGGGGTCAGCTCCCTGTGAGCCAGGCCTGCAAGCGCTTGCGGACTGCCCGTTTGGGCTTGTCGACCGGCTCCAGTTTCCATTTTTCCAGCGGCGCGGCTTCCAGTTCCACCGCGCGGGTGTACAGGCGGTCTCGACGGGCGAAGGTGATGGGCAGGGTTTCTGCCGGGCGATAGGCCTTGAGGCGCTTTTTCCAGTTGTGAGGGTGCAGGCGGTAGCCGTCCAGGGCGATGATTTCATCTCCCGGCAGCAGGCCGGCACGCCACAGGCTGCTGCCCTTGCGCACCTTTTCCAGCACCAGTGAATCCTTCCTCAGTTGCAGGTCCAGCCAGGCAGCCGGCAGTTGCGGGGGCTCCACCGCCTTGGGTGTGCGCACCAGTTCCAGCCCGTAGGCCGTCCGCAAGGGGCTGTAATCCAGTTCCGTGGGCTGTTCCACCTGCTGGCGCAGCCAGTCTGCCTGCGCGTCTCCGGCCATTTCGGCCAGCAGGGCATAGAGGTCCTGGCTGCGATAGCCCGTGGCATGAAAGCGCTGCCAGACAGCACGCATGAAATCATCCAGGCTGATGCGCCCCTGCTGGCGCAGGCGGGCATCCAGCAGCAGGGCGACGACCGCGCCACGGGTGTAATAGCTGACCCGGCTGTTCTGGCTGTGGGCATCGGGGCGATAGTATTTGATCCAGGCGTCGAAGGAAGCATCCGCCAGCGATTGCACCCGCTGGCCGGGGGTGTGTTCCAGCGAGCGTATGCGAGCCGCCAGCCGGGCCAGCAGTTCTTTCTCCGTGCTGAGGCCGGCCCGGTGGGTGAGCAGGCTCTGGTAGTAGCTGGTAAAGCCTTCGGCAAACCACAGTTCACGGGTGTAGTTCTCGCGCTGGTAGTCGTAAGTTTTCAGACTGGCCGGGCGCAGGCGGCGCACATTCCAGGCATGGAACAGCTCATGCGCGGCCAGTTCCAGCCAGCGAACCCAGCCCTTGCGGGTACGCTGGGCAAAGCGGCTGCCCATGATGACGGTGTTATTGTTGTGCTCCAGGCCGCCACCAGACTCCACCAGCAGGTTGATGAAACTGTAATGCGGGTAAGGTTGCCCGCCCCAGAAATCCGCCGCTACCCGCACCAGTTGTTGCAGGGCCATGGCGGCCTGTTCGTTATCCCAATAGCGCAGATCACCCGTGGTCACCAGTTTCAATGGCACGCCGGCAACGGCGAAATCGCTGACGGCCAGTTCCCGCCCGGCCACCAGCGGGTTGTCCACCAGCTGGTCATAGTTTTCCGCCCGGTACCGGTCTTCTCCCAGGCGTTGCAGATCGGCATGGCTGCCGGCCCAGCCCGGTGGCAGCAGCAGTTCCACCTCATGGGGCCATTGCGGGTGCGCACTGGGGTAGAGGAACAGGCTGGCGGGATTGAGCAGGGCGAATTCCGGGTCCAGCCAGCTGGTGCGCACGGAAAGTTCCGCCGCGTGGATGCGGTAGCGCAGGTGAACCGCACCGCGTTCCGGGGCCTGAATACGCCAGCGGTTCTTGCCCAGTTTTTCCAGTTGCAGCGGCTGGCCGGCGTCGTCCACGGCCTCCAGACTTTCGATCTGGCGGGAGAATTCGCGTAGCAGGTAGGAACCGGGAGCCCAGACGGCCATGGTCCATTCACTGCTGCCAGCGGGCAGTTCCACCCGGGTTTCGATGCGAATCTGCTGGTGTTCGCCGTCGGTCAAATCCACTTGGTGGTGAATGATCGCGGCTTGCAGACTTCCCAGCCACAGCAGGGCCAGGCCGGCCCAGCATTTCACAGGCTGCGGGCCTCGTAACCTTCGTCGGCCAACGCTTCCATCAGCACCTGTGCTTCCACTTCTCCCTGAACGATGGCCTCGCCGGGATCCAGGTTCACTTCAGCACTGTGCACGCCATCGATGGCTTCCAGCGCCTTCTTCACCGCCGCCACGCAATGGCCGCAGCTCATGCCGTCCACTTTCAGATGCAGGGTTTTCATGATGGTTCTCCTATCTGATATTTCAGTCGCAGGCTGTTGCCCAGCACGAACAGGCTGGAAAAGCCCATGGCCGCGCCGGCCAGCATGGGGTTGAGCAGCCAGCCGGTGAACGGGTAGAAGACACCGGCGGCCACGGGAATCAGCACCACATTATAGATGAAGGCCCAGAACAGATTGCCACGAATGGATTTCAGCGTGGCTTCGCTGGCCTGGAAGGCGGTGGCCAGCCCGTTCAACCCCGGACGCATCAGCACCACATCGGCCGATTCCACCGCGATGTCGGTACCACCACCCATGGCGATGCCTACATCGGCCTCCGCCAGCGCGGGCGCGTCATTGATGCCGTCTCCCACAAAGGCCACCAACCCCGATGCCTGCTGGCGGTATTGGCCGACGATGGCAGCCTTGTCGCCGGGCAGCACTTCCGCATGGACTTCATC
>WFUE01000028.1 GCA_015485125.1 Lysobacterales bacterium | reverse complement strand
CGCGGGGACGATGCCATGCTGGAGCAGATCACCAAGCAGCTGAACAAGCTGGTGGAAGTGGTCAAGCTGATCACCCTGGATGAATCCCCGCATATCGAACGGGAAATGATGCTCATCAAGGTACGGGCCGAACGGCAGAAAAGAGAGGAAGTGGCCCGGCTGGTGGATATCTTTCGTGGCCGCATCGTCGATGTGACCGAACTCAGTTATGTGGTGGAACTGACCGGCACCAGCGAAAAGCTGGATGCCTTCATCGATGCCCTGCCGGAAGAAAGCATTCTGGAAGTGGTGCGCTCCGGCCCCACCGGCATTGCCCGCGGGCTGAAAGCGCTGAAAGTCTGAACCGGTCCGGCAACCTGTCAGTTTCGCTGTTCTTCCAGCCGGGCCATGACCTTGTTGCGGCCGGTGTTCTTGGCGGCGTAGAGGAAGCGGTCGGCCATTTGCAGCAGTTCTTCGTGGCTGCGGGCCTCGGGATGGGCGCAGATGCCCATGCTGATGGTAACCTCGAGGCCTGGCGCGATGCGTGACCAGTCGTATTCCCGCACACAGGCCCGCAGTTTTTCACAGACTTGCAACGCCGCCGCATTGTCGGTATTGGGCAGAATCAGCAGAAACTCCTCGCCTCCGTAACGGCCGGCCACGTCGGTTTGCCGCAGGTTGGACTGCAGAATCTCCGCCACTTTCATCAAAACCTGGTCACCCACGGAATGGGAAAACCGATCATTGATGCGCTTGAAATGATCCAGATCGGCCAGTACCAGGCACAGGGGCTGGTCGTTCTTGCGGCTGCGGCGGAAGGTGGTGTTGAGCTTGTCCACCAGATAATGACGATTATAGAGCTTGGTCAGCTGGTCCCGGTGTGCCTGCTGTTCCAGTTTTTGCCGCAACTGGTCGGCCTCGCGCAGGGCCTGGGACAACTGGTTGGTCTTCAATTGATAGAGGGCCTTTTCCTGTTCGCTCTGTTTCAGGGCGTGATCCAGTTCCAGCTGCAACAGCCGCTGGTGGGTCTGCTGGCTGAAGATCTGTTGTTCCAGGGCGTGGAAGGCGCGCATGTGTTCCAGCGCCTGCCGGTAATCTTCCTGCCGTTCGTAGATACCCACCAACAGCTGATGGGCCTGTGCCTGCACTTCGGCCTGTTGCTGTTTCTCGGCCAGCACCAGCGCCGTGCTGGCATGCTTGCAGGCTTCTGTTGACTGGTGCAAATCTGCGTGTACGCGCGCGGCCTGCAAATGGATGGCGGGCATGCGGTGACCACAATCACAGGCTTCCAGCATCAACAGCGCCTGTTGCAGCACTTCCAGGGCCTGATGGGATTTGCCGGCGGCGTGATGGATGGCCGCCAGCCGGGCCAGATCCTCACCCCGCTCGCGCAGCAGCCCCAGTTGCTCCCAGATGGTCAGGGCCTCTTCCATGGCGGTAAAAGCCTGTGAAAGTTCATTGAGCAACAGCCAGGATTGCGCCTGTTCACTGCGGATGCGACCAAACACCGCCTGAGGCAGGGCGTGGTCCTGAAACCGGGTTTGTGCCTGCTGGAGGAATTCCAGCGCCCTTTCCGCCTGCCCGGCCTGATTGTAGAAACGGGCGATGCCCAGCAGGTTGTCCACATGCAGGGCGGCATCCACCGTGTCATTGTGCTCCAGCAGTTCCTGGCGGTATTGCAGGGCCTGCTCGTACTGGCCCATGGCTTCATGGCAGCGAATGCAAAGCTGGAACAGATCCGTACGACCGCTCGCGGGAAACAGACCGTTATGCAGGGATTGCTTGAGGCGATGACAATGTTTCAGGGCTTCACTCAGGCGGCCATTGAGCAGTAGGGCATCAGCCAGCATCAGCTCAACCTGCCAGACCCGCTCCAGCTGCAACTGGTTACGCTGAGCATGCACGGTCGTGACCATGGCAAGAAATCCCGCCGGATTGTTTTCACGAATGGTCTGTGCCTGCTCCAGCAGCCGTGATAGACGGTCTTCCTGTCCGGACTCGGACTCCATGCGTACTCCCCCCAACAACGGGCGAAACTATAGTACAAAATTTGGCCAGTGTCCAAATGGGGCGCCAGATGGACTGTCGTGCTCAATCGCCATCCGGCAGGAAGGCCGCCACCACATCATCGAGAAAGGCATAGCCTCGTCGGGTGCAGGCCAGCCGCGCATGCTGGATCAGCCCTTGTTGCCGCAGCCGGGACAGGGCCGGTTCCAGCGCGGATGCGGGCAGACCGGTGGCCTGCCGGAAACGTGACATGGCCACGCCATCGGTGAGGCGCAGGGCATTGAGCATGAACTCGAAGGGCAGATCGGCGCGCGTGACCGGTTGCAGCGCCGGTGGCACCCGATCGCTGATGGCCTGCTGATAGGCTTGCGGGTGCCGGGGGCGCAGGCTGCGCAGGGTATGACCATCTCTGGTATGCCACTTGCCGTGGGCACCGGCACCGATGCCCAGATAATGGCCGAACCGCCAGTAGTTCACATTGTGCCGGCTGTGTTGGTTCTCCCGGGCAAAGGCCGAAACTTCGTAGCGGCGCAGGCCGGCGGTCTCCAGTCGCTGGATCAGCCCGGCATGCAGGGCAGCCAGCTGGTCATGGGGGGGCAGTGCAGGCGGCTGGTGGGCGAACAGGGTGTTGGGTTCCAGGGTGAGCTGGTAGAGAGAGACATGATCCACCGGCCATAGCAGCAGGGTTTCCACATCGGCCATGGCCTCCTCCGGCTGCTGATCCGGCAGGCCGAACATGAGATCACCATTGACACGCCGGAAACCGGCGGCAAAGGCGGCATCCAGTGCCTGGCGGGCTTCCCGGCCATCATGAATGCGCCCCAGCGACCGCAGCTTCTCGTCGGAGAAACTCTGCAATCCCAGTGACAGCCGGTTGACACCGGCATGATGAAAGCCGGCAAAACGGCGGTATTCCACCGTACCGGGATTGGCTTCCAGGGTGATTTCACAGTCCGGGGTCAGGGACAGTTGTTGCCGAATCCCCGTCAACAGGCGTTCGATGGCTTCGGGCGAAAACAGGCTGGGGGTGCCACCGCCGAGAAAAAGGCTGCCGATAGTGGGCGTGAACCCCAGCGTTTCCACCTGCTGGCGCAGGTCCTCCAGCAAGGCGGTGACATAGGAGCGCTCCGGCAGCGAACCCTTGAGCGCGTGTGAATTGAAGTCGCAGTAGGGGCATTTGCGCACGCACCAGGGCAGGTGCACATACAGGCCCCAGGCTTCAGTCATCGCCCAGCAGGGTCAACAGTTGGCGCAGGGCCTGGCCCCGGTGGGAGAGGCGGTCCTTTTCACCGGGCGGCAGGGCGGCGGCGCTGGCTTCCTGGCCATCCGGGAGAAAGACGGGGTCATAGCCGAAGCCATCTTCACCGGCCGGTTCATGCAGGATTCGTCCGTGCCACTGGCCGCTGGCAATAACGGGCACCGGATCGCGCGCGTGGCGCAGGTAGACGATGACACACTGGAAATGCGCCTTTCGCTCATCCTCCCGCAATGGCCGCATCTCCACGAGCAGCTTTTGCAGGTTGTCCTGGTCACTGGCCTTGTCACCGGCAAAGCGGGAAGAACGGATGCCGGGCCGGCCTTCGAGTGCGGGCACCACCAGGCCGGAATCATCCGCCAGCGCTGGCAAACCGGTGTGATGACAGGCATTGCGCGCCTTGATCAGGGCGTTTTCCACGAAACTCAGCCCGTTTTCCACCGCTTCCGGCACGGAAAAATCCGACTGGGGCAGTATCTCCAGGCCGGTGCTGGCCAACATACGGCGAAATTCGCGCAGCTTGCCGGCATTGCCCGTGGCCAGCACACAACGACGCTGCATGGTTCAGGCCTCCAGTGCCTGTTGCTGACAGGCCAGCAGCTGGCGGATGCCCAGATCGGCCAGATCCAGCAGCCGGTTCAGTTCATCCCGGCGGAAGGCATGGCCTTCGGCGGTGCCCTGCAGTTCGATGAAGGCGCCACCGTCGTTCATCACCACGTTCATGTCGGTCTCGGCGGTGGAATCCTCGGCGTAGTCCAGATCCAGCACCGGTGTATCGCCGACGATGCCCACGGAAACGGCGGCCACCGCACCGTGGATGGGATTGTGCTGGATCATGCCCTGCTTCAGCATGTGGTGGACGGCATCCACCAGTGCCACATAGGCACCGGTGATGGAAGCGGTACGGGTGCCGCCATCGGCCTGGATGACATCACAGTCCAGAGTGATGGTGTGTTCGCCCAGGGCCTGCAGATCCACCACCGCCCGCAGGGAGCGGCCGATCAGGCGCTGGATTTCCTGGGTGCGGCCGCCCTGCTTGCCGCGGGCGGCTTCCCGCGCCATGCGCAAGCCGGTGGAGCGGGGCAGCATGCCATATTCGGCGGTGACCCAGCCCTGACCCTTGCCACGCAGAAAACCCGGCACGCGGGCCTCCACGGTGGCGGTACAAAGCACATGGGTGTCCCCGCAGCGGATCAGTACCGAGCCTTCGGCATGGCGGGTGTAATGGCGTTGAATGGCGATTTCTCTCAGCGCGTCGGGCGCGCGTCCACTGGGTCGATTCATGAAGGATTCCTGATTGGCGGAAAGGGATTGCGGCAGAGTGCCACGGCATTGGGTATGATTATGCCTTTTTTCACGGCACGATGCCGCATGGGTTTGCAATGAACGACCCCCAATACCGCATCCACAGCATGACCGCCTTCGCGCGCGAGGAGATTTCGGCTGCGTGGGGCAGCCTGAGCCTGGAAATGCGTTCGCTCAATCAGCGCTATCTGGAAATCCATCCGCGCCTGCCGGAGGATTTCCGCCCGCTGGAACCGGCCATTCGCAAGCGGCTGCAACAGGCCCTGGGCCGTGGCAAGGTGGAAGTCTTTCTTCGTTTTCATCCGGCTCACGAAAGTGGAGACGCGCCGCTGGTGCTCAACGAAACCCTGGCCCGTTCACTGGCCGACAGCCTGCCGGCCCTGCAGGCGCTGGCTGCTGAATTGCAGCCGGCCTCGGTGGGGGACCTGTTGCGCTTTCCCGGCCTGTTGCGCCCGGAAGCTCCGGCCATGGAAGCCGTGTATCAGGCCGCCGAGACGCTGCTGGACACCGTCCTCCAGGGCCTGTTGCAGGCACGGGCGCAGGAAGGGCGGCACATCGCCGGCATGATTGCCGGGCGCCTGGCACAGATGCGGACCATCCACCAGCAACTGTGCCAGTGGCTGCCGGAAGTGCGCCAGCAACTGAGAACGCGCATGGAACAAAGGTTGGCGGAGATGCAGCTGGAGCTGGACCCCGGCCGGGTGGAACAGGAATTCGTGTTGCAGGCGATGAAGCTGGATGTGGACGAGGAGCTGGATCGGCTGCGGATGCACATTCAGGCCATGGAAAGCCTGCTGGGCCAGGCCGGTCCGGTGGGGCGCAAGATGGATTTTCTCGCCCAGGAAATGAACCGCGAGGCCAACACCCTGGGTTCCAAGTCCACCGATGCGCGGCTGAGCAACGCGGCGGTGGAGCTGAAGGTGCTGATCGAACAGATACGCGAGCAGGTACAGAACATTGAATGACAAGGTCCGGCCCGCACGCGGGCAGTTGTTTATCGTCGCCGCGCCCTCGGGCGCCGGCAAGACCAGCCTGGTGAAAGCCCTGCTGGAGCGGGACCCGTTGATTCGCCTGTCGGTTTCCTATACCACCCGCCCGCCGCGGCCCGGTGAGGTGGATGGCGCGCAGTACCACTATGTCAGCCGGGAACGCTT
>WFUE01000027.1 GCA_015485125.1 Lysobacterales bacterium | reverse complement strand
GTCGTAGGGCGGAATAGGCGAAGCCGTATTCCGCCATGGAATCTGAAACTGCCCCGGTGCAATACGCTGGCGCTATTGCACCCTACGGTTTTGGGCGGGAGGCACTCGTCGGTCATGAACCCGAATGTACGCTCCAGATCAGCCAGAACCTCGCTTATGGATCTACGAAAAACCGCTCAGTCAAACCACTACTTGTAACTGGCTGTCGTAGGGCGGAATAGGCGAAGCCGTATTCCGCCATGGAATCTGAAACTGCCCCGGTGCAATACGCTGGCGCTATTGCACCCTACGGTTTTGGGCGGGAGGCATTCGTCGGTCATGTACCCGAATGTATGCTCCCGCCGACCGTTCAGCCCCACTACTCGAGTCCACCGGATGGCAATACCCTCGCAAGATATGTAACAATCCCGGAAAAGCATGGTTTCATGCCCACGTGGCATGGCACCTTTTCTTTATCCCCCATGCACTCCCTATTTTCAGGTGATGCCTATGGCCAACACGCTTCACAAACTCATCGCTATTCTTGAAAAATCCGGGCTGCAAATCGATAAAACCCACCAGAATACGCTGAAAATTACCGATGGTTTTCATGCCATATTTCGATCGTTGCTGCCTTCCCGCTGCTGCGAATACGATACTGAAGTCATCGACGATGCGAATGGCTACATTCAGGTTCTTCATGCACATATGGCTGCCACAAGCCATGAATGGACTGTCGAACACCTGGCGGTCACCGAAGAGCCTGATGCGAAAATCCGGATTGAATTTATATTCAAAGACCAAAACTCGACATGGCAGTTTGAGCAAAATGGCAGCGACTATGTCAGCGAGGGGTTCTACCGCTGTTTGCATAACTGGGTATCAGCCAATCTTTCAGGCACCTTCCTGGAACTGCAGACCGGTGGCCAGGATGCTGCCTTTGTGTATTTGCCGAATACCATCACGGGCGCGGTCCACGATTTCATGGGCACGGCTTATGACATCGACGCCTATGTTGATACTTTCAGAAAAGGACAAGAAATACCGAAAGAATTCTATTCCTTGAGGGAAGATCCCAGCTTCGACACCAGCGCAAGGGATTCCTTGGGTGAGACCGCGCTGACAGCCGCCATCCAGAGTGGAAATCACGAGATGGCACTGTCCATCATCAAACTGGAACTATGCAACCTCACCAGCAAGAACGCACAAGGTTTAACCCCCTTGCAGCTGGCGAGAGTCTCCAAGGCCTCGGACATTGTGGGCGAGCTGGAATCACAGCTGATTTTTCCTTCCGAGACCTGGGATGACATTCAATGGTTTTATGCAGATGACCCGGATGACGACGACAATGTCAGAGTCATGGAGCTCATGGAAGCCATTCATTCCAGCCAGCACCTCAAGCAGATATTTTTCTGCGCACCTTTATTCTGGAGTTTCTATTTCGCCAGGACGCCCAACATCGAGCTTGGCCACGAAACCCTGAATATCAAGATCATCCACGAAGACCAGCGAAAGGAACCCGATCTACCCTTCTTCATTCATTACTCTTCGAAAGACAATCCAGGCAAGGACTATACACTCACAAGCGCCTCGCTTGATGAGGCCCTTGCTTCTGTTCATGATTTTTATAGTCTTTGAAATTCAGCATGGCCACCGCATCTCCAGTTGGCCGACAGGACGATACGTACGGTTCCAGAAGGCCTGTCTTCATGCAGTCGGCTCGGATGGTGGCGTCGGATCGGTATCCGGCGGCTGGTAGTGGATGGACAGTATCCACCATATCCGTTGCCCGGCCGGAGTACGGACCTGGATTTCCTCATCCACCGCCTTGCCCAGCAGGGCTTTGGCCAGTGGTGCGTCCACACTGATGCCGCCGGGGTGCAAGGCGGTCTCGTCCGGTCCAACCAGACGGTAGCATACGCGCTCCTCTGCTTCGTTCTCCAGCCAGACCCAGGCGGCGAAGCGCACGCGGCTTTCATCGGTTGGCCGTTCACGTACCACCTGCAAATCAGGCAGTCGCTTTTGCAGGTAGCGAATGCGCCGGTCCAGTTCCCGCAGCTCCTTCTTGCGGTAGATGTACTCGGCATTTTCCGAACGGTCGCCCTCGGCGGCCGCGGCGGCCAGGGCCTGGGTGACTTCCGCGCGTTTTTTCCAGATGGCCTTCAGCTCCTGCTGCAGGCAGGTAAAGCCCCAGGCGGTAATGATGGCCGTGGATCTGGGTTGTGGTGGTCGGTATCGCCCCATGGTGTCTGCTCTTGTTACGGGCCGCGCATTCTGCACAAGGCGGTGATTGCTGGCAAGTCAGGCTGTGGGAAAGCGCATGGGCCGGGCCATGACGATGGCATCTTCGCGCCCGTCACCGGCCGGGTAGTAGCCGGGTCGCAGGCCGATTTCATTAAAACCGGCAGTCTCGTACAAGGCACGTGCCGCTTCATTGCTGACCCGTACTTCCAGGAACACGGTGTCCACCTGATGCCAGCGGGCCAGTTGCAGGGTTTTCTCCAGCAATCTGCGCCCCAGCCCCCGCCCCTGGTGTGCCGGCGCCACGCACAGGTTGAGCAGGTGGGCCTCACCGGCAGCCACCGAGAGAATGGTGTAGCCCAGGAGCTGCCCATCCCGTTCCATCACCCAGCAGTCATAGCCGGCGCGCAGGCAATCCTTGAAGATGCCCAAGGTCCATGGGTAAGGATAGGCGGCCCGTTCCAGCACCATGACGGCATCCAGATCCGCCAGCGCCATGGGGCGAAATTCAGGATCGGGGGTTTGCGCCGCCTGTGCCATGGGTTTCCAGCCATTGCATCAAGGTTTGCCAGAGTGCGGCTTTTTCAGCGGGCCGCGCCAGCAATTGCTTCACGGACGGCAGGGCAAGGCCGGCCAGTTGCATGCCTTCCCGTTCACCCGCTTCATAACGTACCTCCACTTCCAGACCATGCATTTGCAGCACTTGCAGCATTTCCTCCACCAGCTGCTTCCCGGGGGCGTCAGTACCTATGTCCACTTGCAAGTACAGTTTGTCAGCCAGGGGTTCAGCCGCCGGTTCCGGGATCGAGGCCGTGGTCGCTACCGTCTCGACCGGACGGCGTACCCGCAAGCGCCACACGGGCACGCCCATTTGCTGCAGGTAACGGCGCGTGTTCATAGGCGGGAAAGGTCCAGCATCAGGGCATGCAGCAGTTCCCCCACCACGGTATCAAAGGCCTCGATAGTGGTCTGCATGCGTTCATCACGGGTTTTCAGTTTCTGGTGATACAAGCGGGTGAAGGCCGGCGGGCCGTTGCGATCCGGGAAATAGGTAAAGCGCAGGGCCACATCCACCTTCCAGCCCGCGCCGGAGCGCACCCGGTCCAGACGCAGGATTTCTCCGCGCAGTTCGGCGTTGGTACCGGTTTGCAGCGGCAGGCTGCCCACACTGGCGAACAATCCGCTTTGCTGCAGGCTGTCCAGCAGCGCCCGCTCCAGCATGCGATCCGGCCGGTCTGCCCAGAAATGGTGGTGATACTGGCGCATTTCCAAGCCATCACGGGAATACACCATGTTCCGTGAAGCGCGCAGGGCATCGGCCCGTGGCCGGCGTATAACCAGATGAACGGCTTTCTTTTTGGCCGTCTTCATGGGCTTGAGCCCCTTGGGGCGCAAGTCGTAATAGCGGTCATCCGGCAGCGGGGCCGGGGAGCTGCAGGCCTGCAACAGCAACAGGATCAGTATCGGCAACAGCCAGCGGCATTTATTCATCCTTCGTCTCCTTGTCTTCCGGCGCGCTCTTGATCAGGCGGCTGGGGTCTTTGTAGATGGCCCGGCTGAAAGCGTCCAGATTGCCGCTGGCACTGTCGAGGTTGCGCAGGATGTCATCAGCCTGATAATCCAGTTTCTCCAGCGTGGCACGCAGGTGCAGGATGGCCTGTTGTACTTCCGGGCGATTTTCCGCAGCACTGCCCTGCAACGTATCCAGCAACTGATCCAGTTTTTGCCGGCTCTCGCCTAGGCTCGCACTGAGCTGACGCAGGTTGTCGGCGGTGGCGGCCGCATCGTTCAGCAGGCGCTGGACCTGCCGCTGGTTCGATTCACCCAGCAGGTTTTCCAGTTGTGTGCCGGCGGTTTTCAGGCTGGCCGCCGCCTCGCGGGTATCCGCCATGATTTTCGGCGTCTGTTCCGCCAGGGCCGCCGTGATGCCGTCCAGCCGCTCGTTGAGCAGGGTCATCAACGGCCGCAAGCCTTCACGGGTCAGTTTCACCGCCTCATCCGCCAGTTCGGTAAAGGCGGCGAACACATCCACCACCTGCGCGCCGGCAATGGTCGCCCCCGGTTGCAGCAGCCTGTCCGACTGGCCGCGTTCGATTTCGATGTAGACATCGGCCAGCAGGCCGGCGGAGGTCAACACCGCGCGGCTGTCTTCCGGGATGCGCCAGTGCTCGTCCACGCTCATCCACACGCGAAAGAACATGTCATGGCCTTGCTGATCCGGTTCGATGCGCTCGACCTGGCCCACGCGAAAGCCCTGAAAGAAGACCGGCGTGCCAAAATTCAGCCCGTAGACATTGTCGTAGCGGGTCTGGTATTCCACCAGATCGGTACCCCGGCCGGTCAGCTGCACCAGCACCCAGCCGGCAAACAGCAGGCTGGCCAGCACCACGGTCCCGGCCAGAAAATAGTTGACGGTATCCCGTTTCATCTTGCCTCGCCTTTCATGTTTGCAAGCATCCTCATCCCCAGTTCCCCTTCATTTGGTAATGTTCCTCGGTCAGCCGGCGCAAATATTCTTCGGCATCCACCTGTTCATTGCGTGGCGTACGGTTGAGCAGCGACTGCACCCGTGTGGATTCGCAATTGTGCACTTCTTCCACCGTGCCGGTAACCAGCACCTTGCCATGATCCAGCACCGTGATGCGATCGGCAATCTTGAAGGCGCTGTCCAGCTCGTGTGTCACCACCACCATGCTCATGCCCATGGCGTCGCGCAACTTGAGGATCAGCTCGTCCAGTTCCACGGCGGCCACCGGATCCAGCCCGGCGGAAGGCTCGTCGAAGAACAGCAGCTGCGGGTCCATGACGATGGCCCGCGCCAGTGCCGCCCGCTTGATCATGCCCCCGGAAAGCTCGGAGGGCATCAGATCGTGAAAGCCCCCCAGATTGACCACCTCCAGCTTCATCCGCGTGATGATGCGGATGGTCTGCTCGTCGTGGCGTGTGTGTTCCCGCAGCGGCAGGGCCACATTCTCGCCCACGGTCATGGAAGTGAACAACGCGCCCCCTTGAAAGCTCACCCCCATGCGCTGGCGCAGGCGACGCAGTTCCCGTGCGGAAATACGAGTGATGTCATGGCCCAGCAGGTCGATACGACCGGAGGTGGCCCGGTGCAGGCCCAGCAGGTGGCGCAACAGCGTGCTCTTGCCGGAACCGCTGCCACCCATGACCACGCGGATTTCCCCCGGCTCGACGGCAAAATCCACCCCGTCCAGAATCTTGCGACTGCCGTAATGGGTCACCAGATCGCGGACTTCGATCACGGGGCCGGCCATGGTGCTCACCGGTTCAGATACCAGGTAAAGACCATGTCGGCCACCACCAGGGTGCTGATGGCCAGCACCACGGCCCGGGTGGTGGCCCTGCCCACGCCTTCGGCACCGCCGCGCACGGTAAAGCCGCTGGCCACGCCCACCAGGGCAATCAGCAGGCCGAAGACCACGCTCTTGATCAGCCCCTGGCTGATATCTTCCACGCCCAGTACCGACAGGCTTTGCCAGAGATAGGCCGACAGTTCCACGTTCAGATAGGGCGCGCTGTACAACCCGCCACCGATGATGGCCACCACATCGGCGATGATGGTCAGCACCGGCATCATGATCAGCAAGGCCAGCAGCGGCGGTGTGGACAAATAGCGTACCGGGGCGATACCGATAACCTGCAGGGCATCCACTTCCTGCGAAACCATCATGGAGCCAATGCGGGCGGCCAGCGAACTGGCGGTACGACCGGCCACCACAATGCCGGTGATCAGCGGACCGAACTCGCGGGTAACCGAGACGGCGATGGCCAGCACGGCCTGGGACTGGGCGCCAAATTCGCCCAGGGTGACAATGAGCTGGATGGCCAGCATGATGCCCACAGTGAAGGAGAGCATGGACACAATGGGAATGGCCTGCACACCGGTCTGTACCATTTGCTCCACCACGGCAGACAGGCGCACGCGCTGTTCCTGCCGCCAGCCCCAGAACAGCCAGTAGAAACTCTCCAGCAACAGCAGGCCGGCATAGCCCACCGCCTCGATGGCCTGATGAACTTTCTCGCCCAGTTGCCAGAAGCGGCCATGGGTGGAATAGCGTTCAGCCATGCCGGGCTCCCGTCACGGGTTTTCCACCTCGAAGACCTGATCCAGCCGCGCCAGGTTCAAAACGGACAACACCGCCGGGCTGGGCCGCTGCAACACAAAGGGAATGCCGGATTTCCTGGCCTGCTGCAACCCCTCCACCAGCGCGGCGATACCGGAGCTGTCGATGTAACTGACAGCGGAAAGATCCACCTTGACCGGCATGTTCTCCTTCAGCGCGCGGAGAATCTGGTCGCGAATTTCACTGGACCAGGACAAATCCACTTCACCGGTCACCACCACCCGAACCTGACCCGGCTCCAGCGCGATGTCACAGCGGTTTTCTTGTGTCATAGTGTTTCCTCATGATCAGCAGGTTGCCCTGTCCGCCTTCCAGCGGCTGAAAGTACCACTCATCCATCAAAGTGTCGATGAGATTGATACCCAGCCCGCCAGGCCGGCATTCCGACAGGTCCCGTGGCCGTATGCTGTCGCAATCCACACAGGGCGCGAAATCCTGAAAGATGAACTCCAGCTGGTCGGCCTTTTTCAGCAGGGAGAACACGATACGGCCTCCCGGGTCGCCCTGGTAGGCGTGGCGCAGGATATTGGCGCTGGCCTCGTTGACTACCAGCTGCATCTGGCCGATCAGTTGCTCATCCGCGCCAATGGATTCCAGCGCGTCCCGCAGCACATTGCGCAACACCTTCAGATTGGCGGCATCCGCCGTATAGCCGAATTCCACCAGCGGCTCGGTCTGCCGGCAACGGTCCGCGATCAGCATCAGGGTGGTATCGTCGGTCATTCGCCGTCGCCGCAGGGTAATCAGCAGCTTGCGCATGCGCCGCTCCGGCGAATCGTGCTCGTCCTGGGCCTCGATCAGCGCCTGCAAGCCTTCCAGCTCCAGCATCCGCCCCGTCTTGCGCTCACGGGATTCGGTCACCCCATCGGAAAAAAGAAACATCAGCTGATTGTCCAGGTGGGCTTGCTCATCGTCGTAGTGGCTGCCGGGCAGCACCGCCAGCGGCGGGCCGGAAGCAGGGTAGGTCTGAAAACCCTCCACGGGGTTGTACTTCAGCAACGGCAAAAAACCGGCATTGGCCCAGCGCAGCAGGCCGGTGGCCGGGTCGTACTCGCCCACCACGGCACAGATGAACATGCCGCCGCCCACGCTGCCGGCCAGCTCGTCGTTGACCGCCGAAAGCCATGCGCTCGGCGGCAAGCCCTGCTTGCCCACCCAGCGCAGCAGGGTACTGGTTCGCATCATCAGCAGGGAGGCATCCAGCCCCTTGCCGGACACATCGCCAATGGTGAAACGAATGCGGCCGTTGTCCAGAGCAAAATAATCATAGAAATCACCGGAAACTTCCCGGGCCGGCATGGTCACCGCCTGAATGGGGAAAGGCGGGCGCACCCGCCGTGGCAGCAGGTCTTTCTGCATCTCACGAGCAATTTTCAGCTCGCGCTGGATGCGCTTCTGCTCCACCAGCTCCATGGCCAGCTGAGCATTGTGAATGGCCATGGCCACGGGCACGGAGAGCATTTTCAGGGTCAGGGCATCGGTTTGATCGAACAGCCCGCCATCGCGCTTGTTCAGCACCTGAATGACACCAATGGCACCGTGGGCCACCAACAAGGGACTACACACCATGCTGCGGGAAGTGAAGCCGGTCTTCTGGTCCACATGGCCGGTAAAATCCGGGTCATTGGCCACATCCTCCACCACCTGCGGCTGCTGGGATTGCAGCGCACGGCCAATCACGCCCTGATCCATGGGAATCTTCAGGCCGCGCACATCCACCGGGCCGTGGCTGGCACGGCAGACCAGCATTTCGTGGTGTTGATCAATGAGGAAGATGGACGCCGCCTCGGCCTGCATCAGATCGACAATCTGCACCACGGCGTGGTCCAGGGTTTCCTGGATGTTCAGACTCTTGGAAAAGGAAAGCGACAGCGCTGCCACGCGCTCCAGCAATGCCTGTGCCTGGTCACTTCCCTGCAACCCGGACAAGGCCGGCATCAGCGTGCCTCGTTGGTGGGCTTGTTCGCTGCCGTGCCCTTGCGCCGCTTGCGCTGCCGGCCCAGCAGGGTCGTGACCGGCCCGGACACCAGATACAGCAGAGTGACCAGCAACAACACCAGCGGCGGGTTGGAAGCCAGCAGGACGAAGACCAGTACCACCGGCAACAGCCACCAGAAGGGTATCTTCTCCCGTATCGGCCAGCTCTTGAAGCTGAAATAGCGGAAATTGCTGACCATCATCAGGGCCACCACCACCGTCAGGGGAGCGCTGAACCACCAGTAGTCCTGCCCGGCCAGCCCCATGTTTTCACCAAACCAGACCCAGGACATCAACGTGCCAGCCGCCGCCGGGCTGGCCAGGCCCTGAAAATAGCGCTTGTCCACCGAGGCCACCTGCACATTGAAACGAGCCAGGCGCAGGGCGGCACAGGTGGCATAGAGAAAGGCCGCCAGCCAACCCAGCTTGCCGAACATTTCTCCCATGGCCTTCATGGACGACAAAGACCAGAGATAGATGACCAGCGAAGGCGCCAACCCGAAGGAGATCAGATCCGACAGGGAATCGTACTGGACCCCGAATTCCGACTGCGTGTTGGTCATGCGGGCGATGCGTCCATCCAGCCCGTCAAGCAGGCCGGCGATGAACACCGCAATGGCCGCCGTTTCAAACTGGCCGTTGACGGCCGCGACGATGGCATAGTAACCGGAGAACAACGCCCCGGTGGTAAACAGGTTGGGCAGCAGGTAGATGCCCTTGCCACGCCGACCGCCATTCATCAGAGCATGCCCGTTTCCAGCTTGGCCACTTCAGACATCATGTCCTTGTTCCAGGGCGGGTCGAATACCAGTTCCACGTGTACATCTTCCACGGTAGGCACCAGCTTGACCTTGGCGCGCACATCATCCACCAGAATGTCGCCCATGCCGCAACCGGGTGCGGTAAGGGTCATCTTGATGAAGACCTTGCGGCGCTGGTCGTCCTGTTTTTCCACCCGGCATTCATAGATCAACCCCAGATCAACGATATTGACCGGAATCTCCGGGTCATAGCAGGTCTTGATCTGGTCCCAGATCAGTTTTTCCACATCCTCGTCGGAAGCATTTTCGGGCAGTTCCGGTGGCAGAACAGGCTCCTTGCCCAGGGCATCGGCATCGGTGCCGGCCACGCGAAACAGATTGCCCTCGACAAACACGGTGAAGCTGCCACCCAGTGCCTGGGTGATATAGCCCACGGTACCGGCCGGCATGGTCACCGGGTCACCGGAAGGAATCATCACCACCTCGCACTCCCGTTCAAATCGTACCGGCTCACTGGTTCGGCTGAACATCGGCGATCACCTGCTGTATGATGAAACCAGCCATTCTAATACAAAACCTGACCCAAGTGCCGCAACTTTCCGCAGAGCAATGGCTGCAAACCGCAGCCGGAAGACTGGCATTGCCCGATGCCCGGCGTGAAGCCCGCGCCCTGCTTCTGGGCGTGCTGCAAAAACCCATGAGCTGGTTGTACAGCCATGGTGACAGCCCACTGAAGGAGGAGGAAATCCAGCGGCTTGAACACGCGCTGCGCCGCCGGGCGCAAGGGGAGCCACTGGCCTACATCCTCGGCAACAAACCCTTCTGGGACATGGAACTCCATGTCAGCCCCGCCGTGCTCTGCCCCCGACCAGAAACGGAAATGCTGGTGGAAGCCTGTCTGGAGAAAACCTCGGCGCTGAGAACGCCCACCATCGTGGATCTGGGCACCGGCAGCGGTGCCATTGCCCTGGCACTGGCGCGGGCACGCCCCGATGCCTGCCTGCTCGCCACCGACCTCAGCCCGGAAGC
>WFUE01000026.1 GCA_015485125.1 Lysobacterales bacterium | reverse complement strand
GTGAAACCCAGTATCCTGGCCCGCTCGGCCATGCGTGGGGAGATGACGATCAGGGGCTGTTGCAACAGCCAAGGTTGCAACGACCGTTCCGTTATGGCCAGCAGGCCTTCCAGCATGGCGGTACTGGTGGCGGTGAGCAGCAGGGGCTGTTGTGCCTGGACGGCTTGCTGAAAGGACGGGGTGGGGGTTTTTACCGTCTCGCGCCGGTAGACATGAAATTCCTCCACCACGAAGCCCCGCTGTCGCAAGGTTTGCTGCAGCAGGGTGCGGCCTCCGGCTGCGTTGAACAGGGCGGCGGCCCGGCCTTCCCCCAGTTGCAGGGCCGGCAGGGCCAGCAAGCCTTCGGAGGTTTGTTTGCTTGTGGGCGTGTGTATGGCCTGCACGCCATGTTCTTTAAGCCATTGGGCGGTGGCCTGGCCCACGGCAAACACCTTCTTGCCCGCCAGCCAGTCGGGCAAGGCGATCAGGGCGGCGGCCTGCTGTACCGCGTTGAGGGAGGTGAACAGCGCCAGTGAATAGCGCTGTTTATCTCTTTCTAGGGCCTGTTTCAAGGCAGGCGGGTCCATCGCGGGCAGGATTTGCAATACCGGTTGATGCAGAGCGGGGATTTCTGCTTCCCGCAGGGCTTGCAGCAGCGATTCGGCCTGTGCTGGCGGACGGGTGATAACCACCAGCGGCGGTGCCGGTTTCATTTGGCAGGGGTCATATCCAGTGCGGCAAGAATGGCATCCGCGCCCTGAGACAGTAGTTGTTCGGCCAGTTGTTCTCCGGCCTGTTCCTGCTCACCGTCGCCGGCGGTACATTCACCGCGTATCACCTGGCTGCCATCCGGCGCGGCCACCAGCCCCTGCAGATGCCATTGCAGGCCCTTGCGTTCGGCATAAGCGGCAATGGGTACCTGACAACTACCACCCAGACGACGGTTGAAGGCCCGTTCCATGCTGACACAGGCCCAGGTTTCCGGGTCAGACAATACTTCCAGCCGTTGCAGGGTTTCAGTGTCGTCACTTCGGATTTCTATGCCCAACGCACCCTGGGCCGCCGCCGGCAACCAGCGTGGGGGTTGCAGGGTTTCCCGTATGCGTTCATCCATGCCCAGTCGTTTCAGACCAGCCACGGCCAGCAGGATGGCATCATATTCCCCCTCATCCAGTTTGCGCAGGCGGGTATTGACATTGCCTCGCAAGTCGCGAATTTGCAGATCCGGGCGAATCGCCCTGAGTTGGGCCTGTCGCCGCAGGCTGGACGAACCCACTACAGCGCCCGCAGGCAGGGCGTCCAGACTTTTGTACTGGTTACTGACAAAGGCGTCCCAGGGGGTTTCGCGGGCCAGCATCAGCGCCAGATTCAGGCCTTCGGGCATGTCCACCGGCACATCCTTCATGGAATGGACGGCCAGGTCGGCTTCGCCATTGAGCAGGGCGTGTTCCAGCTCTTTCAGGAACAGCCCCTTGCCGCCTATTTTGGCCAGCGGTGTATCCAGGATCTTGTCTCCCCGGGTGGACAGGGGCAACAGTTCGCAGCGCAGATCCGCATGGCAGCGTTCCAGCTCCGCCTTGACAAATTCGGCCTGCCACAGGGCCAGCGGGCTTTTGCGGGTGGCGATGGTGAGTGTTTTCATGGCGGTTATTGTACGCCATGCTCCGATTTCTTGTTGCTGGGCAAAGTGCCAGTTTATTCCCCTTTCAGAAACTGGCGCACCACCGGCAGATTACGGCGGGAAACTTCCAGCTTGTCCGGCAGTTCCCGCAGCAGCAGCCAGTGCTTGCCACTGACATCCCGCTCCAGTCCCTCGATGGCCTGTGGATGGACCAGTGCATTGCGGTGAATGCGCAGAAAAACACCGGGAAAGCGCTGTTCAATCTGCACCAGCGAATCCTCGATGAGGATTTCATGGCCCTGGTGTTTCAGCATGACGTACTTCTGGCTGGCTTGCAGATAGGGAACTTCTTCCACCGGTATGCGCAAAAGTTTGCCTCGTACATATGCGCTGAGGTACTGTGCCCGAGCCTGCTGTATCTGCCGGCGCCCTGTCTGCAGGGCACATGCCTGTTCCAGAGCCTCTTGTAACGCTTCCCTGCGTACGGGTTTTAGCAAGTAGGCCACTGCCTGTTGTTTGTAGGCTTCAAGGGCATGGTCCGCATAGGCGGTGGTAAAGATAATGGCGGTTTCCGGGTGGGCCTGTCTCAGTTGTTCAGCCGCCTGCATGCCATCCATGCCCGGCATGCGTATATCCAGCAGCACGATATCCACCGGCTGTTCTGCGAGTTGCTCCAGCACGGCTTCTCCATGACCGGCTTCCGCCACGACCTGGTAGTCTTCCAGGCGTTCCAACAGGGCACGCAGGCGGGCGCGGGCCAGCGGTTCGTCATCTGCGATCAGTATCTTGCTCATCGTCCTTCCATACCGGCAGCCACAGGATGACCGAGTACGCATCCGCTTGCTGCTCGGTCTGCATGCTGGCCTTGCCATGGTAATACAGCTGCAGGCGCTGGCGAATGTTGTTCTGTGCCATGCCGAGACCGGCATTCCCTTGCCCTTGGCCGGGGTTGCGCACTTCCAGCCGTATCCGCCGGTCTTCACAACGGGCGGATACCTGGATGGTGCCACCTTCCGGCAGGGTTTCGATCCCATGGTAGACGGCATTTTCCACCAGTGGCTGCAATAGCAGGGCCGGCACGCGGCAGTCCCGGATATCTTGCTGCAGATCCATGGCAACCTGCAAGCGTTCTCCCAGACGCAGTTTTTCGATGCGCAGGTAGTGCTCCAGCAAGGTCCATTCTTCCTGCAGCCGATGCACACCCTGATTTTCCTGCAGCGCAGCCCTGAACAGCTGGGTCAGATCCAGCAGGGTTTCCTCGGCCTTTTCCGCATCCACCGGAATCAGGCTGGCTACGGTGTTGATACTGTTGAACAGAAAATGAGGCCGGATGCGCGCTTGCAGGGCTTCGAAACGCGCGCGGGCTTCTGCCTGGATGCGGGCCTGCCAGTCCGCTCGCAGATAGAGGTAGCGAAAGAACGCGCCACTGACCAGCAACACCGTCAGGGTGTTGACGATGATCAGTTTGCCCGGTTCCGGCAGACGCGTGCTCAGGCTCAATTGCAATTGTCGATCCAGTACGAACAACCCCAGGGTACTGAGTGCCGTGACCAGGGGCGCGATCTGAAAGGCCAGAATCACTGGCAAGCTTCCGGGCAACCTGAGCAACCAGGGTCGCAGCCAGCAGATCATAAGACTGGACAGTAGTACGACCCATTGAGCAAACAGGCTGATCTGGCTGAACCAGCGCAGATCGAAATGTTGCCAATCCAGGGTACGTCCCTCCCACCCGTGCAAGTGGATGATGGTCACCACCAGTTCGGCGACCACCGCTGCTGCAAACAGCTCGGTCGGCTGGCAATGAAAGGGCAGGCGATCAGTAGTCCTGGCGGCTGACATGGGCTTCAAACAGGGCTTGCATCAGCGCGACCTGGGCGGCGCTGTCATTGAGGCAGGGAATGTACTGGTAGTGCTCACCCCCGGCCTGCAAGAAATGATCGCGGTTTTCCACCGCCATTTCCTCCAGGGTCTCCAGACAATCCACGGCAAACCCCGGGCAGATGACATCCACGGATTTTGTACCCTGTTCGGCCAGACGGGTCAGGGTTTCCGTGGCATAGGGCTGAAGCCAAGTTTCACGCCCGAAGCGGGACTGGAACATCAGCTGCCATTGGTGGTCTTCCAGCCCCAGTGCTTGTGCCACAAGCCGGGCGGTTTCCCGGCATTGCGCCGCATAGGGGTCGCCGCCGTCATCCAGCCTTTGCGGAATGCCATGAAAGGAAAACAGCAATACCTCCCCTTTTTGTTGTTGCCAGGCCGCACGGATGCTGTCGGCCAGTGCCTGAATATACTGTGGATGGCGATGATAGTCGCGAATGAAATGCAACCCCGGCAGAGCCAGCCGGTTTTGCGTCCATTGACAACAGGCATCCAGTACCGAGGCGGTAGTGGTGGAGGAATACTGCGGGTATAGCGGCAGCACAATGACTTCGTCGGCAGGGTTTTCCTCCAGCACCTGTGCCAGCGCGGGTTGCCCGTAGCGCATGGCCAGCTTGACCGTGGCACGATCCGCCAGCGCTTCGGCCAGCCGATCAGCCAATGCCTGCGAGTAATGTAGCAGCGGCGAACCCCCGCTTTGCCAGATGCTGCGATAGGCCGCTGCGGATCGAGGCGCTCGAAAGGGCAGGATGATGCCACGCAACAGTGGTTGCCACAGCCACGGCGGCAGGCTCACCACACGCCGGTCGGAAAGGAATGCCTTCAGATAACGACGCAGGGCCTTCGGTGTCGGGGCATCCGGGGTACCCAGATTGACCAGCAGCAGCAGGGGTTTCTTTTCCATTCAGTCTTTGAAGCCCATTTCCTGAACCAATTCCTCCAGTACCTTGAGTACGGCCGGTTCCAGTTCATTGACCTCCATGCCGATGGCATGGAACTGCGGGTTGTAATCCGGCGCGCATCGGCGTACCACAGCCTCCAGTTCCACAGCGTTGCGGCCCTCGATTTCATGCGGCAACAACAATTGCAAATGCAAGGTGCGGCCTACTGCAAGTGGCTGTTCACTGATCATCAGCAGGCCCTTCGGGCTGATGTCTCCCAAAAAACCCATCAATTCCCCGGTACGGGCATCCTGTAACCGGAGGTAGAAAATCAAGTGTCTGCGGTGCAATTTTCGCCGTTCGCTCATGGGGCTTCTCCGTGGTTGGCCTGCGTCTATTATGCGACTTTCCGTTCGTCGCTGCAGTGGCTGCTGATATAATTGCCCGATTTTTCCGTGAAGCAAGCCTCATGAGCCAAGCGATTGCAACCGCACCCGACACTTTCCAGGCCTTCATTCTTCGCCTGCAACAATTCTGGGCCGAACAAGGTTGTGTTCTGGTCCAGCCCATGGACATGCCCATGGGTGCCGGTACCTTTCATCCCGCCACTTTTCTGCGTTCCATCGGGCCGGAGCCGTGGAATGCCGCCTATGTGCAACCCTGCCGCCGGCCCACGGACGGCCGCTACGGGGAAAACCCCAACCGCATGCAGCACTACTACCAGTTTCAGGTGGTGTTGAAACCTTCCCCGGACAACATTCAGGAACTTTATCTCGATTCCCTGCGCGCGCTGGGCATCGACCCTGCCGTACATGATCTGCGTTTTGTGGAAGACAACTGGGAATCTCCCACACTGGGTGCCTGGGGACTGGGTTGGGAAGTCTGGCTGGACGGCATGGAGGTCACCCAGTTCACCTATTTTCAGCAGTGCGGCGGGCTGGATTGCAAGCCGGTCACTGGCGAGATCACCTACGGATTGGAACGGCTGGCCATGTATCTGCAAGGCGTGGACCGGGTCTACGATCTGGTGTGGTCCCACACGCCGAACGGCACGGTAACCTACGGTGATGTCTTTCACCAGAACGAGGTGGAGCAATCCCGCTACAACTTCGAACAGGCCAATGTACCGGCGCTGAAGCAGTGGTTCGATACCTGCGAGTCCGAGGCGCTACGGCTGGTGGAAAGCCAACTGCCGCTACCTGCCTATGAACAGGTATTACAGGCTTCACACACCTTCAATCTGCTGGATGCCCGCAAGGCCATTTCCGTCACCGAGCGGCAACGCTACATTCTGCGGGTACGCACCCTGGCCCGCGCCGTGGCCGAAAGCTACTACCAGGCCCGCGAAGCCCTAGGCTTTCCGGTCCTGCAAGCCGCCAAGCGGGAGGGATTGGCATGAGTGCAAACACTGTAAACAGCAAGGGCGATCTACTTTTCGAACTGGGTACCGAGGAGCTGCCTCCACGTGCGCTGGAGAAGCTGGCACAAGCCCTGTATCAGGAAACGACCGCCTTGCTGGAAAAGGCCGGGATTGACTTCAACCAGGAACAATCGCGCTGGTATGCCACGCCCCGCCGCCTGGCTTTGTATCTGGCCGCTATCGACCGCGCCCAGCCCGACCGGCAGGAAGAACGCCGCGGGCCGGCCCTGCAGGCAGCCTTCGATGATAACGGCGCCCCCACGGCGGCTGCCCAGGGATTTGCCCGCTCCTGTGGCGTGGCGGTGGAAGCGCTGGAACAACGGCAGACACCCAAGGGCGCCTGGCTCTATTTCACCCGCCAGGTAACCGGCAAGTCACTGCAAGCGCTGTTGCAGGAAATCCTGCCACAGGCACTGGAACGGCTGCCCATCCCCAAGCGCATGCGCTGGGGCGCGCATGATTTCCAGTTCGTGCGCCCGGTACACTGGCTGGTCTGCCTGCTTGATGACGAAATTCTTCCGGTGCAGCTGTTCGGACTGGACGGGGATCGCCATTCCCGTGGTCACCGTTTCCTGCATCCACAACCGGTACGTCTGGCGCGCGCACAGGATTATGAAACCAACCTGCGAGACGCGTATGTTCTGGTTTGCCCGGAGCAGC
>WFUE01000025.1 GCA_015485125.1 Lysobacterales bacterium | reverse complement strand
AGTGAACGGCCCGCATCGCTGGCGGCCAGCGCGGCCGTCAGGCTGCCGTGGATAGGGCGCAGCTGGCCGTTCAACGCCAGTTCGGCCTGAAATTCCAGTTTCTCCAGCGCGGCGGCGGGAATCTGCCCGGAAGCGGCGAGGATACCCAGGGCGATGGCCAGATCGAAACGGCTGCCTTCCTTGGGCAGGTCGGCAGGGGCCAGATTGATGGTGATGCGGCGGGCGGGGAAATCAAAGCCCGAATTGAGCAGGGCGGCGCGAACCCGTTCCTTGCTTTCCTTGACGGCGGCCTCCGGCAGGCCGACGATGGACACCGAGGGCAGGCCGGCGGAAAGATGCACTTCCACCTGCACCGCCGGGGCGCGGATGCCGTCCAGCGCCCGGGTATGCACCACCGCCAATTGTTGCATGCGTCCCTTCTCCGTCGGGGGTTCAGTCGGTGGATTCCAGTGCCTTCAGGCGTTGTTCCAGCGCCTCCAGTTTCTCCCGCGTGCGGGCCAGCACGGCTTTCTGTGCGTCGAATTCCTCCCGGGTAACCACCTCCATGCGCGCCAGGGTTGCCTGCAGCAGGCTGCGGGCATTGCTGCGCACTTCCTGGCGCAGCGCCTCCATTCCCGGCGGGATCAGGGCTTCCAGTTTCTGGCTGAATTCTTCCAGCAGACGGGCATCGATCATGACGGCAAACTCCTCGTGGTTTATGCCCATTGTACCCGGCAGACGGGCCGGGGTTCAGTCCTTGCGGCGCGCTCTGGGGTGGGTTTTTTCGTACACGCGCATCAGATGCTGGAAATCCAGATGGGTATAGACCTGGGTGGTGCTGATGCTGGCATGGCCCAGCAACAGTTGCACCGCGCGCAGGTTGCCGCTGGATTGCAGCAGATGGCTGGCATAGGAATGGCGCAGCAGGTGCGGATGCAGGTGCTGGGGAATGCCGGCCTGCCGCGCCCGGCGCTGAAGCATCTTCTGGATGGTATTGACATGCAGATGACCGTTGCGGCCGGGGAAGAGCCAGTCCCGCGCCTGGCCGGGCTGCTGTTGCAGCCATTGCCGGGCGGCCTCCACCGCTTTGCCGGAGAAGGGGACGATGCGGGTTTTGTTGCCCTTGCCGGTGACACGGATCTGCCCGTTTTCGAAATCCAGCTGCCCGCGGCGCAGGCTGGCCAGTTCGGAAAGCCGCAGGCCGCAGCCGTAGAACAGCTCCAGAATCAACCGGTCGCGCAAGCCCCGTTCGTCGGCCGGCAGGCTGTGGATAAGATGGGCGATCACATCCACTTCCATCACCGCCGGCAGGGAGCGGGCGCCCTTGGGGGCGCGAATGCCATCCGCCGGGTTGCCCCCGCTCAGGCCTTGCCGGTCCAACCAGCGATAGAAGGTGCGAATGGCCGACAGCCAGCGCTTCAGGCTGGCGGACTTCACGCCCTGACGAAAGCGCTTGCCCAGAATGCGACGCAGATCGGCTTCGTGTACCGCCTGCCAGTCACCGGCGGCAAAGGCGGGGTGTTCCGCCGCCAGTTGCGCCAGATCACGCAGATAGGCTTCCACCGTGTGGGGCGAGGCCCCCTTTTCGTGGCGCAGATAATCCAGCCACCGCTGTACAACCGGGTTTTGCCGCCAGTGCGCCTCAGCCATGAACCCGCAACAAGCGCATCAGGCACTGGCTGGCAAAGGAGAGCATTTCCGTGCCCATGCCTGCCTGATAGTGCAGGGGGTCACTGCTGCCCACCGCCAGCACGCCCTGGGTATTCATCGGCAGGATCACCGCCGATTGCACCTGTGCGGCCAGCGGGCCGAACAGGGCCGCTTTCTGCGAATCGGGCAGGCGGCCCAGACGCGGTGCCGCCATCTGGGCCAGATTGATCACCGCCGGCTCACAGATCTCCTGCGCCCAGCAGTTTTCGGGGACCGAGAAATCATCCGGCAGGCAGAGCACATGCAGGGCTACGGTCTCGGCGGAAAAATCTTCTTTCAGCCCCAGCAGCGCCTGTTGCAGCAGGGCCTCCAGGCTCAGGGCATCCAGCATGCGCAGCACCCACTGGTGCAGCTTGTGCAGCAGTTGTTCATTGTCGGCCACCAGCTGCTCGAAACGGGCCAGTTCGCTCTCCAGGCGCTGCTTGTCCAGCTGTAGCTGCTGCTGGCGGTAGTCCTGCAGGCCGATGATGCGCTGACCGTCACCACCGCGAAATTGCAGGCGGCGCACGAGATCGTCCTCTCCCTGCAAGGCATCGGGATGGGCGGCCAGCCAGGCCAGTACCGTCTCCCGGTTCAGCTTGTCTTCGATGGATTCACTCATGCCATTGCCCCCTCATACACCCAGACCGCCGGCCCGCGCATCCACAAGTCCCGGCCAGGGCCGGCCCATTCTATTTGCAAATCACCACCGGGCAAGTGCACGGTCACCTGCGGTTCGAGCAGGCCTCGGGCCATGCCCACCGCCGCCGCCGCGCAAGCACCAGTGCCACAGGCCCGGGTTTCACCCGCGCCCCGTTCGTACACCCGCAACCGCAGCCGGTCACGGGCGAGGATTTCCATGAAACCCACATTCACGCCTTCGGGAAAGCGGGGGAGGGCCTGCACTTCGGGCCCCCAATCCGCCACCGGCGCGCGTTCCACCGCCTCGACCTGCATCACCGCGTGTGGATTGCCCATGGAAACCAGCCCCGCTGGCGGCAGTGTCGGCAGCAGGCGGCAATGCAACGGGTCTTCCTCGCCGCTACAGCTGGCGGGCAGGCTTTCGGGGCGAAAATCCGGCTCGCCCATGTTCACCGCCACCTGGCCATCGGCCTGCAGAGCGATCTCGATCCGGCCACCATCCACCGCCAGTACCATGGGATTGGCCGTAACCAGCCCGCGCCTTTGCAGGTACACCCCGGCGCAACGGGCGCCATTGCCGCATTGGCCGGCCGGGCTGCCGTCGGCATTGAAGATACGATAGCGCGCATGTACCGCCGGGTCAGGGTCCGGCTCCAGCAGGAGCAGTTGGTCGAAACCCACGCCGGTATGACGCTCGGCCAGCGCCGCAATGGTCTCCGGGCTCAGGGAAACCGGCTGGTGGAAGCTGTCAGTGACCAGAAAATCGTTGCCCAGGCCATGCATCTTGGCAAAACGCAGGCCTCTCATGCCCTCGCGGCCTCCCGCGCCACAGCTGAACCCTGTTTCTCCGGCGCATCCGCCGGGCGCAACGGTCCCTTCTGGCCACAAGCGGCCAGCAGCAGGATGCTCAACAACAAGGCGATGCGGGCGTGGTTTTTCATGGGCGCATCATAGCCCGATGCGGGCAGGGGGTAAATGTACAGCCGTTGCCGTCCAGCACGATAGCTGCGGCACACGACGGGAAACCCACTGTTTGAAATGTTATAGTGTGCCGCTTGTTTATCTCTTGCTAATGTATTTTCTGCCCATGTTTGAACTCACCTGCCCCGGCAAGGCTTGCGTCAGGAATGATGTGCTTTCCGGTTTGACCGTTGCCCTGGCACTGGTACCGGAGGCGGTAGCCTTTGCCTTTGTGGCGGGGGTGGAACCCCTGGTGGGCCTGCATGCGGCTTTCATGATGGGCCTGATTGCTGCCATTGTGGGCGGCCGGCCCGGGATGATTTCCGGTGCCACCGGTGCCATGGCGGTGGTGATGGTGGCGCTGGTGCAGGAGCACGGCACAGAGTACCTGTTTGCCGCCGTATTGCTGGCCGGGCTGTTCCAGATTCTGGCCGGCGTGTTGCGATTGGGCAAATTCATCCGCATGGTCCCCTATCCGGTGATGCTGGGCTTCGTCAACGGACTGGCCATCGTGATTTTTCTCGCCCAGTTGCAGCATTTTCAGCTGCCGGGCACGAACGGGCAGCCGCAGTGGCTGAGCGGGCAGGCCCTGTGGATCATGTTGGGTCTGGTGCTTTTGACCATGAGCATCATTCATTTCCTGCCCAGGCTGACCACGGCCATCCCTGCTTCCCTGGCTGCCATCGTCACCGTCAGCCTGCTGGTCATTGGCCTGGATCTGGATACACGCACGGTGCAGGGCGTACTGGCGGACATGAGCGGCAATCCACAGGCTTCCATTGCCGGTGGCCTGCCAATGTTTCATTTGCCGGAAATACCCTGGAATCTGGAAACCCTGAAGATCATTCTGCCCTATTCGCTGATACTCGCCGGCGTGGGCCTGATTGAATCCCTGCTTACCCTGCAATTGATCGACGAGTTGACCGAAACCCGCGGTCGTGGCAATCGTGAATGCATCGGCCAGGGCGTGGGCAATGCCGTCAATGGCCTGTTTGGCGGCATGGGTGGCTGTGCCATGATTGGCCAGAGCCTGATCAACATCAATTCCGGTGGGCGCGGGCGGCTTTCCGGCATTGCCGCCGCCCTGTTTTTGCTGGCCTTTGTGCTGTTTGGTGCCAGCCTGATTGAGCAGATTCCCATCGCCGCCCTGGTGGGCGTGATGTTCATCGTGGTGATCGGCACCTTCGAGTGGGCCAGTTTCCGCATGTTGGGGCGGGTGCCCAAATCCGATATCTTCGTGGTGGTACTGGTGGCGGGCATTACCGTGATCGCCGATCTGGCCATCGCCGTTCTGATTGGTGTAGTGGTTTCGGCACTGGTATTTGCCTGGAAACATGCCAAGCACATCTGGGCCGAAACCTTCGAGGACGGAAATGGCGCCAGGGTCTACCGCCTGCATGGCCCGCTGTTTTTCGGCTCGGCGCGCAATTTTTCCGAACTGTTCAGCCCCAAGGATGACCCGGATGAGGTCATCATCGACTTCGCCGACGCACGTGTGCTGGATCATTCCGGCATCGAGGCCATCGACAATCTGGCCGAACGCTATCAGCGGCGCGGCAAGCAGCTGCGCCTGCGCCATCTCAGCCCGGAGTGCCGCCAGTTGCTGGACAAGGCTGGTGATCTGGTGGAGATCAACCGCGAGGAAGACCCCTACTACCATATCGCCGACGACCGACTGGCCTGAATCCGCCGCTCACGCAGACTGCCAGCCTGTTCAGGAAGTGCCGGCCTGCCGCCCGCCCAGCAGCCACTCTTCCCGCCCCGGTGACGCGGGCTCCGCCGTCCCGCCCAGGCCGGCGAAATCAAACAACGTCCGGTCGCACAGGTGGGAAGGCACCACATGCTGCATGGCGCGGAAGATGTTTTCCACCCGGCCCGGATAGCGTTTTTCCCATTCCCGCAACAGGCCCTTGATGGCCTGTCGTTGCAGGTTGTCCTGGGAGCCGCACAGGTTGCAGGGGATGATGGGGTAGCCCTGGAGTTCGGCCCAGGCTTCCAGATCCTGCTCCCGGCAATAGGCCAGTGGACGAATCACGGTGTTGCGCCCGTCATCGGACACCAGCTTGGGCGGCATGGCCTTCAGCTGGCCGCCATGGAACAGGTTGAGAAACAGGGTCTCGATGAGATCGTCGCGGTGATGGCCCAGGGCGATCTTGTTCAGGCCGTGGGCATGGGCGAAGTTGTAGAGAATGCCCCTCCGCAGGCGCGAACACAGCCCGCAGGTGGTCTTGCCCTCGGGGATGATCTCCTGCACCACCGAATAGGTGTCCTGCTCGATGATGTGGTATTCGATGCCCAGGCCGGAGAGGTATTCCGGCAGCACATGCGCGGGAAAGCCCGGTTGCTTCTGATCCAGATTCACCGCCACCAGCTCGAAGCGCACGGGAGCCTTCTGCCGCAGTTGCATGAGAAAGTCCAGCATGGCATAGGAATCCTTGCCGCCGGAGAGGCAGACCATCACCCGGTCGCCGTCCTCGATCAGGTTGTAATCGGCTATGGCCTGGCCCACGGCGCGGCGCAGGCGCTTGCCCAGCTTGTTGGCTCTGACTTGCCGTGTACGGTCATCTTGCGGCATGATGGTCTGCTCTGGAGGTGAAAAGATGGCTGACGATTTTCTCAGATTATTCCACGGCGATCATCAGGGCGTGCTCAAATGGGAACACCTGGATGCGCTCTGGGAGAAACTGCGCGCCGAAGCGGACGGGCAATGGTACATCATCACCCATGGCGATCCACTGCCGGAAGAACCCGCCTCCGCGCAAACCATCGACCAGTTCCTGCGTTTTCTCGATGACACCATACGCAAGCATCAGGACCCGGTCTACTGTGGTTTCGTCTTTGTGGACAACCGGGAAAACCCCAACCTGATCAAGATCTTCAACCCCAAACTGCTGGGATGCGGTGGCGGCCCGGCCAGCCACGGGCCCAGCATGCCCCACTGGATGCTCTCCCGCGTCGCTCCCGTACCCTACGAGCCAGCGCCACCACCGGCCCCCGAGGGCATTGCACCCATCGAGCGGCTGAAAAACTTCTTCCGTGGCTGAAGCCCCGCCACGGGCCCGCGTGGACCTGCACTGCCATTCCACCGCCTCCGACGGCACGCTGACACCAACGGAAGTCCTGCAACGGGCCGCGCAGCAGGGCGTGGACCTGCTGGCCCTGACCGATCACGACACCCTGAACGGCCTGCACGAAGCGCAACAGGCCGCCGCCAGCCTGCCGTTGCAACTGATCAACGGTGTGGAAGTCTCCGCCGATTTTCATGGCCGCGTACTGCATGTGCTGGGCCTGCGCTTCGACGATACCGCCGGCCACCCACTGGCCGAAGGATTGCAACAAAGTGACCGGCTGCGACGCGAGCGGGGTGCGCGTATCCAGGAAAAACTGGCGCGCAAGGGCATGGCCGATGCCGCCGAACGGGCCGAAGCTCTCTGTGACCATGGGCAAGCCCTGACCCGCACCCATTTTGCCCGCGCGCTGGTGGAGCTGGGCTATTGCCCGGCCATGCAGGATGCCTTCGACCGCTGGTTGGGGCAGGGCAAATCCTGCTACCAGAAAGCCCGCTGGCCGGTACTGGAAGAAGTAGTGGGCTGGATCACCGCCAGCGGCGGCGTGGCCGTGCTTGCCCATCCGTTGCGCTACAAGCTCACCGGCGCCTGGCTACGCCGGGTACTGACCGCCTTTCGCCAGGCCGGCGGCAGCGGGCTGGAAGTGGTCACCGGCCACTACAACCCGGACCAGACCCGCCGCAGCGCCCAATGGGCGCGGGCATTCGAACTGCAAGCCTCGGCAGGCTCCGACTTCCACAACCCGGCAAACCCCCATGTGGAACTGGGCCGGCTGGAAACCCTGCCCGCCGGCCTGCGGCCGGTTTGGGCCGGCTGGTAACAAGCCGCTCAAAACCGTAGGGTGCAATAGCGCCAGCGTATTGCACCGGAACCATGTCAGATTCCACGGCGGAATACGGCTTCGCCTATTCCGCCCTACGACAGCCGGTTACAAGCCGTGGTTTTGAGTCAGCGGTTTTTTGTAGATCAAGACGCACGGGCTGAATCGCGAGGGAGCGTACAGAAAGTACGTGAACGAGAGAGGCTGCCCGTGCACCACAAAGATACGGAAAACAAGCCGCCCATTTCCCTTTCTACCTGCACGAGTTTTGAGCGAGCGGTTTTTCGTCAGGCAAGGCGGAGGGGGTAAACGAGGAGGGAGCATACAAAAAGTATGTGACCGACGAGTGCGCCCCCTCCAACGCAGCATGGCGGAAAACAAGCCGCTCAAAACCGTAGGGTGCAATAGCGCCAGCGTATTGCACCGGAACCATGTCAGATTCCACGGCGGAATACGGCTTCGCCTATTCCGCCCTACGAC
>WFUE01000024.1 GCA_015485125.1 Lysobacterales bacterium | reverse complement strand
GCGGTGGCCGTGCCGGCGACCCGCCGGCCAACGCGCTGGCCGCCCGTCTGCGGGAATTGCCTTTCAGCGTGGAGCGGCTGAAAACCGGCACACCGCCGCGGGTGGATGGCCGCACGGTGGATTTTTCCGTCATGGAAGCGCAGCCGGGCGATACGCCCACGCCGGTATTTTCCTTCATGGGCCGGGTGGAGGATCATCCACGACAGGTGGCCTGCCACATTACCCACACCAACCCACAGACCCATGACATCATCCGCGAGGGGCTGGACCGTTCCCCCATGTACACCGGGGTGATCGAGGGCGTGGGGCCGCGCTACTGCCCTTCCATCGAAGACAAGATCGCCCGCTTCGCCGACAAGGACAGCCATCAGGTCTTCGTCGAGCCCGAAGGGCTGGATACACACGAACTCTACCCCAATGGCATTTCCACCAGCCTGCCCTTTGATGTGCAACTGAAGCTGGTGCGCTCCATTCGTGGTTTCGAGCAGGCCATGATCACCCGCCCCGGTTATGCCATCGAATACGATTTCTTCGACCCGCGCGGGCTCAAGCCCACACTGGAAACCCGGGCACTGGTCGGCCTGTATTTCGCCGGCCAGATCAACGGCACCACCGGCTACGAAGAGGCAGCCGCCCAGGGCTTGCTGGCCGGCCTGAACGCCGCCTGCCAGGTGCGGGAAAAGGATGGCTGGACGCCGGGGCGCGACCAGGCCTATCTGGGCGTGCTGGTGGACGACCTCATCACCCAGGGCACCCGCGAACCCTACCGCATGTTCACTTCCCGCGCCGAATACCGCCTGCGCCTGCGCGAGGACAACGCCGACCTGCGCCTGACGGAGATCGGCCATCGTCTGGGGCTGGTGGACGAGACCCGTTGGCGCGCCTTCTGCGAAAAACGCGAGGCGGTGGAGCGGGAGCTGGCCCGGCTCAAGGCCACCTGGATTTCCCCCGGCAACGCGCTGGGCCGGCGCTTCAGCGAAGCCACCGGTCTGGAACTGAGCCGGGAAAGCCGCCTGCTGGATCTGCTGCGCCGGCCGGAAATGGATTACACCCGTCTGATGGCCGTGGAAGGGCTGGGCCCGGGGCTGGCCGATGCCCAGGCCGCCGAACAGGTGGAAATCGAGGCCAAGTACGCCGGCTACCTGCAACGGCAGGAGGAAGAAATCGCCCGCGCCCGCGCCAATGAAGAAAAGACCATCCCCGAAGACTTCGACTACGGCCAGGTCAAGGGCCTGTCCAACGAGGTACGGGAAAAACTCTCGAAACAGCGCCCGGCCACCATCGGCCAGGCCGGCCGCATTCCGGGTGTCACCCCGGCAGCCATCTCCCTGCTGCTGGTGGCGCTGAAAAAACATCAGGGGCGGCAAGTCGCCTGAATCAATCTGGAGTACGCACATGACGCATTCGCTGGCCCGGCGCATCGCGCCCCGCATTGCTGCTGCCGAAAAACAGGTACTGGCAGCCATCACCCTCATGGACGAAGGTGCCACCGTGCCCTTTATCGCCCGCTACCGCAAGGAGGCCACCGGCGGGCTGAACGACAACCAGTTGCGCGAATTGGAAAACCAGCTACACAGCCTGCGCGAGCTGGACAGCCGGCGGGCCACCATCCTGCGCAGCATCGAGGAACAGGGCCAGCTCAGCGATGCCCTGCGTGAAGCCATCGAACAGGCGGAAACCCGCACCGCGCTGGAAGACCTCTACCTGCCCTACAAGCCACGCCGGCGCACCCGCGCCCAGAAGGCCCGCGAGGCCGGCCTGGAACCCCTGCTGCAAGCCCTGCTGGAACAACTGCCCGCAGACCCGCTCAAGCTGGCCGCCGAATTCGTGCAGGATGAAGGCGAGTTCAGCGAAGTCCAGCGCTGCCTGGATGGCGCCCGTCATATCTTCATCGAGCAGATCAGCGAGCACGCCGGCATCCTCGGCCAGGCCCGGGAAACCCTGTGGCAGACCGGCGTGGTGGTTTCCACCGCACTGGGGGAAGACCGGCAGAAACAGGCCCGCTTCCGCGATTATCTCGACTATCAGGAAGCCATCCGCGCCATTCCCTCCCACCGGGCGCTGGCCCTGTTCCGTGGTCGGGCCGAGGGGGTGCTGGATTTACAACTGGCCCTGCCCGATGACCCGGAAGGCGCGCGGATGCAGGGCATGATCCTGTCCGAGCTGGATCTTTCCGATGCGGCCCGGCAACACCCCTGGGTGGCCGAAAGCGCCCGCCAGGCCTGGCGCTTTCGCCTGCACATGCACCTGACGGTGGAACTGTTCTCCCGCCTGCGTGAAGGGGCCGAGGACGAGGCCATCCGCGTGTTCGGCAGCAATCTGCGCGACCTGCTGCTCAGCCCGCCAGCCGGGCAGCAGGTGACCCTGGGCATCGACCCCGGCATCCGCACCGGCATCAAGCTGGCGGTGGTGGATGGCACCGGCAAGCTGCTGCATGCCGGCACCGCCTATCCGCATCCGCCCAAAAACCAGTGGGACGAAACCCTGGCGCAACTGGAGCAACTGTGCCGCCGGCATGACGTGCAGCTGGTGGCCATCGGCAACGGCACCGCCTCGCGGGAGACGGAAAAACTGGTGGCCGAGCTGGCCACGCGCCTGAAAGATCAGCCCATCCGCCACCTGCTGGTCAGCGAGGCCGGGGCCTCGGTCTATTCCGCCTCGGCACTGGCCGCCGAGGAATTCCCCGAGCTGGATGTCAGCCTGCGCGGCGCGGTCTCCATCGCCCGCCGGCTGCAAGACCCGCTGGCCGAGCTGGTGAAGATTCCACCGCAATCCATCGGCGTGGGCCAGTACCAGCACGATGTCAACCAGGTCAAACTGGGCCAGCGGCTGGGGCAGGTGGTGGAAGATTGCGTCAACCAGGTGGGCGTGCAACTGAACACCGCTTCCGCGCCGCTGCTGGCGCGTGTGGCCGGTCTCAGCCCTTCGCTGGCGGAGAACATCGTCCGCCACCGGGAGCAAAACGGCCCCTTCCGCCGCCGGGAGCAGCTACTGGAAGTGCCCATGCTGGGGCCGAAGAAATACCAGCAGTGCGCCGGCTTTCTGCGTATCCGCGATGGCGAGCAGCCGCTGGATGCCACCGCCGTGCACCCGGAAGCCTATCCGCTGGTGGAAAACCTGCTGCGGCAACTGAACCAGCCACTGGAGGCCGTACTGGGCAACACTGCGCTGCTGCGCAAGTTGAAGGCGGAGGATTTCGTCACGGAAAGCTTCGGCCTGCCCACCGTGCGCGATGTGCTGGCCGAACTGGAAAAGCCCGGGCTGGACCCGCGTGGCGAGTTTCGTACCGCCCGTTTCGCCGATGGGGTGGAAAAACCGGCTGACCTGAAAACCGGGCAATGGCTGGAAGGCGTGGTCACCAATGTAACCAATTTCGGCGCCTTCGTGGACATCGGCGTGCATCAGGACGGACTGGTGCACATCTCCCAGCTGGCCGACCGTTTTGTCAAGGATCCACGCGATGTGGTCAAGGCCGGGCAGATCGTCCGGGTGCGGGTACTGGAAGTGGACCTGGAACGCCAGCGTATCGCCCTGAGCATGAAAAACGAAGCCGATACGGCTCCCGCCCGGCAAGCAAAAGGCAAACCCGGTCAAAAGGCCCGCAATCCGCGTGAGAATCGGCGCAAGGATGGCGGCAACCCGCGCGGGCGTGAACCGGCCCGTGCACAGTCGGACAGCGCACTGGGTTCCGCCCTGGCCGACGCGCTGAAAAAGGCCCGCTCATGAACAAGACGGACGAGCCGGTTCCGTCTCTCCCGGCCCGTGGCCTGGAACGCTGGCTGCCGCGCACGCCAGCCACCCTGCTGTTGCTGATGGCCGCGGCCATGCCCCTGTCCTTCTCCACCTGGCAGGCCCTGCTGAACAACTTTGCGGTGGAGGTGGTGCAATTCAACGGCGAGCAGATCGGCTGGCTGCAATCCCTGCGGGAAGTGCCCGGTTTTCTCGCCTTCACCGCCATCTTCTGGCTGCTGTTCTTCCGTGAACAGACCTTCGCCCTGCTCTCCCTGCTGGTACTGGGGCTGGGGGTGATGCTCACCGGCCTCTTTCCCTCCGCCATGGGGCTGTACGCCACCACCGTGCTGATGTCGCTGGGTTTTCACTACTATGAAACCATGCAGCAAAGCCTCAACCTGCAATGGCTGAAAAAGGAAGAAAGCGCCCACGGCATGGGCCGGCAGATCAGCGCCAAGGCCTTCACCTCGCTGCTGGCCTTTGGCCTGATCTGGCTGCTGCTGGAGTTTTTCCACTGGCCCTATGCCTGGATCTACCTGGCCGGTGGCGGCCTCACCGTGGCCCTGGCGCTGCTGGCCTGGCTCTGGTTTCCGCGCTTCGAGGCCGAACACCTGCAACACAAGCACCTGCTGATGCGCAAGCGCTACTGGCTCTACTACGCGCTGACCTTCATGGGTGGTGCCCGCCGGCAGATCTTCGTGGTTTTCGCCGGTTTTCTCATGGTCAGCCGCTTCGGCTACTCCGCCGCCGACATGAGCCTGCTGTTACTGGCCAACCACCTGTTCAACACTTTTCTCGCCAGCCGGGTGGGCCGCCTGATCGGCCGGATTGGTGAGCGCCGCGCCCTGATCCTGGAATACCTCGGCCTGATCGCCGTATTCTCCGGTTACGCCCTCACCGACACCGCCTGGGTGGCCGCCGCACTGTTCCTGCTCGACCACCTGTTTTTCTCCTTCGTCATCGCCCAGCGCACCTATTTCCAGAAAATCGCCGACCCGCGCGATATGGCCTCCACCGCCGGTGTTGCCTTCACCATCAATCACATCGCCGCCGTGGTACTGCCCGCCGCCCTGGGCGCTTTGTGGGTATGGAGCCCGGCCGCCGTATTCTGGTGCGGTACCGGCATGGCGGTCATCTCCCTGGGCCTGTCCCTGCTGGTGCCGGAACAACCGGAACCGGGGCGGGAAACAGTGTTTGCCCGCTCCTGAACCAGACCGATCAACCCGCCATGGGTATCAGGAACAGTCCTGGCTCAGTGCGCAAGCCCTGGCATCACAACGAATACCCCTGGGAACACACGCACTGTTAGTCTGCACTGCGTTCTCCACAGGCAGACCCAGCCGCTTCAGCGCGGCAGCATAACGGCTGAGCAGAGGCTGACCACCCTCCACACGCAGCCAGCGGGCATCCTCACGATTCCAGGGAACTTTTTCCCCCGTGGAAAGCCGCGCTGAATGCGGGTCTGCCCGATACACCATCCGCATGGCCGGCACCCGTACTGGTTGGGAGTCCAGCGCCAGTGTGCTGCCATCTTCAAAAACCACAGTGACGCTGCCATTTATGTCCGCCATCACCTGAGCCGCCAGCGTGTCCATCGCCGGGCCCGCGGCAGATTGCGCCCGTTTGGTGAGGAAAGCGGATACCCGGTTGGCCAGGGTACCGATGGCCGTGGGGATGCCAACCAGCTCCAGCACCGATGCTCCCTTTTGGCCGGCTGTGCCAGGCACAGCCAGCGCATCAAAACGAACGGTGTGCCATTGTTTGAGTGTGTGGAAGTAGCGCAAACCGGCCTGCAGGCTGTTTTTCTCATCAATGGTAAGGGCAACGGGTGCCACCGTCAGCGCAAGCTGGCCGGATGCGTTTTTCTCCCGCCCGAGATATTTGAAAACTCCATCCTGTTCACGATCCACCACGATGACCGCGTCCGGCCCCGTCAACGCAGCCGCCGCTCTGAAAAGCCGCTGCGATTCGGTACAGTGGTCACAGATAACCACCTTCGGAGAGGCCAGCACCTGCACTGTGGTGAACAACCCGATCAGCAGCAAGCCCACTTTTTCCATATCGATCACCTTTCCCTTGATCCAAGAAAGCAGGCAAGGTAATCCATCCCTTGTTTTTTCGTCAATCCACCGGGAATGAATCCTTTGTCAGGGAATTCCTGCAAGATTGTCATGCCTGCCCGTAGCCTCTACCATGCCGGAATGGAAGCCTGGATCGACAGCCATTGCCACCTGGACTTTCCCGAGCTGGATGCCGAGCGGGCAACCATGGTGGCGGCCGCGCGGGCAGCGGGCCTGTCGCATTTACTGATCCCCGGCGTGGCTGTAGTACATTTTCCGCGACAGGCGCGTGTCGCCGATACCTATGGTTTTCACTGCGCCTATGGCCTGCACCCCTGGTACCCGCACGGGCCGGATGATCTGGACCGACTGGAAGACTGGCTGCAACACCCCGGGTGCGTGGCCGTGGGGGAATGCGGGCTGGACAAGCTGCGTGGCCCGGCGCTGGAGCAGCAGATAGCGCTGCTGGAAGCCCAGCTGGAGCTGGCCCGCCAGCGGGAGTTACCGGTGATTCTGCATGTAGTCAAGGCCCATGAACCCCTGTTGCGCCTGTTGCGGCGCCAGCCTCTGCCGGCCGGTGGGGTGGTACATGCCTTTCAAGGCAGTGCCGAACTGGCCCGGCGCTATCTGGCGCTGGGGCTCAACCTGGGTATCGGCGCGGCATTCACCCGCCCCAATGCCCGCCGCTGGCAAGCGGTACTGGCCCGGCTACCGCTTGAACAACTGCTGCTGGAAACCGATGCCCCGGCCCTGCGCCCGGCCTGGGTCGATCAAGGTCCCAACCGCCCCGACTACCTGCCCGCCATCGCGGAAGCCCTGGCCACATTGCGCCAACAACCACTGGCGGACTTGCTGCGGCAGACACGACAGACTACCCTGAAGTGCTTTCCACGCCTGCGAGAACAACATGGATCTTGATGCCTGGCAGCAACGCCTGCAAGCCTTTGCCCGGGAACGGGACTGGGAGGGTTTTCACGCGCCCAAGAATCTGGCCATGGCCCTGAGCGTGGAGGCGGCCGAGCTGCTGGAACACTTCCAGTGGCTGGAGACGGAACAAAGCCGGCAACTGGATGCGGCCACCCGCGAAGCGGTGCGGCTGGAAATGGCCGATGTACTGCTCTACCTGCTGCGCCTGGCCGGGCAGCTGGAAATCGACCTGGAACAGGCCTGCGAGGACAAGTTCCGCATCAACCAGCAACGCTACCCCGCCGACCAGTGTCGCGGCTCGGCGGCCAAGTACACCCGTTACCGCAAGGAATAGGCCTGTCTACCTTTTGCCCCGCTGCCGCGTTAACCCGGCACCCCCCAAGCAAAAGGAGACTCTGATGAACAAGCGTATTCTACTCACCACCCTGCTGGGCGGCACCTTGCTGGCCGGTGCCACGGTACTGGCACAGCCGTCTGCCAGTGATGGTCCAGCTGAGTTCAAGCCGACTCGTTTCAAGCAGGCACCACATCGGCCCCATCCCCGCATGCGCCTGATGCGCATGGCCTGGGTGCTGGATTTGAGCCCGGAACAGAAGGAACAAATGCGCCAACTACTGCAAGAACAACGGGATCAGTTCCGCCAGTTGCGCCAGCAGCAGCGGGAAACCCGGCTGGCCATCATGGCCCTGCAGAAAAGCGATCGCGCGGATGAAAAGGCGTTGAATGCCCTGCTGGACCAGGCCACCGAACTGTACCGGCAGAAACTGGAACTACGCATGCACGCCCGCGAGGCGCTGGAAGCCATTCTCACCGAGGATCAGCGTGAGCAATGGCAACAGTGGCAGCTACAGCACCGGCCTCGCCGTCAAGGATAGCCCCCCGCTGTGGACCCGCCCGTGTGATACGGGCCTCGGGCCAGGGAGGGCCCCAGGGATGAAGCTGAACGACGGTTTCAGGGCAGGAAGCCCAGGTTGTTGCTGTTGAAATTGCCCAGATTGGGGAAGATGGTGGCCAGTTCCACATCTCCCAGCCCCAACCAGCGTACCAGCGTGGCGGCATATTGCTCCACCGCCAGGGTGGGCACCAGCCGCCCGCCGCCCAGATCCAGGCTGCTATCGAGCGTCAGATCGGGGTAGGTGCCTACCATGCCGCCCTGCACGGCATCGCCCACCACGAACTGAACCCCACCCCAAGCATGATCCGTGCCATCTCCATTGCTGCTCAGAGTACGGGCAAACTCCGACAGGGAGAACAGGGTGACATTGCCGCCCAGCCCGCCCCACTGGCTGCTGTTGAGGGTATTGAAAAAAGCATCGACGCACTGATCGACAATATTCAGCCGTTCCTGCTGTGCATTGAGCAACCGGTCGTGAAAATCATAACCGCCCATGCGCACCATGAAAATCTGCCGGTTGACTGTATTTTTTGCCGCCTGGCTCTTGATTACCCGCGCCACCATTTTCAGCTGGGTAGCCAGATATTGGCCGGTCGGGTAGGCGCTTTCATTGGGGATGGCCGGCACCGCCGCCAGATCCGTGGAAAGCTCTTCATAAATAGCCAGCGTATCATCGTGCACCTGGGTAAAGGCCTGCATCATCGGGTGTGTCTGCGCCAGATGTTGCAGATCCAGAAAAGCCTGATGACGGGCCGCGTCGCCTTCACCCCAGCTGCGGTGCTCGAAATCGGTCAGATTGTACGGGTTGAGCGCATACGGGTCGCTGTCACCGATCTGCAGGGTACGGATATCATCCATGCTGATGTTCATCGGCAGCAGCGAGTTGTTGTAGGTGGCCAGCAAATCCGCCGCCCGGCCCAGCCAGCCTCGACTGTCGCTACTGTCTGCCGCCACCAGCTCCCACTGCTTCTGCTGGTCGGCATGGGAAAACAACTGCTTGGGCAGTGGCACGCTTTCATTTTCCACCTGGGCCCTGGTGGTCGGCACCACCAGTGTGCCCACATTGTTGACGAAGGCCACCTGACCCTGGTTGTAACGGCTGGCCAGCCGGGGCATGGCCGGGTGCAGGCCATGGGCCGTACCGTTCAAGTTGTGCAACTGACTGCTGGCAATGGCCAGATTGCTGCGGCTGGCCTGATACGTGCTGTAGGCGCTGCCGGTGGGCACCAGCATGTTGTAACTATCATTGCCACCATCCATGTACAGGCACACCAGTGCCTTGTAGCCCGGCAGGGCCGAAGTATCTTTCAACGCCGCCGATGCCAGCTGCAGACTGCTGCCGAAACCCAGCCAGCCGGCGCTGCCGATGGATGCGGCCAGACAGCGGCGCAGAAATTCCCGACGGGTCTGGAAGGATGTTTTCTTGACCATGATGCATGCCTCAGCGTTGGATGGCGTATTCAGGGGAAGTCATGATGAGATAGATGGCCTCACAGGTTCGGCGCGCGCCATCCGGCCAGTACGGGTCACTGTCGCTATAGGGATAAGTGACCAGATAGTTGTACAGGGTCGTGCGCATGGCGGCGGACATCTGCCCGGACATCAGCAACAGATCGAGATGATCCAGCAGGGCATTGAGATCCGCCGCCAGGGCGAACTCGGTGGACAGGTTCAGCACCACCCCGGTTTGCCAGTTGACGGCGTTATTGTCTTGCCCCACCCATTGCCCCATGATCAGATCCCACATCCGATTGGCCGTACTGGTAGCAAAGGAAGCGGTGAGAATCTGGAACTCCGGTGCCAGCAGGCCTGCCGTGGACACCGGCCCCTGCGGGCTGAAATCGGGCCGGTAGAAATTGAACACGCTGGGTGAACGCAATGGCGCCTGGGCAAAAGCCCGTTCCGGCTCGTCATCGCTGAACTGTGCATAGCGCTGGGGCTGGGCATGAAAGGCCCGCCACAGATGAATCTGCCGGAGCAGCGGTTCCCGCAGCTTGCCAAACTGGTTGGGCAGCAAGGCCGGGCCGTTGCGCGCCTCGTCATCCAGCAGGATGGCTTCCACCACCGCCGCCAAATCACCTCGTACACCCTCGCCGTTGTCGTCAAACACCGCCGCCACCCGTTGTACATAGGCGGGTGAGGGGTTGGAAGTCACCAGATGCTGAATCAGCTGCTTGCCGATAAAGGGCCCCACATTGGGATGGTTGAACAGTACATCCAGCGCCTGGGCCAGATCCTGGCGGGCATCCTGCCCGGCGGGGAAGTTGACGCTGGTGAACAACACCTTGCCATCGGTATCGTGAAAATTGTAGGTATCGGCATCGTTCGGGTTGACTGCCTCGCAGGGCTCCATGGGCAGCAGGCCGGTATCGTCTCCATCGTAGATGAACTCGTAGTACTGGCAATAACCGTCCGTATACACATCCCAGCCGTTCCGAGTCCAGCCGGTAAATACCCGCGCCAGGTTTTCGATATCCGTCTGGCCATAGGTGGGCACGGGGTTGCCGTTGCCATCGGTGACCACGCTGCCATCCGGGTTCAGCTCCACCAGACCGATGGTGAACAACTGCATGATTTCCCTGGCGTAGTTCTCGTCGGCGCGGATGCCATTGGCCGGGTCCGGCTTGCGGTTCTGGAACATGCTCAGGTAGTGGCCCATCAGTGGATGGGTGGTGACCGCTTCCATCAGTTGACGGTAATTGCCACTGGCATGGCTGGCCAGCATATCGTAGTACTGCGCCGCCGCCAGCGGCCGGTTGTCGATCTCGGCATGCTGGTCACTGATCACCCAGATCTGGCTCAGGGCCCAGGCCACCCGCTGACGCAACTGGTCCGGCCCGGTGGTGGCATGGGTCAACCAGGCCTGAATGCGATGGTTCTGGTAGATCTGGTCCTGTGGCAAGCCCAGGTTTTGCATAAAGGCATATTCACTGGATTGCGGCAAGGCCCACTGCTTGCGTATCCAGTTGCGATAGCCGTCAGCCTGCACCTGAGCGATGTCTTCCTCGGTTGGGCCAAAGCTGGCCTGGTTGAGAAAACGTGCCGCTTCCGCCGCAGTGATGCCACTGGATTCAAAATCACTGATCTGGATGGTGTCGGTCACTGCCGCCTGTGCCAGCAGGGAAAACGAAAACAACCAGCCTGCCCAAAAAACTGATCGCTGCATGATGGGATACCTCCTGCGGCGATTATGAGCCCAGGGTGGGAGCGCTTCCGTGAAGTGTTTGGCAATAAAAAAGCGGCCCGGAGGCCGCTTCTGTACGGAGTCGAGACGCTGTCAGCCTTGTGGCTCCACACCCTTGAGGGCCGGGTCTTGCCGGCATTCCTGGAACACGCGCAGAGTACAGGCGTTGCAACGGTCGCGGTCCAGCCGCTTGTAGATTTCACGGATGGCTTCCTTCTTGGACGAAAACAGGTTCTGCCCGCCGATGGTGCGCACATAGTGACCACGGGCGAGGAATTCCAGCACCTGGGGCTTGAGATCACAAAGGTAGAGGCCGCCGCCTTGTTTTCTGAGCCGCTCGGCCTCCTGGGCCAGCATTTCCGCCCCGGCCACATCGACAAAGTTGATACCCGCACCAATGATGAGAATATGGTTGGCCCCCAGATTATCGGTGATGTGGGTCAGGCGGTTGACAATGCTGTCGATGGAACCGAAATAGATGGACATGTCGATGCGGATGATACGCAACTGCGGGCATTGCAGCAGCGGCTTGGTCTGGATGTCCACCAGCCGTTGCTTGGGCTCGCTGGGGTCAGGGGCCAGGGTAACGATATTGGGCGAGGAAGTACGGCTGAGAAAATAGAACAGCGACAGCATCACGCCGGCATAGATGGCGAATTCCAGCTCCAGGAACAGGGTGGCCAGGAAGGTCACCACCATCACCGAGGTTTCCGACTTGCTGGCCTCGGCGATGGTCTTGATGTGATGGAAGTCGATCAGGTTCCAGGCCACGATGAGAATTACCCCCCCCATGGCCGCCACCGGCAGATAGGCCGTCAATGGTGCAATGAGCAGCACGATCAGCATCAGGGAAATGGCGGCGAAGATGGCCGACATCGGTGTCTTGGCACCCGCCGCGTAGTTGATGCCGGAACGGGTGAAGGAACCGGAACCGGCATAGCTGGAGAAGAAACTGCCCACCATGTTGGACAAGCCCTGGCCGATAAACTCCTGGTTGCCGTCGATGCGCTGCTGGGACTTGGAAGCGATGGAACGGGCGATGGAAACCGCCTCGATCAGCCCCAGCAGAGCCACGGCAAAGGCCTGCGGCGCCAGCTGGCGGATGGTGGCAAAGTCAAAATCCGGGCTGGACAGAGGCGGGAGCGAGGCCGGAATCTCCGGCACCAGTTTCACCCCGTGCTGTTCCCCGCCAAGCAGCAGATTGACCACGGTACCCGCAATAAGGCCGAACAGCAGGTAGGGTGAATTGCGCCACAGCTTGCGGGTCAGCAGGGAAACCGCCAGCGTCACGGCAGCAACAATGACCACGTACAGGTTGATCTTGTCGAAAGAATGGAAAATCAGTTCCCAGACATGCAGAAAGGATTCGCCTCGCGGCACCTCGATGCCCAGCACATGCTTCATCTGCGAGGTGGCGATCAGCACCGCCGCACCGGCGGTGAAAGCCACCACCACGGTATGGGAAACGAAATTGACCAGCGAACCCATGCGCGCCAGCCCGAGGGTAAACTGATAGACACCAGCAAGGAAGGTCAGGGTCAGGGCCAGATTGATGTATTCCGGCGTACCCGGCTCCGCGATGCCGCTGATGGTGGAAAAGACCACAATGGAAATGGCGGTGGTGGGGCCGGAAATCAGATGCAGGGAAGAGCCAAACAGGCCGGCGATTACCGGCGTCACCATGGCCGTGTACAGGCCGTATTCCGGCGGCAGGCCGGCAATGGTGGCAAAGGCGATGCCCTGCGGCAGTACGATGACCGCATTGGTCAGACCCGCCATCAAGTCCGCCTTGATGGTATTGCGATTGACCATGGGCAGCCATTTCAGGAATGGAAAAAACAGCGCCAAGATGTTGTGTTTCAAAGCTTTATCCTTACTAGACCGAGCCGGGCAGGAAACTGCGGGGCGGATTGCACAATTGCGCGCGGAAGCACGCAACACCGGCGGCTGGCCCAGGCGGGAACCCGTCCGGGTCGGGCCGTTCGTGCCGGGTGGCACGAAGGCCGGCTATTATCGGATAAAACCGCCAGTTTGTTGACCCTCTCGAAAGGGTTAAGCATTTTCTAATGCGTTGTGCATGGCGGGTGTCACGGCTCCAACTCTTCCTGCTCCTCCACCATCTCCATCAATTGCAGGGCGATATTGACGAAATCATACTCGGTGATGATGCCCACCAGATGCTCATCCTCCATCACTGGCAGGCAGCCATAGCGGTTCTTCTGCAGGAAAAGCCCCGCCCGGCGCAGGCTGTCTCTGGGGTGTACCACCGCCACCTGACGGGTCATGCAGGCGGAGACTGGCGTGGCCGCTTCCTGCATCGCCAGTTCGGTATCGTCCCGAACGGTCACTTGTGAAGCCGTGGCCGCCAGCAGATCCGTCTCCGAGAGAATGCCCACCAGCCGCCCCTGCTCCACCACCGGCAGGTGACGAATCCGCTTGCCAGCCATCAATGCCTGCGCATCCAGCAGACTGGCTTCCGGTCGTATGGTCAGCGGGTCGCGGGTCATGGCTTCTGAAACCGTAATCATGCGGGTCACCTCCTGCTTTGGTGTTGGCATGGTTGCAGCATACCCCTCTCCTTGCGCCTGTGCATTGACCTCAATCGGGATTCGCGTCACCCGGCGCCCATTGCGCGAAAGCCTGCAACACCGGCCCAAGCTGCCGATGGAGCTGGTCCACGGTCTTTTGCCGGCTGAGTTTTTCGCAAGCCTCGAACAGCGCCTTGCGCTCATCGGCAGGCAAGGCTTCCAGAATCTGCGCCCAGTCCGGGGTCTGCACGGGAATCCGGCCCCGTCTGGCATGGGTACGGTGCATAAGCTGCCGGTACAACCAGCCGAATCGGGCCAGCAGTACGAAAGGGAAATTGCGGTCGCGTATCGGCCCGGCACACACTTCCCAACGCCCACCTGCCAGTGCGCTCATGCGCAGGTTCTCCAGCCGCCCCGCACCCCACCAGGCTGAACCCAGTCCC
>WFUE01000023.1 GCA_015485125.1 Lysobacterales bacterium | reverse complement strand
GGTTGAAGCTGCCGACCACGGGCCGCAGCCGCAGGCGCAAGCGCCATTGTTCGCCGGCTTCCAGCCGGGGCGCGGGCGCGTACGAGTACAGGCGCAGTTTCTGTCCGGCCCGTTCGCCTTGCAGAATGCGCGCGTCGAAACGCCAGCCCCGCTCGCTGGCCTGCGGCAGGCTGGTGATTTCCACCGGCAAGGTGACCGTTTGTGGCGGGCCTTCCGGCAGCCGCTGTTGCAGGCGCTGACCGGCGTCCTGCCCGGCCCAGGCCAGGGCCAGCAACAGCAGGGCCGGCCGGCGAGTGGCGGGAAAATATGCGGCCATGCCGGCGCTGACCGCCAGCAGCCAGAACAGTGCTGGCGCAGGCAGGGCAGGCAACTGGTAGCACAGCCACAATCCGGCCAGCCACCAGAGGCTGAGCGGGCTGTGTCGCAGTGCATGGGCCCATCCCTGGCGCATGGGGGCTTACTCCGCGGGCTTTTTCGCCAATACCGTGCGGAAGAATCCGTTGAAATGGCTGGGCTGGTCGATGACCTTTTCCAGCCCGGCGTGGTCCAGCAGCGGCCCCAGCTGGCGGGTGATACTGGTGGCCAGCGATTCCATCACGGCATTCAGCACCCGCCGCAGCCAGCCGGGGCGGCGGCCATCGGGCAGGAACTTGTCGTAGATGGAAACGCGCCCGTCGGGCTTGAGTACCCGCGCCGCTTCGCGGATGCAGGCCTGCGGGTCGGGCACCACCGCCAGAATCAGGTGCAGCAGTACCAGATCGAAGCTTTCATCTTCCAGTGGCAGGGCCTGGGCATCCATCACTTCGATGCGAACCCGGGGCAAGCCCAGCGCTTCGGCCCGTTTTTTCGCCCGTGCCAGCATGGCCGGAGCGATGTCGCCCAGCACGATGTCCGCCTCCGCCGCGCCCAGCTCGGCCAGCAGAGGCAGGTCCAGCCCGGTGCCGCCACCCACGATCAGAATGCGTTCGCCAGCCCGTGGGGCGGCCTGTTCCAGCGCCTGCCGCCGCCCCGGTTGCAACAGGCGCAGCAGCGGGTCGTAGAACAGGCTCCACAGGTTGTAGCGAATGCGGTTCCAGCGGGTGGTGTTCCAGGCCATCACGCGCCCACGATGCCGCCTTCGGCCAGCCGGGCCGGGTCCAGCAGTTTTTTCAGCGTGGCCTCATCCAGGTCGGTCTGCTCCAGCGCCACTTCCAAAAGCGGGCGGCCTTCGCGGTAGGCCTGCTTGGCGATGGCCGCGCCCTTCTCGTAGCCGATCACCGGGTTGAGCGCGGTGACCAGAATGGGGTTGCGCGACAGGGCCTGTTCGATCTTCTCCGGCTTGACCCGGAAACCGGCAATGGCGGAATCGGCCAGTACCCGGCTGCCGTTGGCCAGAATCTCGATGCTCTGCAGCAGGTTGTAGGCGATCACCGGCAGCATTACATTGAGCTGGAAATTGCCGGAAGCGCCGGCGATGCCGATGGTGGCATCATTGCCCATCACCTGCGCGGCCACCATGGCCACCGCCTCGGGGATCACCGGGTTGACCTTGCCGGGCATGATGGAAGAACCCGGCTGCAGGGCCGGCAACTCGATTTCGCCAATGCCCGCCAGCGGGCCGGAGTTCATCCAGCGCAGATCGTTGGCGATCTTCATCAGCGAGGCGGCCAGTGTCTTCAACTGGCCGGAGAGGCTCACGGCCACATCCTGGGCGCTGATCACCTCGAACAGGTTGTCGCGCTGGCGCAGTGCCAGCCCCGTCCATTCGGCAAGGATGGCGATGGCCTTGGGGGCGAATTCCGGATGGGCGTTGATGCCGGTGCCCACCGCCGTGCCACCCAGCGGCAGACCGGCGATATCCGCCAGCGCCTGGCGGATGCGCTGCTCGTCACTGCGAATCTGTGCCAGCCAGCCGCCCAGCTCCTGGGCGAAAGTCACCGGCATGGCGTCCATCAGGTGGGTGCGGCCGGTCTTGACCTGCCCGCCCACCTCGGCGATTTTCTCCTCCAGCACCCCTTGCAGGTGCCGCAACGCCGGCAGCAGTTGTTCATGGGCCAGCAGCACGGCGGAAAATTGCAGCGTGGTGGGGATGACATCATTGCTGCTCTGGCCCATGTTCACATGGTCGTTGGGGTGCACCTCCACCCCGGCGCGGGCACACAGATGAGCGATGACCTCGTTGGCGTTCATGTTGGTGCTGGTGCCGGAGCCGGTCTGGAACACATCGATGGGGAAGTGATCGTCGTATTCCCCCTCGGCCACCGCGCGGGCGGCGGCCACGATGGCCTGGGCACGGGTCTCGTCCAGCAGGCCCAGCGCCTGGTTGGCTTCGGCATTGGCCGCTTTCAGCAGGCCCAGGGCGCGCAGAAAGGCTCGCGGCATGCGCAGGCCGGAGATGGGAAAGTTGTTCACCGCGCGCTGGGTCTGCGCGCCGTAGAGGGCGTTGGCCGGTACTTCCAGCTCGCCCATGCTGTCGTGTTCAATGCGTGTATGACTCATCTTGAAAAATCCAGTGCCGGTAAAAGCGCAATGATATTCCCTTGGAGATAGCCTGACCAGCCCGAAGCCACAGCCTGCTTGCGCTACAATGGCCGGTCTTGCAAGCAGACGAGCATTTCCGTGGAACAGGCCCGCTTTGAACAACTGGCCCGCGAGGGCTACAACCGCATTCCCGTCACCCGCCAGATCATGGCCGATCTGGACACCCCCCTGAGCGTGTACCAGAAGCTGGCCGACGGCCCCTATGCCTGGCTGTTCGAATCGGTCACCGGTGGCGAGCGCTGGGGCCGCTATTCCATCATCGGCTGCCCGGCGCGCACCGTCTACCGCATCCACGGCCAAACGGTGGAGGTGGAAGAAGACGGTGAAATCATCGAACGCCATGAAGTGGCCGACCCGCTGGCCTGGATCGAGCAACTGCAGGCCACCTTCCGGGTGCCGAGGCTGGAAGAACTGCCCATGCTCTCCGGCGGGCTGGTGGGTTACTTCGGTTACGAAACCATCGGCTATATCGAACCGCGCGCGCTCAAGCGGGAAAAACCCGACCCGCTGGGCCTGCCCGATATTCTGCTGATGCAGGCGGAAGAACTGGCGGTGCTGGACAACCTCAACGGCAAGCTGCACCTGATCGTCCACGCCCATCCGCAGGAACCCCACGCCTGGCAACAGGCCATGCGCCGGCTGGACCAGCTGGAATACCGCCTGCGCCACGGCAGCGCCAGCTACCCCATGACCATCGGCTGCGAAACCATCGCCGAGAAGGACTTCGTCTCCGGCTTCACCCGCGAAGGCTTCGAACAGGCCGTGCGTCAAAGCCGGGAATACATCGCCGCCGGCGACATCATGCAGGTGGTGCTCTCCCAGAGGCTGAGCACGCCCTACCGCGCCCGTCCGGTGGATGTCTACCGCGCCCTGCGCAGCCTCAACCCGTCGCCGTACATGTACTTCATGGATTTCGGCGACACCCAGGTGGTGGGCGCCTCGCCGGAAATTCTGGTGCGCAAGGAAGGCGAGCAGGTCACCGTGCGCCCCATTGCCGGTACCCGCCCGCGCGGCCGTGACGCAGCCGAAGACCGCGCGCTGGAAGCCGACCTGCTGGCCGACCCCAAGGAAATCGCCGAGCATGTCATGCTGATCGATCTGGGCCGCAACGATGTGGGGCGGGTGGCGCAAACCGGCCGGGTGGAACTGACCGACAACATGATCATCGAGCGCTATTCCCATGTCATGCATATTGTCTCCCAGGTGGTGGGCACCCTGAAACCGGAGGCCACCGCCATGGACGTGCTGCGCGCCACCTTTCCGGCGGGCACCGTCTCCGGCGCGCCCAAGGTACGGGCCATGGAGATCATCGACGAGCTGGAACCGGTCAAGCGCGGCGTCTACGCCGGTGCCGTGGGCTATCTCAACTGGTGGGGCGACATGGACACCGCCATCGCCATCCGCACCGCCGTCATCCAGAACGGCACCCTGCATGTGCAGGCCGGGGCCGGTATCGTCTACGACTCCGTACCGGAGAAGGAGTGGGAAGAAACCATGAACAAGGGCCGCGCCCTGTTCCGTGCCGTGGCCCAGGCCAGCCGGGGGCTGTAACGGGCAAGCGAAAGACGCAAGCGGATTTCATTGGATGGTGAGAGTCTTTGTGCAAACCGGCGTCTGGTAGGTGACTTGTTCGGGGCATTGTCGCCAAGCATGCATATACAGGCGAGAACGGAACAATGTATACAAAAACCTGACAAGCCACATGAAAAAAACCGGCTAACTATGTGACATAGCGCACAAAATTCGGTACTATCACTGGCGATAGTGCCAGGCCGGTGGTATGTTTTTTGGGCTTTTGCAGCCTGAAACCTGCGGAAACACACGGTTCAAACGAGAGGAAAAGGCATGAAAATCAAACACCTGGCAACAGCGGCAGTGCTGGCGAGTGCCCTGAGCACCGCGCAGGCCTGTACGCTGGACAACTGGAACGGTGGCTACACTGGCAGCGTCTACGCCCAGAACCCCACCGGTGATGGCAACAACACCACAGGCGCGGCCAGCGTCAATGATGGCGGTGCCACACCCCGCTGGTCCGGCCAATGCGCCATGAAGGCGACGGGCGCAGGCCATGTGGCTGACAACAGCCCCAGCGCGGAAACCTCCGCCAATACCCGCTTCTACTTCTATGCCGATGGCAGCTTCGGCGGCACGGCCGACCTGTTCAAGGCCTTTGCCAGTGAGGCGCTGACCGGTACACCGGTGATCTCCGTCACTTATGATGGCGCCAATGTGAGCATCAGCTCCGGCTCCGCCAACGGCACAGTCGCCGCGGCCACCGGCAGCTGGCACTCGGTGGAAATCCACTGGAGCAACAGTGGCAGCATCGATGTCTGGGTCGACGCCGACCCGACCGCCACCACCCCGCCGGCAGCGGATTTCTCTGCAACCACCGCTTCCACCAGCACCATCGAAGCCGCTGTACTGGGCCCCATGACTTGGAGTGGCGCCGCCGGTACCATGGCCTTTGATGCCTATGAAATGCATCGGACCACGGCGGTGGGGACGGAGTCGGTGTTAGTGACTGGCGATTCTAATAGTGATGGGACGGTTAATGTCCAAGATGTAGTGGGTATTACCAACGAGGTGTTGGCATCCGCAACTGCGACAGGTCAGCCTGATTGTAATGCTGATGGTACAGTGAATGTGCAGGATGTGGTCTGTGCCAGAAATATTGTACTTGGCATTTGAGGGAGGAAAAATGATGAAAACATTAATGATGGCTGGCTTTGCTCTTATGCTCTCAACTGTCGCTTTGGCTAAGCCAGAGTTGGTGATTACACAAACCGGAAACGGAAAAAATTCTCAGGTGATGGTGGATTTTGTGGCGGATGAATCAAAACCGATCACCGCTTTTCAGTTTCGGATGAAACTTGGCAAGATGGAAGGCACGATGTTGCTTGATAACTGTACGGCTGATTTGCCTAAGACACACGTAGGTGCATGTTCATTGAAGAACGGTGTCCTGACCTATATCGTATATTCGAATTCAAATGCCGAGTTAGGTACAACTGCTGTTGGTTCTGTGCAGGTGCCTTCCAAGCTGGTTATGGAGAAAAAAATAAATGGAGAGTTTGATGTTTACGATGTGGTTTTTAGTGATGCGAATGGTAGACAAGTAGAAGCAGAGGTTTTAAGAAATTTTGAGTGATTTTAGATTTTCGATGGTAAATCGATATTTTGGGAGTGTAACGATGAAAAAGATTGTATTGGCAGCTTTGGTTGCAATACCTGGTCTTTCAATGGCTGCGCCAAACGTGGTTGTTGGTACAGGAACAGGAGCAGCAGGGTCAACGACTCAGGTTAGTGTGGATTATGTAGGTACTGGTGCAGCAACGCCGGTTGCTGGTGCGCAGTGGGATATTGTTGTGGATGTTCCGGCCAATGTTTCGACATTGGATTTACTTGCGCCTGATGCAAGTTCCGGAGGGGCGCTCACATCTTGTATTGGTACGACGATTCCGGTGTCTTTTACTGCTAGTGTTTCATGTAGTGCACCGGCTGCAGGTACGGTGCGTGCAGTTTATACAGATAGTGGTAACAATACTTTACCAGATGTAACCATGGCGCTTGATGTGGGTGTTGCAGCTGGTGTGACGTCAGGAACAGTTATTGCCCTTCAAGTGCAAAATGAGGTGTATTCGGATGCGTCTGCAAATGCAGTAGCTGGAACAGGGTCAACCGATGGTTCCGTCACCGTCGCCGGCCTGACCGTCACCCCTAACCCACATGACTTTGCAACGCAGCTGGCCGGAGGCGGCCCCTACAGCCAAGCCTTCACAGTGACCAATAGCGGTGTTGCTGGAGGTATCATACTGGGTACGCCTTATGCAGCATTCACAACCGGTACGGATCTCACCATCGCCGCAGGTGCCACCTGTGTGGATGGTGGTGCGTTGGCTGATGCAGCAAGTTGTACCTTTACGGTCGAGTGGAACCCGGCTGCGGCTGGCACACTGTCCGACACGGTTACAGTTGCATCGGATGCCAACAATGTGGCCGTACCCCTCAGCGGCACCGCCGTCGCCAACGACGCCCAACTGAACGTCACCTCGGGTACCATCAATAGCACCCAGTCTGTAGGTGGTGGTGTTGTAAATATTGGTACATTCACCATTGCCAACAGTGCAACATCACCGGTGACCGAAAATCTGACCTTCACCAATTGTGCCCTGACCGGTGCGGCAGAAATTACCTATACAGGTACCTTGGCTACATTGGATGCATTGTCCATTGCACCGGGTGCTAGTGGTAACACGGGCCAATTTGCGTGTAACACAGCCGTTGCGGGCACGTTTAATTCCACGCTGAACTGTGACACCTCGGATAATGACAATGCCGCAGGTGCCGCCATTGGCACCATCAGCTGCACCGTCACCGCCGCGCAACTGGATGCCACCCCTGCACCTAGCACAACCATTGCGCTGGGTCAGGTGCAACTGGGCAGCAGTGCTTCCTCCGGCATCGATCTGGGCAACAGTGCAGGTTCTTCCGACCTGACCATTACCAGTATTGCACTGACGACCGGTACAGATATCACCCTGACCACGATTCCTACACTGCCGCTGACCATCCCAGCAGGTACCATTCAGGATGGTACGGATGACATTGTGGTGCAGTGTGCGCCTTCTGCCGATGGCGCGATTTCTGACACCATCACCGTAGTCAGCAACGATGGTGCCAGCCCGCACACCTGGGATGTGTCCTGTGAAGGTGTCTCCACAGCTGTACCCAGCATCACTCCGGCTGCTGGCGGTACGGTGAATGTAGGCCCGAATGTGGGTACCACCACGGCGACCATCAATGTGAGCAATACCGGTAATGACAGCTTCAGCATTGACACCTGTACGCTGGATGCCACGCTGACAGCAGCCCCGTACAACTGTACGGTAACCGCACCGGCAACTTTCCCGGCTACTGTGGCTGCCGGTGGTAATCAGTCCATCACAGTGGAATGTACCCTTGCACAGGGTGATGCCGCCACTGTGGCCAATGGCCTGAGCTGTGATTTCACCGGTGATTTTGATGGTGATAATGCTACCGCCCCGACAACGACCACCAATGCCTGGACCATGAACCTGGTGGGTGCGGTCTTTGTCATCCCGGCGCTGAACAGCTTCGGTCTGCTGCTGCTGGCGCTGACTCTGCTGGTGGCCGGTGCTGTGGTGGTTCGCCGCCACGCCTGAAGTCTGACGACCAGGCTTGAGCCTTGAGAAACCGGCCCTTGGGCCGGTTTCTTTTTGCCTGTTGTTTGGGTTTGAAAGGTGCAAACGGCATTATTCAAAATGGACCAATGGCGAGGGCCGAGTGTTGTGCAGTGCGTTGTGACGCTACTAAGGTCACGCAACAGGGCAAGCGGGGCATTTGGATTGCTTGTAGGCAATGCGTGTTAGAAGATGGATAAAGATCAGTGCTTTATTTGGTACGCTATTTGGACTGGAGGATTGCTTATGAACATTTTATCCGATATCAAGCCGGTCTCCACTCTTAAGGCAAGGGCCGTGGACAAGCTCAAGCAGGTCAATGAAACGCAGCGGCCCATCATCATTACCCAAAATGGCGAGCCGAAAGCTGTACTGCAAGATCCAGAAAGTTTCGAAAACATGCGTAATGCCATCGGTTTGCTGAAGCTGTTGTCCATGGCCGAGCACGATGTTCATAATGGAGAGATCAAACAACAGCAAGAGGTGTTTGCAGGCTTGGAACGACGGTTTGATGCTGAATAATGGCACTGACGTACACGGTTTATTGGGCAAGGGCTGCGGAAGCAGACCTGAAGGCCATTATTGAGTATATTCATGCAGAAAATCCGGTGGTAGCCAGAAAATGGTTAGATCGCTTCCGGGTACTTGCCGAGGGCTTGAAAATGTTTCCAGAAAGGGGCCGCTTGGTGCCCGAACTGGAAGCACAGGGCATTACACATTATTGCGAATTGATTCAGCCACCATGGCGTTTGCTAAACAGGATTGACCAGCAGAAGGTGCATGTGCTGTTACTGGTTGACGCCCGACGAAATGTGGAAGGTGTATTACTGCAAAGGTTGATCCGTCAGTCATGAAGCGGTTGAAGCTTGTGTGGATCGCTGGCATTGGCTATTGAACGACTTTGACCACCGTGGGCAAGCTGCCGTCCGGAAAAGCAGTCCGGTTTTGCTCGGCCCATTGCTGCGCTTCCCTGCGACTGCGAAAATGACCGCAGCGCAGCTCCTGCCAGTCCAGCTCTCCCAGCGGGCGGGAGAGAATGTGGCAAGGTTGCAGGGCTGCGGGCAGTTGCTGTTGCAGTTGGCCGAGTTTGCCTGGCAGGGCGGAACCCAGTAACCGGACTTGCCAGTGGTAAGCCGGTTTGGCACTGACCTGACCCACAGCGCTGGAGCGGCTTGCCGGCGCTGCCTGACCTGCCTGCTTTGCTTGGGCATTACGCCTGGAGGATGGCTTTGGATGCCGAATGGATTGTCTTTGCTGTTGCAATTCTTCCAGCGTCGTTGGCGCGCGTCGCAGCCGGCTGCCTTGCGCCGGCAGGGTAACCGGCGCCTTGTATAACAGCCGAATGGCGGCATCACGATCCAGTGTTTGCAGAGCGGAGCGAGGCTGGTCTGCTGCTGGAGACCGCTTGACAACAGGAGTTGGCCGGATGGTTGCTGGTTGAACGGTGGTGGGTCGTACCGGTGTAATTTTTACAGCCGGAGAATGAGATGCAGTGGGCACATACGCATCCCCAGCGCGGGTTGGTTTCTCCGCTGGTGTAGGTGCCGTTTTTTGTCGGGTCGGGGCCAGGGCTTGTGCGGCAGCCGGATGAGCGGCTTTCCAGGCCTCCACCGCCTCGGGCGGCATGCACACCCACTGCTTGCCGCTGGGCGCGGGCAGGCAGATTTGCTTGCTTTCAGCCTGTGCGTACAGCGCAGCCCAGAGCAGAAGTCCGTGATGCATCAGTTCAACCCTTGTATGAAGGTGGTGGTGTAGCCCTGCTCCTGCAGGCGCTTGCGCAGGGTTTCCAGTTCCTGTTGCGCTTCCTCCAGGCTCTGGAAGGGAATCTTCTTGTGCGCGCCCCGTTCACCCAGACGGCCCCACTGGCGGATGAGCGTGGCCCCGCCCAGCAGGTCGGGTTGCAGAATCAGCTGGTAGAAACGGGCGGGGTCGTCTTCACTTTCCGGCCGTTGCAGGTAGATGCGCATGCCTGAGTCTTCGGGTTGGTTGCTGGGGATTATCCCGCATGACCCTGAAGAAACTCAATGATTTGTGATTCATTGTAATGATCGTCGATAAAGGCGTCGCCGATTTCGCGCAGGAGAATGAGCCGCAGGCGGTCCTGGAGGTTTTTCTTGTCCAGACGCATGTGGGCGGCCAGGGTTGCTGCTGGAACATCCTCCGGTGGCGTGGTCGGCAGGCCCAGGCCCTGCAACAGGTCGCGGGTGCGGGTGAACAGCGGCGGCCGCGCCAGCCCGGCGTATTCGGAAAAGGCGGCGGCCAGGCACATGCCGATGGCCACGGCTTCACCGTGCAGGTAGCGGGTATAGCCGGTGGCGGTCTCGATGGCGTGGCCAAAGGTATGGCCCAGATTGAGCAGGGCACGATTGCCCTGTTCGCGTTCATCGGCGGCCACCACTTCGGCCTTGTTCGCACAGGAGCGGTGAATGGCGAAGGCCAGCGCATCGGCTTCCCGTTGCAGCAGGCGGTCCTGATTGGTTTCCAGCCAGCTGAAGAATTCCGCGTCCCGGATCAGGCCGTATTTGACCACTTCCGCCAGCCCGGCCAGAAACTCGCGCTGGGGCAGGGTGTTGAGCGTGTCGGTATCGATGAGGACTGCGGCCGGTTGGTGAAAGGCGCCCACCAGGTTCTTGCCGGCTGGCAGGTTGACGCCGGTCTTGCCACCCACCGAAGCATCCACTTGCGCCAACAGGGTGGTGGGGATCTGTACAAAGCGCACTCCGCGCATGTAGGCGGCGGCGGCAAAGCCGGTCATATCGCCGATAACGCCGCCGCCCAGGGCAATGAGCGTGCAGTCGCGGGTGGCACCCATTTCAGCGAGGTGTTGCAGAATGCGTTCCCAGGTGGCCAGGGTTTTCCACTGTTCGCCATCGGGCAGCACCAGTTGGCTGTGGGGGTGGTCTTCCAGGGCGGCAAGTACGGCTTGCAGGTAAAGCGGAGCCACGGTTTCATTGCTCACCACCAATACGGGCCCCTTGCCCAGGTAGGGCAGGATGTGTTCAGGCGTGATCAGGCGTGGGCCGATGAGGATGGGGTAGCTGCGTTCATCCAGGGGAATGACCAGGCGTTGCATGGCGGTTCTCCTTGTCGGGCAGGTAGCTGGGGGCGCAGGTGCGGATCAGGCGCAGGGCCTTGTGGGCCATGTGACCCACCGATTCACCACTGGAGTGCAGGATGAGATCGGCGGTCTGTTCATACAACGGGTTGCGTTCGCGGGCCATGGCGTGCAGTTTCTCCAGCCGGTCGGGGGTTTGCAGCAGCGGGCGGTTGCGGTCATGGCGCAGACGGCGAATCTGTTCCTCTACCGGAGTTTTCAGGTAGATGACCAGGCCGTGATCCCGCAGCAGCTGGCGGTTTTCCTCGCGCAGGATGGCGCGGCCGCCGGTGGCCAGCAGGATCTGGTTTTCCTGGACACACTGGCGCAGCATGTCGGTTTCGCGGTTGCGAAAACCGGCCTCGCCCTCGATGTCGAAAATCAGCGGGATGCTGGCACCGGTGTGGGCTTCGATGGCATGGTCGAGGTCGATAAAACGCAAGTCCAGCGCCTGCGCCAGGCGCTTGCCTATGGTGGTCTTGCCGGCCCCCATGGGACCGATGATGAAAAGGTTGCGCTGCGTTTTCATGGGGGTATTATCAGGGAATGCCGATGGCAGGTGCCATATCTTGTTCGGCTAAGGCTAAAGTTTTGTGGTCACGGGTCGATAGTCTGGGCATGGTGCCGGTGTGGCCGGCTGGGTTGACAGGTTGTTTCCCGGGTGGATGACAGGCTCGGGTTCAAGAGTACGGGGATTGCAGCATGACAAATTTCATACAGTCTGTGGATGAACGCACGCAGTTGGCCGGTGCCAACCGTCTGGAAGTGTTGTTGTTCAGCCTGGGAGAGGATGAAGTCTCCGGTCGCCGGGAAATCTACGGCATCAATGTGTTCAAGGTGCGCGAAGTCATGCATGTGCCGGAAATCACCCGCGCGCCGGACATGCCGCCAGCAGTGGAAGGGATGATTTCCCTGCGCGGTAACATGATCCCGGTAATCAACCTGCCGGAGTTTTGTGGCGTGCAGATCAAGGAGCACCCCAATACGCTGATTATCACCGAATACAACAAGCACATGCAGGGCTTTCTGGTGCATTCGGTGGAAACCATCGAACGGCTGGCCTGGGCGGATATCAAGGAACCCCCGCCGATGATGGCCAACCGCTTGGGCGGGCTGGTCACCGCCGTGACCGAACTGGAAGACAAGCGCATCGTGATGATTCTGGATGTGGAGAAGGTGCTGGCAGAAACGGCGGAGTTTGCCAGTGACGAGGCCATTTTCGAAGGGATCGATTCCATGGAGGAACGGCACTGGAAGATTCTGTTCGCCGATGATTCCAGCGTGGCCCGTGAACAGGTCATCAATACGCTGGAGCGGCTGGGAATCGGCTATGTCACCAACAAGAATGGTGCCGAGGCCTGGGAGAAGTTGCAGGAACTGGCGGACAAGGCCCAGCGCTCCGGCAAGCCCATCACCCACTATGTCAACGCGGTGCTGACGGATGTGGAAATGCCGGAGATGGACGGTTATGTGTTGACCAAGAATATCAAGGATCACCCCATCCTCAAGGAGTTGCCGGTGATCATGCATTCCTCCCTGTCCGCCGATGCCAACCAGGCCCTGGGCAAGGGGGTGGGCGCGGACCGCTATGTGGCCAAGTTCGATCCCAAGGAACTGGCCGCCACCATCCACGACTTGATGGATGAAGCCGACGCCAAAGAGTGAAGTCGGGCAACTGCTGATTCACAGGCCCCGGTGATCAGCCGGGGCTTTTTTGTGGAAGCCGGTCAGGGGTTCGAGTCAGGCTTCAGGGGCTCTCGAACCCGTCGCTGAAAAGCGGCTCGATATGATAGCGGTAGACCGTGCCGGCCCCGCCACCGATATAGAGATTGCCGGCCTCGTCCTCGCCCCAGGTGGTGCTGTAACCGGGGCCGGTGGTGCGTGGTTGCATCTGCCAGTTGCCGTTGCCGTCCTGTTGTCCCATCCAGACTTCCCTGCTGCACAGGTCGATGAAGAAATACTTGCCCTGAAAGGCCGGCAGGCCGGGGCCACGATAGACATAGCCGCCGGTGATGGAGCAGCGGTTGTTGCTGTGGTCATATTCCAGTATGGGAAAGACCGGATCCGGCAGGCAATAGTTCGGGTTGCTGGCGTAAGTGGCGCTGGCTTCGTAACAGTCCCAGCCATAGTTTTCTCCACCCGTGCTACTGGCCGGTTGCAGGTTCACTTCTTCCCAGGCATTCTGCCCCACATCGGAAATCCACAGATCGCCGGTCTGCCGGTCGAAACTGAAACGCCAGGGGTTGCGCAGGCCGGTAGCCCAGATTTCAGCACGGGTGTTGGCCTGGCCCACGAAAGGGTTGTCGGAAGGGATATGCGGTGCGGGCAGGGCCGGGTCCAGACGCAGAATCTTGCCCAGCAGGGTGTTGTTGTTCTGGCCGTTGTTGTCCGGATCGCCGCCACTGCCCCCATCGCCACTGGCGATATAGAGCTTGTTGTCCGGGCCGAAGGCCAGTTGCCCGCCGTTATGGTTGCCATAGGGCTGGGCGAAGTTGAGCAGGCAGACTTCCGTGCTCAGATCCGCCGCATTCGGATTGCCTGCCTGTACCTGTACCCTAGAGATCACGCTCTGGTGGTCGATGCTGAAACTGGCCGTGGGCACGCCGCAGGCAGTGCCGGGCGGGTCATAGCTGGCCGCAGCGCTGTAGTAGATATAGAAATAGCGGTTGTTGGCAAAGTCCGGGTCGAAGGCCAGGCCCAGCAGGCCGCGCTCGCTGCCATCCCTGAAATAGTTGAGCCCGGAGAGATCGAAAAATGTTGTCGGGCTTGGGGTGGTGTCGTCCAGATCCAGCACATGGGCCACGCCGCCTTGGGTAGTGATAAACAGCCGGTTGCTGCCATCACCGGCGTGGACGATATTGGTGATGGTGCCGCCCACGGTAACCAGGGTGGAGGTGGAATCGGCCCAGGTTGTTGTGTGAGTGGCCAGCAGTGCCAGCCCGGCAAGCCATGTGCCGGCAATGTTGCGGTGATGCATGCGTGTTTCCCCCTTTTCAGTCGCATGGTTGCAGATGCGAAGGTGTACAATAATTGGCTTCGACCAACCATACTGTAGCGGATTTCACAAAACAGACAAGGCAGGGGGAAACATGGCGGAAACACGCATACCGGTACGGCCCGAATGGGCCAGGGGCGCGCATGTGACGGCGGAAGACTACCAGCGGGACTATGCCCGTTCCGTGGCCGATCCGCAGGCGTTCTGGGCCGAACAGGCCCGTCAGCGGGTGGATTGGATACAACCCTTCACCCAGGTGGGGGAATGGTCCTACGGGCCGGGGGAGGTGTTCATCCGCTGGTTTGCCGATGGTCAGCTCAATGTGGCCGCCAACTGCCTGGACCGGCACCTGGCCGACAAGGGCGAGCAGACGGCCATGATCTGGGAGGGGGACGATCCCGCCGTTTCCCGCCACATCAGCTATCGTGAACTGCACCATGATGTCTGCGTCATGGCCAATGTGCTCAAGGGCCAGGGCGTGCAGAAGGGGGACCGGGTAATCATCTACATGCCGATGATTCCGGAAGCGGCCATGGCCATGCTGGCCTGTGCGCGCATCGGTGCCATTCACTCGGTGGTTTTTGGCGGCTTCTCGCCGGACGCCCTGGCCGATCGCATCGCCGATTGCGGTGCCACCGCCCTGATTACTGCCGATGAAGGCCGTCGGGGTGGTCGCACCGTGCCGCTGAAGGAAAATGTCAACGCCGCCCTGCGGCTGCCCGGCACCGAAGGGCTGAAGACGGTGATCATGGTGCGCAACACCGGCAAGGAGGTGGAGATGGTGGCAGGCCGCGATCAGGTCTACCAGCAGCTGGCCGAGGGGGTGCCGGCGGAGTGCCCGCCCGAGCCCATGAATGCGGAAGATCCGCTGTTCATCCTCTACACTTCCGGTTCCACCGGCAAGCCCAAGGGCGTGCTGCACACCACGGGGGGATATCTGGTCTACGCCAGCTTTACCCACGAGGTCATCTTCGACTACCGCCCCGGTGAAGTCTACTGGTGTACCGCCGATGTGGGCTGGATCACCGGCCATACCTACATGATCTACGGCCCGCTGGCCAACGGGGCCACCACCGTGTTGTTCGAGGGCGTGCCTACCTGGCCGGATGCGGGCCGCTTCTGGCAGGTGGTGGACAAGCACCAGGTCAATATCTTCTACACCGCGCCCACGGCCATCC
>WFUE01000022.1 GCA_015485125.1 Lysobacterales bacterium | reverse complement strand
GTTACTGTCTGCCTCCTTGCTGACTCATTCCTCAGTCGATTGGTACGTTAGCTACTGCGGCCTCAATGCCCTACCCTTCATACTATTCTTCCTATTGTTGTGTCTGCTCAGCAATCGACCCGCATTTTCTCTGCTGCAAATGCTGTTTCTGGCAGCACTGCTTTTCAAGGCCAATCAGATCAAGATGCATTTTCTCGCAGAACCGCTGGTTGTGGCCGACTTTACCCATGTACAGCAATGGCTGGGCCATGCCGATCTGTTGAGACATTATGCTTCGTCTCCGTTGCTCTTGCTTGCTCTCACGCTCTATCTCGGCTTGTCCATCTGGCTCTATCGCTGGCCCAAACCTGCATGGCATCTTCCCCTGCGCATGCGGCTGATCATTTTCTTGCTGGCTCTGTTAGCCCTGAGCAGTACGCCTTTTATTTCTTTGGCCGAGTCGCTCTACCGCCTGCCCAATGGCTCGCACCCCTGGGAGCCGGCCCGGGAAGTGGCTCAATACGGCCTGGTGCGCCGGTTGATGGCCAATCTGCTCAATGCCTCGGTGCTGCCGCCCAAACCCGATGAACGGACAGTGGAAAAACTGCTGGCACAGTATGACAAGCCCGTGCTGCAAGATACCGGCCTGCCGGCCGCCGAAAAAATCATCATCATCCTCAGCGAAAGCTATTTCGACCCGGCCCGCTTGCAGCAGATTGAACCGGGGCAGTTTGATCTGCCAGCCTTTCAGCAACTGTCGCAAGTCAGTTTTACTGGCAATCTGGAAGTACCCACCTATGGCGGGCTGACCCTGCGTACCGAGTTTGAAATACTCACCCAGGTGGATCTTGATCTTTTTCCCGCACATCGGTACCCCTTCTTCACCCTGACCAACCACGAACGCCAGTCATTGGCATGGGATGCGCGCAATCTGGGGTATGCCGCGCTGGCCATCCATCCCAACAAGGCCAGCTTCTGGAACCGCAACCACGCCTACGCCAACCTCGGTTTTGAACACTATGTCAGCCTGAAGGACTTCGATCTTTCGAACAAGACCGGCTACTATGTCTCGGAACGTAATTTTTATCAGGTACTGCGCGAGCACCTGTACCCCGAGCGCTCACAGTTCATCTATGCCGTCAGCATGGAAAACCACGGCCCATGGAAGCCAGACCGCAGCGGACTGGACCCGGACGAATATGGCCGGCTGCAACTACCGGAAGTGCTCACGCCAGGCAGTAAAACCGCCTTGCAACAATACCTGTTTATCCGTTTTCGCAGCCAGCAGGAAACCGTCGCCCTGATTCGCTACCTGGATCAACAGCCCTACCGCTCACTCGTGCTGTTTTTTGGCGACCATCTGCCCGCGCTGCACGATGCCTTCCAGCAACTAGGTTTCGACGATGGCAGGAAGGCCTATCAGCAGCCGGCGTGGTTTCTGATTCACGATACACGGCAGAACTTGCGTCAGACCCTGGCCGGTCACTATGCGGGGCGCGAAACGCTTTCTGCCACGGAAGTCGGTTCCCTGCTGCTTTCGCTGGCCCAGCCACAACCTCCCCGTTTTCATCCGGCAGCCTTGCGACTCCATCAGCAGATTGCAACAACAACCGATGCGCACAAGGCCGCGCAATATCAACAACAACTGGCAACCCTGCAACTGGCGCGTTTCCACACGCCTCCAACGGATCTGAAAGGGCAAGCGTGGAAGGCGGGCAATCTCCAGGCTCCCGTCCTGACCAGCCAGCCCACCTTCTGCCCCATCACCCGCTGGGGCCCGAAAAGCACCATGGTGGGGCAAGCCTTCAACCCGCAAAAGGATGGCCGCTCGGCCTGGTGGCTGAAAACCGATTGTGCGCCGAAAAACGCCCGCTGGCTGCTGGACGGCCAGCCGCTGGATACCGTCGTGCGCCTGCCGGTAATCACCGCCGCCCTGCATGCGGATGCACTGTTGAAAAAGCCTGGCCGGCACCGACTGGAACTGCTGGACCCGGAAACGGGGCAGATCGTGCCCATTGGTCAATTCCAGGTGAAAGCAACCGTTCCCTGAACCAGCACTGGTCTCAAACAGATACAGCCGGCTTTAGCCGCTTAGGAATCCTTGTTTTTTTCAGCGTCATCCTCGGGCCTGAGCCACTGGGCCAGTTCCACCCGCGTCGGGTCGGCGATGGCCAGCAGTTTTTCCAGGATGCGGTCTTCCACCAGTTCCAGGTCGAATTCGGCCCACTGCCTGATTTCCTGCCATTCCTCGGCCCAGTGCGCGGTTTTATCCCGCAGTTCCTTGCGTAATTCCAGCGCGGCCTGCTCCAGTTCCGCCTCGCTGTATTGTTCCAGCCGGGTCAGTTCATCACGGGCGGCATCCACCAGCCGGTTAAGGCTGTGAATCTCCTTCTGGTCGGCTTTTTTCAGCAAGGCATGGGCCTGCTCGCGCATGCGTTGCAACAGGGTTGCTTTACGGTCACTCATGGTCGTACTCCCAGTGTTCGGTTCCATCATACGCCACCACACCCAGCCACGACTTGCCCTCAGGCAAGAATCGTACTTTGATCGTAGCGTGCGGGTTGCCGGCTGGCCGGCTGATACAGTGGATGGGCTGGCTCACCGGTGGCATTGACCGCCAGACAATGCAAGGGCTGCAAATGGTTTCGCGCCCATTCAGCCTGCCCCAGCCGGGCACCGTGGTTGCCCCAGGCGGCCAGGCGCAGATCCGCCTGTTCGGCCACCCGCAGCAGCCAGTGTGGATTGTCCGCGCCCACCGGGTCTTGCACCCGGAACAGGTCCTCCGGGCGGGTGGCGCGCCAGGCAAAGAGATTGAGCACTTCCAGACGGGTAAAGCCCCAACTTCTGGCAAAGCCGATACAGCGGCGGATGGTGGGGTCGTTCCGGGATTCATCGGCGGTGGACGGGTTCAACCCGATGACCATCAGCACCGGGCCGGTGCCCCACTGACGCCACAGGCGGTAACGCCAGCGGCGACAGGGAGAGAAATCCGCGCCCCCTTCCACCGTGGCGGGCCTTATTGCTCGGTAAGCCGGGGCATCAGTTCCACCAGGTTGCAGGGCCGGTGCTCACCATTGAGCTGGTGAGTGAGGATACCTTTCCAGGCATCCTTGCAGGCACCGGTGGAACCGGGCAGGCTGAAAATGAAGGTGCCGTTGGCTACACCGGCCACCGCCCGCGAGGCGATGGTGGAAGTGCCCACCGTCTTGTAGGACAGGTAACGGAACAATTCACCAAAACCCTCGATGGTGCGATCGAACAGCACGGAGACTGCTTCCGGCGTGCCGTCCCGGCCGGTCAGACCGGTGCCACCGGTGGTGATCACCGCTTCCACCTTCGGGTCGATGATCCAGCGGGAGATTTCATAACGAATGCGATAAATGTCATCCGGCACCAGCAGGCGTTCCACCACTTCGTGGCCATCGGCCTGCGCCATTTCCATCAGGACCAGGCCGGAAGTATCCTCGTCCAGCGTGCGGGTATCGGAAACGGTCAGGATGGCGATCTTTACCGGGCGTGCGGGCATGGTCAGCTCCTGTTTTCAAGGGAGTGTGAATATACCCCACTCACCGCCTGCGGAACACACCTCAAGGGGAGGAAAGAAAGGCACGAATCCGCCCTTCGTTTTCCTCCAGATAGCGTTCACTGGCGGCAATGAGGCTGGCAATGTTCTCCGGCGAGGCATCATCCATGTCGTCATTCAAAGGCTCCACGCCCCAGCGTTGCGGGTCCAGCGGGAACTGCAAGCGCAACACCGCCTCGTCACCCAGAAGCTGGCGAGCGATGTACTGGTAGACATCCAGGGAGGCGTCCATCAGCACATCCACCACCGGCAGGGCCCATTCCAGCGCGCCCCACTCGCGGGCCTCGTCCCAGGGGATGGCACGGGTATTGCTGCCGGTCCCCAGAGAAAGCAGGCGGATGGGCCGGCCCTCGGCCAGTTGCAGGGCGTCGGCCACGGCACAGGCCGCCGGGTTGTTGGCCGCCACGCCACCGTCGATGGCGGAACAGACTTCACCGGCATGTTCCAGCCGCCAGGCCGGAAAGAAGGTGGGTGCCGCAGCCGAGCAGACGCAGGCCTCCCACACCGGCACCGCGCCGAAAGCCGCCGCCTCGCCTTCCAGCCCGTAGGACTTGATGAACCGCGCCCGCCGGCCCAGCGTGTCATAAAACGGGATGAGCAACGGCTGTTCCAGCGCCGCCATGGGTGTCTGGCCCAGCACCTCCCGCAGCAGGTTTGCCAACGGTTCGATGTCATATTTGGGGGCGGATAGCCCGGCACGCAGCATCAGCCCCAGCCGGCGCGGCGACCAGCGGCTTTTCCAGGGAAAGATCTCCCGCCCCCGCTCCACATACAGGGCCTGCAAGGCAGCCGGTGACATCCCCTGAGCCAGCCCGGCCGCCAGTATGGCCCCGGTAGAAGTGCCGGCCAGCAGATGAAAATGCGCGCCAATGCCGTGACCGTGCATTTCCTGCAGCCAGCGCTCCAGCCGCAGCAACAGGGTGGCCGGCACCACGCCGCGAATGCCGCCACCATCCAGACAGAGAATATTGAAAGGCTCCATGCTCCACCCCCCCTGCTTGCGCCTGCCTGCATTCTGCCCGCATTCCTGACCAAAAGAAACATTGACAGCGACCGGCCAGCGGCGAAAAATACCCGCCTGATTTATCATTCGCGAGCCAAACATGTTTTCCGGATCCATCACCGCGCTGGTCACCCCCTTCCGCAACGGCAAGCTGGACGAAACCGCCCTCGCCGACATGGTGAACTGGCAGGTGGAGCAGGGCACCCACGCCGTGGTCCCCGTGGGCACCACCGGCGAGACCACCACCCTCACCGAGGCCGAGCACAAGCGGGTCATCCAGATCACCATCGAAACGGTGAACGGCCGGGTGCCGGTCATCGCCGGCGCCGGTTCCAACAACCCGGACGAGGCCATCGAATACACCCGTTTTGCCGAGGAACTGGGCGCACAGGCCACCCTGCATGTGGCCGGCTACTACAACCGCCCCAGTCAGGAAGGCCTGTTCCAGCACTACCGCAAGGTGCATGACGCCACCCACATTCCCATCGTCCTCTACAACATTCCCCCGCGGGCGGTGGTGGAAATCGCGCTGGATACCCTGATCCGCCTCTCCGCCCTGCCCCGCATCGTCGGGGTGAAGGATGCCACCGGCGATCTCTCCCGCCCCGGCCGCGAACGCATCCGGGTGGAACAGCCCTTCTGCTTCCTCTCCGGTGAAGACGCCACCGCCGTGGCCTACAACGCCATGGGCGGTCAGGGCTGCATCTCGGTCACCTCCAATGTGGCCCCGGCCCTGTGCGCGCAAATGCAGCAGGCTTGCCTGGATGATGACTACCAGCGAGCACGGGAAATCCAGGACCAACTCATGCCCCTGCATGAAATTCTCTTTGCCGAACCCAGCCCCGCCGGTGCCAAGTTCGCCGCCAGCCTGCTGGGCTTCTGCACCGAGGAATGCCGCGTGCCCATCATGCCCCTGAGCCGAAAGACCAAAGAAAGCATCGAGCGCATCATGGCGGATATCGGCCTGAAACGCTGAGCCAAAAAAACGGGCCTAGCGGCCCGTCAAGGGGAAAGCCATCCCTGGCCTGGCACATGCGCTGGTGGAGGCCTTGCCTCCGCAGCACCGATGAAAACGTGGCTACTGGCCGAATTGCTGGCGCAGATAGCTGATTACGTTGCGCACATCCGTTTCCGTCAGTTCCAGATTGCCCCCCTTGGGCGGCATGGCCATGGGCGAACCCGGGCTCTGCACACCGTTGGAGACATTCTTCAGCAATTCCGCATCCGACTTGCTCAAGCGGCCATCCTTGCGGGTGAAGTCCGGCACGCCGGGAAAGGCACCCTTGCCATCGGCTCCATGACAGGCGATGCAGGTTTCCTTGTAAATGGCTTCGCCGGAACGGCCCGTGCTTGCCGTTGACGGAGTATCCGCGACAATTTTTTTCAGCGGTACATTCGAGCGTTGCAGGAAGGTCAGTACATCCCGGGTTTCCTGACCGGTCAGCCCCGCTCGAACCCGCATGTGGAAGGATGTAGTCAACCACTGATCGTCCCGCAGCTCGGAGGCCGAACGGATATTGTGGCAACGGGAACAGTTGTCGGCCCAGATCTTCGAGCCACGGGCAAAATCACCCGTTTCCGGATAATCGAAGGCTTGTACCGTACCGGCCAGCATTAACAGCAGGGCCTGCAGGCCCAGCGCCAGGATCAACCCATTTCTTGCTTTCATGATTGTTCTCCTCAGAATCCGTAGGCCAGTTGCATGAGCAGCCGGTCTTCGTCTGCCTCGCTGCCTGCCATGCCATCGTTGAATTCATAGCTGAATTTGGCCATGAAATTGCTGGTATAGAGATAGTTCAGTCCCAGTGCCCACTGCTTCTGATCACGGCTGTTCACTGCCGCGTCAAAATCACTGTATCGGGCCACTGCCTCCCACTTGCCCGGCAGAAAACGCCAGGACGCCTGGGTATACCAGCTGCTCCAGCTGGCACCTTCCGACGCGGTCAGGCCGGTAGTGGCTTCACCCACTTCCGTATTGACATACTCCCCACGGATATTGAGCGAACGGTAACTGAAGTTGAAATCGAAGCCATAAACACTGTAGTCCCGGTCGGCTTCATCGAAATAGTCGAAACCACCGGCTTCACCGGGTTCGTTCTTGCCTTCATCACCACCAGCAGCTTCGATCTCCAGCGCGGTGACTCGTGCCTTGCCGGTAGCGGCTGAAATACCCAGTTCCAGGCCCGGCATGGGCAAGAGACCAAAGCGGCCACCAAAGACCTTGTTACCATCCCGGTCATTCCCGAAGCCTTCTGCGCGTACGCCTTCCAGCTCGAAGTTTTCCATATCTTCCGTGGCGGCATTCAGTTCGGGGCCATTACCCACATAAACGGCGTAGTTGGCCCGCATTGCTCCCAGCGGGAACCCCCCGCGCAGTTGCATACCCGTTTCGGAAGTGGGCGCGGCACCGTCATGGCCGAAGCCCGGTGGCGCGGAAGCGATCTTGTTGATCCAGGAGGGGTGCAGGTTCTGGCGGAACTGGCCCAGCGGGCTGAGAAAACGCCCGGCCACCACGGCCATATAATCATTGACGAACCAGTCCACGGTCAGGTATTCCAGCCCGACTTCAGCCGTACCATCCGGTTCCACCTCCACTTCCAGCTCGGATTCCAGCATCACCAGATCGCGGTACTGAAAATGGAAGATGGGTGCGAAAGTACCCACAATGAAGCTGCCATCGCTGCCTTCACTGCTGACATAGCCCACATCGGCATAACCGGCCATGTGCACCAGCGTGCTGGGGGCTTTCCACTCATCGGCGGAGGCCGCCACTTCCGCTACTTTCTTGACCTCCTCGTGTGTGGTGGCCGCCTGTTTTTCCTGTTCTTCCAGCTTTTTCTGCACTTCGGCCAGCTGTTTCTGCAACTGGGCAACGGTCTGGCGCAGACTCTCCAGATCATCGCCCGCAACAGCCGTGCTGCTGGCCAGGGCAAGGCCAACAGCCAGCGCCAGAGGCTTGTACAAGGGTGTGATTGATTTCATGCTCTTTACTCCATGGTGTGAAAAGGACCATGGAAGGCACGCGAGTGGCGCAATTACAATGTATTTTGAGGCAGCAGCCTGCTCGCGGACCTTCCGCGTGATCAGTCAGGCTGTGTTTCGGGGTGGGCGAAATTCGCTGCTGGCTGCTTCCAGAAGATGAAGCGCCTGTAGATGCCAGGGAATGGTCACAAAAGCGGAGAGAGTCTCGCTGCCAGTCATGGGCAACAGCGCAACCAGAAAGGAAGCACAGTGCTGCATGCAAGTAGACGCCTGCTCACAGGCGGAATCATGGTCACAACAACAGGCATGCGAATCCGGCGCGGCTGTCCGCACCGGTTTCGCCTGTGTGTCCTGAGCCATGGCGGCATGTCTCTGGCCGGCAACGGACTCATGTTCACAGGGCAGTTGCACCGACAAGCCGGCAGCGGCAACCGGCTGCACCAGCATGGCCAGTATCAGCAGGGCTTGCAGCAGCTTGTATGGCGCACTGTCCCGTTTCATGATATTCCCGTTCAACACATCTATCGGTGTTTGTTTACCGGGTAGCATAATCCCCGCTGCCGGTGATTTCCCTGACCTGGATCAATCCTCCTCTTCCAGCATGGCCTTGCGTTGCTGGTATTCCTCCGGCGTGATTTCTCCCCGAGCCAGACGTCGCGCCAGCAGTTCCGAGGGAGAAAGCCGGCTCTCGTCACTGCCCAGGATGCCCTTGAACAACAGCCACAACAGGATCACCAGTCCGATCCAGAACAACCACATCATCCATCCACCAGCGAACATGGCATTCATGACATTGACCTCCTTACAGCTTGACCTTGCGCAGGCGCAGGGCGTTGGTGATGACCGACACCGAGCTGAAGCTCATGGCTGCGGCGGCAATGATGGGGGAAAGCAGCAATCCGGCCACCGGGTAGAGAATGCCCGCGGCCACCGGCACGCCCAGCGAGTTGTAGACAAAAGCGAAAAACAGGTTCTGGCGGATGTTGCGCATGGTGGCCCGTGAAAGCCTGCGGGCACGGACGATGCCCATGAGATCACCCTTGACCAGAGTCACGCCGGCCGATTCCATGGCCACATCGGTGCCCGTGCCCATGGCTATGCCCACCTGCGCCTGAGCCAGCGCCGGGGCGTCATTGATGCCATCTCCGGCCATGGCCACAACCCGGCCCTCGGCCTGCAACGCCTTGACCACCTCGGCCTTCTGCTCCGGCATGACTTCTGCCTGCACCCGGTCGATGCCCAGGGTGCGCGCCACGGCCTCGGCGGTCTTGCGGCTGTCGCCGGTGAGCATCACCACGGTGATGCCCTCCTCATGCAGGGCCTGAATGGCCTCCGGCGTCGAGGGCTTGATGGGGTCTTCCACTTCCACCAGCCCCGCTGGCTGGCCATCCACGGCCATGAACATCACCGTCTTGCCCTCGGCACGCAGTTCATCGGCCCGGCGGGGCAATTCCGCCACATCCACATCCAGCGCCTTCATCAGGCGCAGATTGCCAATGGCCACACGCTGGCCATCCACCTTGCCGGTCACGCCCTGCCCGGTAATGGATTGAAAATCCTCCACCGGCGCCAGCTCGATGCCACGTTCCTCCGCGCCACGCACGATGGCTTCCGCCAACGGATGTTCGCTGGCCCGCTCCAGGCTGGCGGCCAGACGCAATGCCGTGGGTTCATCGTATTGCACCATGGTCCAGATACCCGCCAGCTCCGGGCGGCCCATGGTCAGGGTGCCGGTCTTGTCCACCACCAGCGTATCCACCTTCTCCATGATTTCCAGCACCTCGGCATTCTTGATCAGCACGCCGGCAGCCGCGCCCCGGCCCGTGCCCACCATGATGGAAATGGGCGTGGCCAACCCCAGCGCGCAGGGGCAGGCAATAATCAGTACCGCGACCGCGTTGACGATGGCATGGGCCAGGCGTGGTTCCGGGCCGATGCTGTACCAGGCCACAAAGGTGATGATGGCAATCAGCACCACGATGGGCACGAACCAGGCGGAGACCTGATCGGCCAATTTCTGGATGGGCGCGCGGGAACGCTGGGCCTCGGCCACCATCTGCACGATTTGTGACAACAGGGTGTCACTGCCCACCTTCTCCGCCTTCATCAGCAGGGTGCCGGTACCGTTCACGGTGGCGCCAATCAAATGATCACCCGCCTGTTTGCTCACCGGCACCGGCTCCCCGGTGACCATGGATTCATCCACATGGCTTTCGCCTTCCAGCACCACGCCGTCCACCGGAATCTTGTCACCGGGGCGAATCCGTAGCACATCCCCGATCTGCACCTGCTCCAGGGGAATGTCCTCTTCCTGGCCATTTTCCCGCACGATGCGGGCCGTCTTGGGCGCCAGGCCCAGTAACATCTTGATGGCCTGGTTGGTGCGTGAACGGGCACGCAATTCCAGCACCTGCCCCAGCAGCACCAGGGTCACAATAACGGCGGCCGCTTCGAAGTAGACCGGCACCACGCCCGGCTCGGACTGCATCACCGGCGGGAAAATATCAGGGAAGAGCAAGGCCACCACGCTGAAGGCCCAGGCCACGGCCACACCCAGACCAATCAAGGTGAACATGTTCAGGTTCCAGGTCCTCACCGACTGCCAGCCGCGCACAAAGAAGGGCCACCCGCCCCAAAGCACCACCGGTGTGGCCAGCACGAACTCGATCCACTGCACCGTGCGCATGTGCAGCCCCTCCGGCAGCCAGCCCGGTGCCAGATCAGCCACCATGGCCAGCAGAAAGACGGGAATGGACAATACCGTGCCCACCTTGAAGCGGCGGGTCATGTCATCCAGCTCACTGGTGTCCTCCTCGGCGGTCACCGTCACCGGCTCCAGCGCCATGCCGCACTTGGGGCAGGAACCAGGGCCAATCTGGCGCACTTCCGGGTGCATGGGGCAGGTGTATTCCGCATCTGGCGGGCCTTCCGCTACCGGAGCCTTACCGTGTTGTGCCTGTTCGATATAGGTTTGCGGGTTCTGGCTGAACTTCTCCTTGCAGCCGGCGCTGCAAAAATGCCAGGTCTTGCCGGCGTGTTCCAACTGATGTGGGCTGTCCTCGCTCACTGTCATGCCACAGACCGGGTCTTTCAAGGTTTCGTGATGACAGCCGGCATGGTCGTGGTGATGCGAGTCATGTTGGTCATGGGCGGAAGCGGTCACATTTTCATCCGCTAGATAGCGCGCCGGCTCGGCCTGGAATTTCTCCAGACACGACACACTGCAAAAGCTCCATTGCTGCCCCTGATATTCGGCTTGGTGCGGGCTGTCTTCGGCAACCTGCATGCCACATACGGGATCGGTTTTCATGATTTTTTCTCCTCAAGCTGCAAAGCCAAAATGAAAAGCTTGTGCCTGCAAGCAGACACGGGTGATTCACGGGCTGCGAAAGCCCGGGCTCAGGCTGTGCGGCTTCGAGGAGGACGATCGAGGTTGGCAGGAAAGGGATGCGGCAAAGTCGTGGTGGGGAAAGGCCGTGCCGTAACACGCAGCAGCCGATCAACCTGCCAGGGCAGCTGCTGCAACACCGCATGCGTGGACAACAGGGAACAGACGGTCACGCAGGCAGCATCCATATCGCAGGTCAGACCCTGCTCGCAACAGCAGTCATCGGCATCCACGGTAACATTAGCCACATCGGCCACGGCAGACAGGGAAGGGGTGTTGGATTCATGGCAATGCTGGTTGGCCATTTCTGCCAGCGACAGACCGGGGCCCAGCAACAGCACCAGCGCCAACAGGCGGCTGATCCAGATCTGTGCTGAACGATGTGTGTTCATCTTACCCCCGTGCCATGTTCGCAAAAACGCAAGCATGTGCCTTATAGCCTAACATGTACTCGCTATGACCGGTTGTACGGATAATGGTTCCACACACGATTCAAACACAGGATGCGGACAGGTGCGAAAACCACGCTGTTGCCGGGCAGCCAGGGCGCTCAAAAGTCGGCCCGAGCCAGGCGAGGGTGCAGCACAGGGATGTGCGGAACGTCGGAGTGGCAGGACAGCCACTTCGGACGCCCAACGGGCGGCCCGAGCCAGGCGAGGGTGCAGCACAGGGATGTGCGGAACAATCTAACCGCCGAGCAAACCCGCTGCCAGTGTTCAAAAAACCAGGAAAAGAAGATGGTGGCCAGGGACGGAATCGAACCGCCGACACGGGGATTTTCAGTCCCCTGCTCTACCGACTGAGCTACCTGGCCCCGAAAGGAAGCGCGTATTAAACCCGCAGGCCGGCGGAATGTCAACCACGAATCCGCCCCCCTGACGAACAAACCGCCGTGGCAGGACCAGCCCCGGCGATTCAGACTTCAGCGGCGCGTGCCTTGCAGCCGCTCGATGGCCTGGCAGCCGGTATTGACCCCTCCTTCACAGGCCTGGCGGTACAGCTGCCGGGCCCGGGCGCGGTCGGCGCTGACGGTTTCGCCCAGCTCGTACATGCGCGCCAGGTTGGCGCAACCCACCATGTCGCCGCCCTTGCAGGCCTGTTCGAACAGGCGGAAGGCCTGCTGCCGGTCGCGGGTCACGCCGTCACCGCTGTAATACATGGCGCCCAGGTTGGTGCAGTTGTCCGCGGAGCCCTGCTGGCAGGCCTGCTGCAAGTGCGTGATGACTTCAGGGCTGATACCCGATTCGGCCCACGCCAGCGTGCCGCCGGCCAGCAGCACGGCAGAAATGATTTTGCTGAACATATCGCTCTCCCCTTTTTGCATTCATTTTACCGACACACCTTGGCAAAAACCTGTGCTGCGTTCTGCCCACCGGTTCACAAACCGGGCCTGGGCGAACAAAAGCGCCCTGCCCGGCTTCTACCGGCGACAGGCTTTGATAGAATCGCCCTTCGTACCCCAGCCCGTGGAGAAACCATGCACATCAGCGCCAAGGCCTTCCGCCAGTTGCCGAGAAAGGCGGTTACCTTACTGGGCATGTCCGGCGTGGGCAAGACCTGGCTGGCCAACAAGCTGCGCCAGAGCCACTGGTTTCACTATTCCGGCGATTACCGCATCGGCACCCGCTATCTGGACGAGGCCATTCTGGACAACCTCAAGCAGCAGATGATGCAAGTGCCCTTCCTGCGGCAACTGCTGCGCTCCGATTCCATCTACGTGCGCAACAACCTGACCATCGACAACCTGCAACCGCTGGCCACCTGGCTGGGCATGCTGGGCAACCCGGAACTGGGCGGCCTGCCGCTGGAAGTCTTCCGCCAGCGCCAGCGTCTGCACCGCGAGGCGGAAATCCGCGCCATGCTCGATGTGCCGGCTTTTATCGACAAAGCCTACACCATTTATGGTTACGAACATTTTATCAATGACGCTGGCGGCAGTCTCTGCGAGCTGGATGCGCCCGAGGTGATGGAGACTTTGGCAAAACATACGCTGATTCTCTACATCCGCGCCACCGAGGCGGACGAGCAGGCCGTGCTGGAGCGGGCGCAAACCCACCCCAAGCCCATGTTCTACCGCGACGACTTTCTGGACCAGGCCCTGCCCGAATACCTGCAAGCCAACGGGCTGGAGTATGTGGCCCAGATCGACCCGGACGATTTTGGCCGCTGGGTGTTTCCGCGCCTGTTCCACGCCCGCAAGCCCCGCTACGAGGCACTGGCGAGGGAATATGGCTACAGCGTCAGCAGCGTGGAAGCCGGTCAGGTGCAATCGGAGGAGGATTTCATCGAACTGATCTGCACCGCCATCGAACGCGAGGGCCGCTGAAATGCCGCTGGTCATCCGCAACGATCTGCCCACCTACCAGCGCCTGCAACAGGCGGGCCTGCGCATGCTGCCCCGGGGCCGGGCGCTGCAGCAGGATATCCGCGAGCTGCACTTCGGCCTGCTCAACATGATGCCCGATGCCGCCCTGGAGGCCACCGAGCGGCAGTTCTTCCGCCTGGTGGGCGAAAGCAACCCGGTGGCCCAGTTGCATGTGCACCCCTTTACCCTGGATGAAATCCCCCGTGGCGCAGAGGCGCAGGCACATATCGAACGCTACTACGATCGCTTCGAGGACTTGCAGCAACGCGGGCTGGATGCGCTGATCATCACCGGTGCCAATGTCAGCCAGCCTGATCTGGAAAAGGAAATCTTCTGGCAACCGCTGAAGCAGGTACTGGACTGGGCCTGGGAACACACCTGCTCCATCCTCTGCTCCTGCCTGGCCACCCACGCGGTGATGCAGGCCTGCCACAACCAGCCACGCCGGCCACTGGGGTTCAAGCGCTGGGGCGTCTACCGCCACCGGGTGGTGGATCGCAGCCACCCGCTGGTCTTCGACATGAACACGGTGCAGGATGTGCCCCACTCCCGCTTCAACCAGATCGACCGCGCACAATTCGAGGCTGCTGGCATGCATGTGCTCATCGAGGCCGAGGAAGGCGTGCACATGGCCGTCAGTGCCGACGGTTTCCGCATGGTGCTGTTTCAGGGCCACCCGGAATACGACACCATCAGCCTGCTGAAGGAATACAAGCGCGAAGTCTTCCGCTGGTTCCGGGGCGAACGGCCCGACTACCCGCCCTTTCCCGAGCACTTTTTCCCGCTGCAATCCCAGGCCATTCTGGAGGAATACCGCCAGCGGCTGGAACAGGCACGGGCCGCAGGTGGTGAGCCACCAGCGTTCCCGGAAGCACTGATCGCCCCCCGGCTGGACAACACCTGGCATGACTCCGCCGAAGGCATCATCAACAACTGGATCGGGCAGGTCTACCAGCTCACCCATGTAGACCCCACCCGCCAGTTCATGCAGGGCATCGACCCGCAAGACCCGCTGGGCTGGCTGGCCCGCCAGCAGCCCTGACCGCCTGATGCACGCCATCACCCGCCCCAGCCTGGCACAGGCCCGCGACATCCTCCGGCAACGCTTCGGCTACGACGACTTCCGCCTGCAACAGGCCGAAATCATCCAGGCCCTGCTCGAAGGCGAGGATGTGCTGGCGCTGATGCCCACCGGCGGCGGCAAATCACTCTGCTACCAGATTCCCGCCCTGCTGCTGCCCGGCACCGCCGTGGTGGTCTCGCCGCTGATTGCGCTGATGGAAGATCAGGTCACCGCGCTGGAACAACTGGGCATTCGCGCCGCCCTGCTCAACTCCAGCCAGGACAACGAACAAAAACGCCACAGCTGGCAGCGGCTGAAAAACGGCGAACTGGACCTGCTCTATCTGGCCCCGGAAAGGCTGCTCAACCCGGCCATGCTCGACGCGCTGGCCGGCATGAAACTGGCTTTGTTCGCCATCGACGAAGCCCACTGCGTCTCCCAGTGGGGCCACGACTTCCGCCCGGAATACCAGCGCCTCAACCAGCTGCACCAGCGTTTTCCCGGTGTGCCGCGCATCGCGCTGACCGCCACCGCCGATGCCCGCACCCGCGAAGAAATCATCCAGCAACTGGCGCTGGAACAGGCGCGGGTCTGCGTCAGCTCCTTCGACCGGCCCAACATCCGCTACCACATCAGCGAGGGCAGCGGCGGTCGCGAACGGCTGTGGCAATTCATCCAGCGCGAGCACCCGCGGGATGCCGGCATCGTCTACTGCCTCAGCCGCAAGAAAGTGGAAGAAACCGCCGACTGGCTCAACCTGAAAGGCCGCACCGCCCTGCCCTACCATGCCGGCCTGCCCGACGAGACGCGGCAGCAAAACCAGCGGCGCTTCATCCGCGAGGAAGGGCTGATCATGGTGGCCACCATCGCCTTCGGCATGGGCATCGACAAGCCGGACGTGCGCTTTGTCGCCCATCTCAACCTGCCACGCAGCATCGAAGCCTACTACCAGGAAACCGGCCGGGCTGGGCGCGACGGCCTGCCCGCCAACGCCTGGATGGCCTACGGCCTGCAGGATGTCATCACCCTCAAACAGATGATGCGCGGCGGCGAAAGCAGCCACCAGCGCCAGCAACAACAGAAACTGGAAGCCATGCTCGCCCTCTGCGAACACGACGGCTGCCGCCGGCAGCGGCTGCTGGCATGGTTTGGCGAAACCCTGGAACAACCCTGCGGCAACTGCGACAACTGCCTGAACCCGCCGGAAACCCGAGACGCCACCGAAGCGGCGCGCATGGCCCTTTCCACCGTCTACCACACCGGCCAGCGCTTTGGCGTCACCCATCTGGTACAGGTGCTGCTGGGCAAGGCCGACCAGCGCATCCGCGCCCTGGGCCATGACCGCATCTCCACCTACGGCCTGGGCACGGCCCTGGACGCCCGGCACTGGCGCGCCCTGTTCCGCCAACTGCTGGCCGCCGGCCACCTGCGCGTGGACCCGGACGGCTACGGCACCCTGCAACTGGCCGAAAGCTGCCGCCCCCTGTTGCGTGGAGAAATCTCCTTTACCCTGCGCAAACCCGGCAAGGC
>WFUE01000021.1 GCA_015485125.1 Lysobacterales bacterium | reverse complement strand
ATCCTGTATTCCGCCTGGGAAATCGGCCATGAAGCCTTCGAGCAGCTGATGGATCGGGAGCTGCCGGACGAAGATCGGGCAAGAATCCTGTCAATAGCTCGTTCCATCCCGGGGGTTGACGGTGTCCATGAATTGAAGACCCGCAAGGCGGGTAATACAGTGATCATCCAGCTGCATCTGGAAATGGACCCCGGGCTTCGCCTGCAGGATGCGCACGAGATTGCGGATGCGGTAGAGCGGGAACTGCGACAGGCCTTTCCGGGCGCGGATGTGATCACGCATCAGGACCCGGCGGGTTTGATGGAGCCTGGGCAGCGTTGCTGGGATGTGGATCTGGTGCAGGATGAAAAAACAGAAACCCCGCCGGGCTGATCAAGCCGTTTCTTCGTTTGGAGGCTGATTGCAGTAGAGTTCCTGCAATACTTCGATGATTCGCGTCGTATGATCCTGCGCCAGTGAATAGAGGATGGTCTGTGACTGCCGCCGGGTCTTGACGATGTGTTCCTTGCGCAACAGGGCCAGATGCTGGGAAAGGGCGGACTGGCTGAGGCCGATATGCTCATTGATTTCGGAAACCGACATCTCGCCCTGTACCAGGGTGCAGAGAATCATCAGCCGGTGCTGGTTGGCCAGCAGCTTCAAAAGGGTGGCGGCCTCCAGGGCGTGTGCCTCGATTTGTTCGGGGTCGATCAGCGGTTTGCCCGGATTGGTAATTTCGGGAAAGTCCATTGCAGTTGCAAGGCTCCTCTGGAATGACCGGGCAATTATGCCTTATATAAGCAAGTTTGCAATCACTCTATCCCGACAGGGTAGGGGGTCAGTCCGAGTCAAAAGCTAGTTCCCGGTGATGTACAAGGATGGAGCCGTGGTGTTGTTCCAGTGCCCGCGCCAGTTGTTCCACCATGAACACCGAACGGTGCCGGCCACCCGTACAGCCCACGCCGATGGTCAAGTAACTGCGTTCTGTTTTCTGAAAGCGCGGGATCTGCTTGAGGATGAACTGCAGGATTTCATGGTGCATTTCCACCACGATGCTCTGACCACCCAAAAAATCGCGGATTGCCGTGTCCTGGCCGGTCAGCGGGCGTAGCGCTGCATCCCAGTGGGGATTGGGCAGGCAGCGCACATCGAACAGGAAATCCACATCGGCGGGTACACCGTGTTTGAAACCAAAGGACTCCAGCAGGATGGACAGGCCTGGCCTGGAGTGACCCAGCCGCTGCCATAATTGGCGCCGCAGTTCATGTACGCTGAGTTCGGATGTGTCGATGAAATGGGTTGCCAGGGCAGTGACGGGTTCCAGCCGCTGCCGTTCTTCCTTGAGGGCCTGTTCCAGGCTCAGGCCCTGTGCATGCAGCGGGTGAGGGCGGCGGCTTTCACTGAATCGTTGCAGCAGCACCCGGTTTGTCGCATGTAGAAACAGTATCTCCACCTGCAGCGGGTGTTGCTTGAGTTGATGAATTTCCGCTTCCAGCGCTTGCAGGTCTTCCACCCGGCTGCGAATATCGACTCCGACAGCCAGTTTGATGGCGTTGTCACTTTCCCGCAGGCTGTCGCGGACATAATTGCTGAGAAACCGGCAGGGCAGGTTGTCCACACAGTAGAAGCCCAGGTCCTCCAGCGCGCGCAATGCCACCGTCTTGCCGGAACCGGAAAGACCGGAAAGGATGATCAGGTGGGGCGTGTTCGGGTCTTTGTGTTGTGAGGTTGCTGCCATGTGCCTATGATTTCATGGCCGTGGCGGGGTCGCAAGTCGAGAATCTGGTTGGCGTGGCAGCTTTCGCGAATCCCTGCTTGCCGTTTATGGCAGGCAGGGTATCAGTCCAGCGGTTGATCTTCGGGGGCCCAGGAAGCCAGCAGATCATATAGCGTGGCGGTGTCCTGCGCCGACCTTATGGCATCCACCAGCTTGGGATTCTGCAGATATTCAGCCAGTTGCTGCAATGCCGATTGCTGCTGCTTGCAGGCTGATTCCGGCACCACGATGGCCAGAACGATATCCACGGGCTGGTGGTCGGGTGCATCGAAATCCAGCGGCTGCTGCAAACGTACCAGCGTACCGGCCAGTGGTATGTTTTCAGGGGCGTCCGGCAGCTTGCCGTGTGGAATGGCCACGCCATTGCCCAAACTGGTATTGCCTTGCTGTTCTCGTTGGTAGAGGCTTTCGTACAGTGTACGCGCTGGAAAGTCGAGATCGCGGGCAAGCAGGCCGGCCAGATGTTCGAGCAGTTTTTTCTTGCTGCTGATTTCGGGCAGGATCTGAACCCGTTCCGGGGATAGCAAATCGGCTATTTGCATGTATCTTGGCTTGGCATGCCATAAGGCAGAAGCGCCGAATTGTAGGGGAATTGAGGCAGGATCACCAGCCTGCACTCCAAAAGGGGTAGTGCAGGCTGGTGCTGGATCAGTTGTGGGCCTTCAGTTTTTCCTTGTGCTTCAGAAGTTGTCTGTCCAGTTTGTCCACCATGGCATCGATGGCGCCATACATGTCATCTCCGGTGGCTTCCGCATGCAGGTGCTTGCCATTGACATGCACGGTGCCTTCCGCCTTCTTTTCATGCTTTTCCACGGTGAGGATCACCTGTGCATCCAGAACCTGGTCAAAGTGGCGGGTGAGTTTTTGCATTTTTTCCTGAACATGGCTACGCATGGCTTCTGTGATGTCGATGTGATGACCTGTCAGTTGTAGTTGCATGATGTTCTCCTTGGTTTATCGGGTGTCGTGAGTGCCCGCGGTTAAAAGCGTTTCTTGCGTTCACTGGAACTGGGTATGCCCAGTGCCTCTCGGTATTTGGCGATCGTTCTTCTTGCCACCTGGATGCCTCTATCGTTCAAACATGCGGCCAGTTTGCTGTCACTCAAGGGGCGTTGCGGGTTTTCTTCGCTGATGAGTTTCTCGATCATGGCCTGGATAGCCACCGCCGAACAACCACCGCCATCCGTGGTGTTGACATGGCTGGAGAAGAAGTACTTGAACTCGAACACGCCTCGCGGGGTATACATGTACTTGCGTGTGGTCACGCGTGAAATGGTGGATTCATGCAGATCCAGCTGTTCGGCCACATCTTTCAATACCAGCGGTTTCATGGCCTCGGGACCGTGTTCGAAAAAGCCCTGCTGGTGATCCACGATACATTGGGCCACCCGCAGGATGGTGTCATTGCGGGTTTCCAGGCTCTTGATGAACCATCGGGCTTCCTGCAGTTGCGCCTTCATGTACTGGGCATCGTCCCGCCGGGCCTGCTGGATCATGTCCACATAGTATTGATTGAGGCGCAACCGGGGTACGAGTTGTTCGTTGATGCTGACTTTCCAGCGGCCACCAATTTTGAAGACGTGTACATCGGGCGTGATGTATTCCACGGGGGTGGAGTCGTATGGGTGGCCCGGCTTGGGTTCCAGTGACTGTACCAGCGAGATGACTTCCAGCAAGGTTTGTTCATCAACCTCCAACGCCTGCCGGATGGTTTTCAGATCCTGGCGTGCCAAGTCTTCCAGGTGATCGTCGATCATTGCCTGCGCCCGGGCACGCAGGGTGGGGTCAATCCCATCCAACGCGTTCAGCTGGATACGCAGGCATTCCTGGAGATTGCGCGCGCCCACGCCCACCGGGTCAAAGCGCTGGATACGGTGCAGGGTGGTTTCGATTTCCTCAGGTGTTGCGTCCAGTTCATTGGCCAGCAGCTGACGGATTTCATCGATACTTGCCCGCAGATAGCCATCGTCGTCAATGGCATCGATGATCGCTTCGGCGATCATGCTGTCGCGCAGGCTCAATGAAGTCAGGTTCAACTGCCAATACAAATGGTCATGCAGGCTCTCTCCCTGCTGGTCGGCTATTTCCTGTGCGCGCTGGTCGTCATCCGGCTGTTTGCCCCTCGGGGTAGAGGTGGGCATGGTATCGTAGTAGCGATCCCAGCTTTCTTCCTGGCCTTCGACTGTTTCTATACCTTCCTCGATCTGGTTTGTGGGTTGGTCAGCCTCTTTCTGGGTGGGGGCGGCGCTGTCTTTGGCTTCATTTTCCTGCTGTTCCAGCATGGGATTTTCCACCAGCATTTCCTGAATTTCACTGCCCAGCTCCAGCGTGGACAGCTGCAGCAGGCGAATGGCCTGTTGCAGCTGGGGAGTCATGGTCAGTTGCTGGCTTTGCCGCAGTTGCAGACTAGCTTTCACGGGTGCCTTTCTGGTAAAGGAGATGCTTCCGAGTATAGCATCCGCAGACGGACGGGATGCGCTTTACAGGGCGTTCCGTATACGCGTCCACACCGGGTTCCCTGGTCTTACAAGGTGAATTGCTCACCCAGATAAACCGATCGAACCTGTTGATTCTTCAGTATTTCATCCGGATTGCCTTCCGCCAGCATACGACCTTCACTGAGGATGTAGGCGTGATCACAGATACCCAGTGTTTCGCGCACATTGTGATCGGTGATCAACACGCCGATGTCTCGTGCCTTCAGATGACGGATGATGCGCTGGATTTCACCCACCGAGATCGGGTCGACACCAGCAAAAGGCTCATCGAGCAGCATGTATGCCGGTTCCGCAGCCAGTGCACGGGCAATTTCCACCCGTCGGCGTTCACCACCCGACAGAGAAAGCCCCTTTTCCTTGCGGATATGGACAATCTGCAGTTCTTCCAGCAGTTGTTCCAGCCGATCCTGACATTGTTGCCGGCTGCGATCGGGATGCAGCTCCAGAATGGAGAGGATGTTGTCTTCCACACTCATCTTGCGGAAAACGGAAGCCTCTTGCGGCAGGTAGCCCAATCCGGCCCTTGCCCGCCGGTGAACGGGCAGATGGGTGATGTCGTTACCATCCAGCTCGATATGGCCGGCATCCGCGGATACCAGCCCGGCAATCATGTAGAAGCAGGTGGTCTTGCCCGCGCCATTGGGCCCCAGCAGGCCGGTGACCTGACCACGGCGTACCTCCAGGCTGGCATTGCTCACTACCTGTCGCCCTTTGTATTGCTTGGCCAGATGTTCAGCGCGGAGCATCGGGTTTCTTCTCGCTTGTGGTCTTGTTCTCGGGTTCGGGGGGTGGCAACACCAGTTCCACGCGCCCCTTGTTGCCATCGGCCTTACCACCCAGAAGTTCGCCAGTCTTGCGATCGAGCTGGAAATACTCCCCCTGTGCGTGGCTTTGACCCTGGGTGATTTCCGCCTGACCTTCCAGTTCAATGCGGTCTGTACGCACGTGGTAACGAATGGTCCGTGCCTGTGCCTGAATGGCTTCGCCCTTGTCCGGCTTCATCTCCCAGCGTGCGGGCTGGCCCAGCAATTCGATCTGTTCCACCTTGCCCTTCACACTGCGCAGGATGGCCTTGTCCGCGAGGATCAGACTGTTTCCCTGGGAGATTTCCACCTGGCCTTCCAGTTCCGTGATGCCTGCCTTCAAGCGGGAGAGGGAATGATCCGCTTTGAAGTGAATGGGGGCTTGTGTGGCTGGTGTTGGCGTGTCTGCCCACCCCGCATTGCTCACCGATAGCAGCAACAGGGCCAGTACACGCTGCTGAAAAAACGACCTATGGGACATGGATGCTCCCTTGTACAGCCTGTTTCAACTCGATGATCTGGGTTTGCAAATTGGCCGTCATGCCCACGGCCGTCAGTTGCATACTGCCTTGCTCCATGCGGATGGCTGATTTACTGCTGGCGGTTTTTTGCTCAGGCAGATAACGCAGGTGTTCACTTTGGATTTTCAGGGGGTGGTCTCGATGGATTTGCTCTACTCGTACCTGCTGTTCCATATCCACGATCTGTGTATCGGAATGCAACCAGCCTTTCGACGCCTGGATGGACCAGTGCCAGAGCGTTTGTGCAGAGGGCGTTTCGGCCGGCTGATCGTTGAGATGGATCACGGGAGCGGTCAACTGCAGCAGCGGTTTGTCCGTGACCTTGACCAGGGCCTCGGCTTGCAGTTCCAGTTCGGCTTGTCCGCGGGCATTGGTGCTGAGCAGTTTCAGGCCATGAATCTGATACTCGAAAGCCGGTGCGGCATGGGGCTGGGCAGGTGCTTGCATCCGCTGTTTCATCCAGAAACTGGCGCCGGTCAGCAGCAACAGCCCGGCCAGCAGCCAAGCCCGTTTCAAGACTGACTCCAGAATGCGAGTTCTGCAGCTTTGTGCCCTTGTGCTTCCAGCAGCAGATCACACAAGTCACGGCCTGCGCCGTGGCCACCGGCAGACGGTGTCACCCAATGTGCATAAGGCTGCACCCAGGGGTGGGCATCCTTTACCACCACGGCCAGCCCCACGCGCTGGAGCAGCGGCAGATCGAGCAGATCATCACCAATGAAACAGGTTTCTTCCATGGAGACGCCAAGCTGGTCTTGTAACCGAAGCAGTACTGCCAGCTTGTCGTGGCAGCCCTGAAAGAGGTGATCGATGCCCAGCGATTGCATGCGGTGGGAGACGACCGGGTTGTCGCGGCCGGTGATGACAGCCAGGGCCAGGCCGTAATGTTGCAGACGCTTCATGCCCAGGCCGTCACGGGCGTGAAAGGCCTTGAGCTCGCGGCCCATTTCGTCATAGAACAGCTGTCCGTTGCTCAATACACCATCCACATCAAAGACCACCAGCCGAATTCGGCGGGCTTTTTCGAGAATGTCCTTCGCGGGTTGTGCTGTGTTCATGGACACGATTCTATCAGGTCACAGTACCCCGGCCTGAAACAGGTCGTGGATGTTGAGCGCGCCAACCAGCTTGTGCTGATCATCCACCACGGGCAGGGCATTGATCTGGTACTGCTCCATCATGCGCGCAGCTTCCACGGCCAGTCGCTCCGGGGTGATGGCCTTGGGGTTGCGGGTCATGACATCCGCGATGGGTGTGTGGTGGAAATCCAGTGGCTGGTCCAGTGTACGGCGCAGGTCACCATCGGTAAATACGCCGCTCAGGTGGCCATCCGCATCAACGATCAAGGCCATGCCCAGTCGTTTTTGCGTCATGACCAGCAAGGCTTCACGCAAGGGCGTGTCTGCTGAAAGCGCAGGCAAGTCCTCACCCTTGTGCATGATGTCCTGAATCCGCAACAGCAGGCGTTTGCCCAGTGAGCCGGCGGGGTGGGAGCGGGCAAAGTCATCAGCGGTAAAACCCCGGCTGTCCAGCAGGGCCACGGCCAGGGCATCACCCATGGCCAGTGCCGCCGTGGTACTGGCGGTGGGTGCCAGGCCAAGCGGACAGGCTTCCTGCTCCACGCTGACATCCAGATGCACATCGGCGTTTTTGGCCAGTGTGGACCGGGGCTTGCCAGTCATGGCGATGAGAGGGGCGCCAATTCGCTTGATGACCGGTAGAATCATCAGTAGTTCTGCGGTTTCTCCGGAATTGGACAGGGCCAGCACCACATCATCGGCCGTGACCATGCCCAGATCACCATGCGAGGCTTCACCGGGATGCATGAAGAAGGAGGGTGTGCCGGTCGAGGCCAGGGTGGCGGCGATCTTGTTGCCGATATGACCGGATTTGCCCATGCCCGTGACCACGATGCGCCCCTTGCAGGCCAGCATGCGCTGGCAGGCGGCGACAAAATCGGCATTGATGCGGGCACAGAGTGCATCGATGGCACGGGCTTCGGTTTTCAATACCGCCAGCGCCAGGGCTTTCATGGTTTCTGCCTGCTCTTTCACGCGGCCTCCTTCAAGAATACATGCCAGAACAGTTGCGCCTGATAACCGATATAGGCCAGTAACAGGAACAGGCCGGCCAGTCGGGGAATATGACGCGCTGTCCGCCCAGGGTTGAATGCCAGCAAGGCCAGAGCAATGGTGAAGGCGAACATGACCGGATAGTCACGATGCAGGACGAAATGATCCAGCATCAAAGGATGCAGCATGCCGGCAATGCCGAGCACGCCCAGCAGATTGAACAGGTTGGAGCCGAGAATGTTACCCAGTGCAAGGTCATCTTCCTGCTTGGCCGCGCTGGTGATGGCAGCGGCCAGTTCCGGCAAACTGGTACCCAGGGCCACGATGGTCAGGCCGATAATGGTGTCGGAAATACCCAGCATCCGCGCGACGTCACTGGCTCCGGTAACCAGCAACTGGGAACTGAATGGCAGCACCACCAGACCTACAATCAGCCAGATCAGGGCGCGGTTCATGGGTAGCGAGGGCGGTATTTCCTGTTCCACTTCCTCGAGCAGCGGGTCATTGGGGTTCGGATCTCTCAATGCGCTGATGACGAACCAGGCCGACAGAGCAACCAGCGTGCCAAAAAGCAGGAAACCATCCAGGCGGCTAATGTAGCCGTCGAGCAGGATGAGCAGGGTGAGCGTGGTTGTCAACAACAGGACAGGGAACTCCCGCTTCAGTGTACTGGATTGCACCTTCAACGGTATCAGCAAAATGGTGACGCCAAGAATGAGGCCAATGTTGGCCACATTCGAACCCAGGGCGTTGCCCACGGCCAGGCCGGGTGTGCCTTCCAGCGCGGCGATGGCGGAGACAACCAGCTCGGGCGCTGAAGTACCAAAACCGACGATGGTCAAACCGATGACCAGTGGAGAAATGCCGAGATTGCGTGCCACCGCCGATGCGCCCAGCACCAGTCGATCGGCACTCCAGATAAGCAGAGCAAAGCCTGCGGCAATCATGAACAAGGGGATGAGCATGGAGTTCCCGTATGTGTTGGCCCTGAATCAGACAGTGACATCTGTTATAGTTCCCGGCCTGCCGGTTACAGAGCACGAATCAAACCGGCTATTTTACCTGAATCCATCCGGCTGCGCAGGGTTGATCCTGAACAAATCGCGGCCTTGTTATTGAGTGGAGAATTTTGATGGATGCTCAAACTGTGAAAGAGATGATTGAAAAAGGGCTCCCGGATGCGCGTGTGGAATTGGAAGGCGAGGATGGCGTGCATTTCGAGGCGCTGGTTGTCAGCCCTGCCTTTGAAGGCAAGAATACCGTACAACGACATCGCATGGTCTACGCCACTTTGGGCGAGCGCATGGGGCATGAAATCCATGCGTTGGCTCTGACCACCAAGACACCGGCCGAGCTCGACTGATCATGGCAGCCATTGTGGTGGAAGGCGGCCACCCGCTGGACGGAGATATTCATGCTTCGGGTGCCAAGAACGCCGTATTGCCTATCCTGATGGCCTGCATTCTCGCGGATGGTCCCTGCGAGATCAGCAATGTGCCCTATTTGCAGGATGTCACCACGACCAATGAACTGCTGGGCCAGATGGGGGTGGAACTGGGCATCAATGAAAAAATGCATGTGCTGGTGGATGCCACGGCCCTGAATAATCACTGCGCTCCCTACGAGCTGGTCAAGACCATGCGGGCCTCCATCCTCGTGCTGGGGCCTCTGGTGGCTCGTCATGGCCAGGCACGCGTATCCCTGCCGGGTGGCTGCGCCATTGGTTCCCGTCCGGTCAACCTGCATCTCATGGGACTGGAAGCCATGGGTGCGCGCATTGAAGTACGCGATGGCTATATTCACGCCCGTGCCGATCGCCTCAAGGGTGCGCGTATCGTGCTGGATACCGTCACGGTTACCGGCACGGAAAACCTGATGATGGCAGCTGTGCTGGCTAAGGGCACCACCGTCATCGAGAATGCCGCCATGGAACCGGAAGTGGTGGACCTTGCCCGTTTTTTGCAGTCCATGGGCGCGCGCATCGAAGGGGCGGGCACCTCCACCATTACCATTGAAGGAGTGGATGAATTGCATGGCACCGAGTATGCCGTCCTGCCCGACCGTATTGAAACCGGTACCTTTCTGGTTGCAGGTGCAATGACGGGAGGACGTGTGCGTGTGAATGCCACCCGACCCGACACACTGGAAGCGGTGCTGGGCAAATTGCATGAAGCGGGTGCCGAGCTGGAGATCGGCGAAAATTTCATCGAATTGAACATGCACGGTCGAAGACCCAGAGCCGTAGATATTGCCACCGCTCCATTTCCGGCCTTTCCCACGGACATGCAGGCACAATTCACAGCCCTGAATGCTATCGCGGAAGGAGCCGCGCAGGTCGTTGAAAATGTGTTTGAAAACCGCTTTATGCATGTGCAGGAGCTCATGCGCCTGGGCGCGGACATCCGCCTCAATGGCAACACCGCCATGGTACGCGGTGTGGATAAGTTATATGGGGCACCACTGATGGCCACCGATCTGCGTGCTTCGGCCTCGCTGGTGCTGGCGGGGCTGGTGGCTGAAGGGGAAACGGTCATCGACCGTGTGTATCACATTGACCGTGGTTACGAATGTATCGAGGAAAAACTGGCACAGCTGGGGGCCCGGATTCGCCGCTTACCCACTACTCGCGCCGCTTGAATGCCCTTCGTGCAATGGCCTTTGCTTCAACTTGACAGTTTTTTGGTACACGCGGCCCTTGTGTACCCATTCCAGTGAAATGCTGCTTCCAGGCTTGCGTGCCGCGATATAGGACAGGATGTTGGACCGGGCATCCACGGGCTGCTGGTCGATTTTCCGTAACACGTCACCCGGCTGAATGCCGGCTTTTTCAGCCGGACTGCCTTTTACGACCCGAATGACCCGGATGCCCTTGGGCAGCGTGCTGTTTTGCGCCAGCAAAGCCGGATATTCGAGGTCTGCCTCGATACCCAGCCAGCCACGGCGCACATGACCGAATTGCAGAATTTCAAGCAGTACCTGCCGGGCAAGGTTCGCGGGTATGGCAAAGCTGATGCCCTGGATATGCTGTACGCCGGTCAATGTGGCTATATTGATGCCTGCCAGTTCACCACGAACATTGATCAGCGCGCCGCCGGAATTGCCTTCATTGATGGCGGCATCCGTCTGAATGAAGCGGGCCAGGGGGGCTTCGGGCGATCCGCTGCGTTGCAATGCGCTGACGATTCCCTGGGTGACGGTTTGGCTCAGGCCGAACGGGTTGCCAATAGCCAGCACGATATCTCCGACATCCAGTACCGGAGGGTTGTCCAGACTCAGGTAGGGCAGGCCGGTGACCGGAATGCGCAAGACTGCAAGGTCGGTATCACCGTCCACGCCGATGATCTGTGCGGCGAACTCGCGCCCGTCAGCCAAGAGTACCTGTATGTCATCCGCTCCTTCAATGACATGCTGATTGGTGAGAATCAGGCCGTCTTGACGAACCAGCACGCCAGAGCCCAGGCTGCGTTCCAGCCGCTGTGTGGGCACGATGATGCCCTGAACGCCAAGGATGCGCTGAATTGCCGGATTGGTAATGTGTGCCAGTCGCTTGCTGGTAACCAGTTTATTGGCATAGATGTTGACCACGGCGGGGGCCGCATGCCGAACGGCTCCGGAAAAGGAGGTGACGGTAGGGGGGAGTGGGCCATGTACGGGCTTGTTGAGAGAACGCAGATCGCCGCGGAACCACAGAAATACAAAGGCCAGCCCCAGCCCGGCAAGGGCGGACAGCAGCCAAAAAAGAATCGATTGAATCTTGCGCAAGGGCTTCTCCCCCATGGGATAGGCAAGGCCCATCCACTTGACCAATGACAATGAATTGACCATTCTACGGCACTTTATTGCCCATGGGGGATGCCGCCGGGCAGGGCAAAAAGGTGTACAATGCCCGGCGCAATCCTGGCCAGCTCTGCATGTGACCAGATCGGCCTGAACAAGTTTCAACAGACCCTGGAGAATTTCTATGGCGAATCAAGGCGTGAATCAAGGCAGGCGCCGGTTTCTGACCGCATCTACCGCCGTGGTAGGGGCAGTCGGTGCAGGTTTTGCCGCTGTGCCTTTCATCAAATCCTGGTTGCCCAGTGCGCGAGCCGAAGCCGCGGGGGCGCCGGTTCTGGCAGATATCAGCAAACTGGAGCCCGGACAGAAAATGACCGTCGAGTGGCGAGGCAAACCGGTTTTTGTTGTCAAGCGAACGCCAGAGATGCTGGAATTGCTACCCAAGCAGGATCCGCGCCTGCGCGACCCGAACTCCGAGGTTGAATCCCAGCAGCCATCCTATGCCAAGAACCCGACACGCTCCCTCAAGCCTGAAATCATGGTGCTGGTGGCTATCTGCACACATCTGGGCTGCGTGCCGGAGTACAAGCCCGAGATTGGCCCGCAACCCTTCGACCATGACTGGGCCGGCGGTTTCTATTGTCCCTGTCACAAGTCCCGTTTCGATCTGGCCGGTCGGGTCTATCAGGGTGTGCCGGCACCCACCAATCTGGTCGTGCCCCCCTATCGTTTTCCTGATGATCACCATGTGTTGATTGGTGAAGATCCCAAGGAGGCTGCATAATGGCAAATTCCAATAATGGCGTGCTGGGCAGTCTGATGGCCTGGGTGGACGAACGTCTGCCGGTGACTGACTTCTACAAGCACCACCTGTCTGAATATTACGCACCGAAGAACTTCAATTTCTGGTATTTCTTCGGTTCCCTGGCCATGCTGGTGCTGGTCAACCAGCTGCTTTCCGGTATCTGGCTGACCATGCACTACAAGCCCGATGCCACGCAGGCCTTCCAGTCGGTGGAGTACATCATGCGCGATGTGCCCTGGGGCTGGTTGATCCGCTATATGCACTCCACGGGAGCATCCGCCTTCTTCATCGTGGTCTATCTGCACATGTTCCGGGGGCTGATGTACGGCTCCTACCGCAAACCGCGTGAACTGGTCTGGCTGATTGGCATGGTGATCTATCTGGTGCTGATGGCCGAGGCCTTCATGGGTTATGTGCTGCCCTGGGGGCAGATGTCCTACTGGGGTGCGCAGGTGATTATCAACCTGTTCGGTGCCATTCCGGTGGTGGGCGATGATTTGACCATGTGGATTCGCGGGGATTATCTGGTCTCCGATGCCACGCTGAACCGTTTCTTCGCCCTGCATGTTGTGGCCATGCCTATCCTGCTGTTGGGGCTGGTGGTCATTCACCTGGCCGCGCTGCATACCGTGGGTTCCAACAACCCGGATGGTATCGAAATCAAGGCCAAGAAGGACGAGAACGGCAAGCCGCTGGATGGCATTCCTTTCCACCCGTACTATTCGGTGAAGGATATCCTGGGAGTGGCCGTCTTCCTGATTTTCTTTGCCGGTATTATTTTCTACGCACCCGCGCTGGGCGGCTTGTTCCTCGAGCATGACAACTTCGTACCCGCCAATCCGCTGGTGACACCCATCCACATCAAGCCAGTCTGGTATTTCACCCCCTTCTACGCCATTCTCAAAGCGGTACCCAGCAAGCTTGGAGGTGTGATTGCAATGGGCGCGGCCATTGTCATGTTGTTCCTGGTGCCATGGCTGGATCGCAGCCCGGTCAAGTCCATTCGCTACAAGGGCATACTCAGCAAGATCGCCCTGGCCATCTTTACTGTTAGCTTCGTGACCCTGGGCTGGCTGGCCATGCAGGCAGGGTCCGAAACACAGACGCTGGTGGCACGCATTTGTACTGTGCTGTACTTCTTGTTCTTCCTGCTGATGCCGATCTATACCAGCATCGAAAAAACCAAGCCGGTACCGGAAAGGGTGACAAAATGAAAAAACACATCATCTTGAGTTTGTTGTTGTGGCTTCCCCTGGCCGGTATGGCCAGTGAAGGAGGCAACCTGGAACATGTACGCTTGAACATGGATGACCAGGCTGCTCTGCAACGGGGTGCCAAGCTGTTTGTTAATTACTGCCTGGGTTGTCACAGTGCTGCCGCCATGCGCTACAAGCGGTTGACGGATCTGGGCTTGACGCAGAAGGAGATCGAGGAAAATCTGATCTTTACCGGTCACAAGGTGGGTGAGCCCATGGTTTCGAGCATGGACCCCCAGCAGGCCAAGAGTTTCTTCGGCAAGGCGCCACCGGACTTGTCGGTCATTGCGCGTTCTCGTGGCGTCGACTGGTTGTATACGTATCTGAAAAGCTTCTACAAGGATCCTTCCCGCCCGGTAGGCTGGAACAATGCCATCTTCCCCAATGCCAGCATGCCCAACGTTCTGGTGGCGTTGCAGGGGGTTCAGGTGGCACACAAGCAGGAAGGCGAGCATGGCGAAAGCATCTCCCTGGAGCTGGAGAAAGCGGGAAGCCGTTCTCCCGAAGAGTTTGATCGGGACGTGAAGGATCTGGTGAGCTACCTGGCCTACATGGCCGAGCCGGCGCAACTGCTGCGCAAGCACTACGGCCCCTATGTCATCGGCTTCCTGCTTTTCTTCACGCTGATGGCCTATTTGCTCAAGAAGGAGTATTGGCGCGACGTTCATTGACAAAAGGCGGCAAGGATTGCCGCAAAAGCGTCAAGATATCGTATGATGAAAGGGTGCGTGCCACTGGCCGCACCCTTTTTTATTCATGGGGAGCAAGCATGAGTCCTTTGATCAAGGGTCGTTCATCCATGGTGCTGTTTGCGGTTACCAATTCTTTGCATAGTCATCGCGTTCGTTATGTCATGAGCGAGAAGGACACCAATGTAGAGGTGGTGGAATATGCCGAGGAAGCACCACCGGAGGATTTGCTGCAACTGAACCCTTCCGGTGAGGAACCCACGCTGGTAGACCGCGATCTGGTGTTGTATAACGATTACGTGGTCTGTGAATATCTGGATGAGCGCTACCCGCACCCGCCCATGATGCCGGTGGATCCGGTCAGTCGTGCGCGCGTACGTATGGCCTTGCACAGCATTCGACAGGACTGGGATCCGTTGATATCTTCCATACTCAAAGGCGAAGGGGATGTGCCGGAAAAGCGCCGCAACCTGCGGGAGCAACTCAGCATGATCACTCCGGCTTTTGTGGACACGCCCTATTTTCTCAGTGAGGAAATGACGCTGGTAGATGCCATGCTGGTACCTGTTCTGTGGCGGCTGGAAGATCTGGGTCTCAAATTGCCGGCGGCTGCCCGGCCACTTTTGCAGTACGCCGATCGCATGTTTGCCTCCCAGGGGTTCCAGGAGAGCCTGGGACGAAAGAAAAAAGCCCTTTTATGAGCCAGAGCGACCGGAGATGACATCCAACAAGCCTTATCTGATTCGCGCTTTCCACGAATGGATCACTGATAACGAGCTGACGCCCTACTTGATGGTGGATGCCCGCTATCCTGGCGTGGATGTGCCGGATTCGGCCATCGATGAAGAAGGCCGGGTGATCTTCAATCTATCCTGGCAGGCCGTGCACGGGCTGGAAATGGGCAACGAGCATATTTTCTTCGATGCACGATTCTCCGGCGTGTCTTATCCAGTGTCCATACCGGTGGCAGCGGTCATGGCCATCTATGCGCGGGAAAACGGTGCGGGTACGATGTTTGAAGTGGAGCCTGTAGAAACAAACACAAGCCCCACTGAAACCCGTACCGATGAGAACAAGCCGGACAAGCCCGGTCTCCGCCTGGTCAAGGATTGACGCTGCTAACTGCCTTACTCGATGGCCTTGAAGTGAATCCAGTCGGTCTGGCCATCCTCCCTTTCCAGGGTGATATAGACGGGCTGTTTGCCGCAAAACCACAGTTGCCCATGGTGACGCCGATCACCGTCTTGCGTAAATTCGAATCGATAGCAGCGTTGCAAGCACTGGCAGTGTTGTATGGGCTTGCCGATGGAAAAGCCCTGAAAAGCCACACTCTCATCCAGGAGTTGCAGGCCGTTTTTCTGTAATTGCATGCGACACAGTCTGCCGGCTTTTTCGTGCAGGCCACGCAGCTGGTACCAGGCCAGTATCACTATAGCCAGAATGAGCAGGGTGAACAGAGAGGTCATGGGAGGGTGATCTTTGTCGCAGATCACATTATAAACTTTTCATCACGCATTTTCCTTGCCAGTTAGGGATAGTTGGTTATTATTGTCGGGAATCTGACATGGGGGTAGCCAATGAAACTGATCTTTCCTTCCGGGGAGCATGAACAAGTCCAGCTGGAAGGTGACCGGCTGATTATCGGTAGTGGAAAGGACTGCCAGATTCGGTTGGTTCATGACGGGGTGGCGCCACATCATGCTGTATTCATCATGCGGGATGGGGATTGGTTCATCGAAGTGGATGACCCCAACAAGATGGTGATGGTCAACGGTACACAACTGCGTGATCGGGAACAACTCAAGGCTGGAGATGCGCTGACCATCGCCGATGTGCGCATTCGACTGGTGGCATCGGTCAATCAGGTCGTGCAACCTGCGACTGCCAACAAGGACGTCCTGCACGAAGATGATGGTCGCACCAAGATACGGCAGGCTCTACCACGCTTTTCCCTGCGTGGTGTATCCGGAGAAGTTTTCGGCAAGACCATACCCTTGCATGGCAAGACGGTCATCGGCCGTCAGGAAGGGTGCGACATTGTGCTTTCCGATGATGCCATTTCACGTCAGCATGTACGGATTACCGTCTTTCCGGATGGTGTCAAGGTCGAGGATCTTGGTTCTGCCAATGGCACGTTCATCAATGGCAAGCGGATCAGTGAAGGCTGGCTGGAAGACGGGGATGAGCTGAAACTGGACAGTTTGCGCTTTCTGTTTCAGGCGCCGCCGGGGCTCAAGGCCGCTGCAACGCGAAAAACCGCACAGGTCAAGGCACCGGCGGAGGATGAAACGGTCAAAACCGCGGAATCCGGCAAGGGCGGTGGCAATGGCGGCCTGATGTTCATCCTGGCTGGTGTGGTGGTGCTGGCCATATTGGGCGCCATGGCCTGGTTCTATTTCAATGGCGGGTTGAAATAGAACCGAACAGTCCGCGATCCTCCGGCATCATCCCTGGTTGCGTGATGCCTTCTTGCGTTCGTGTTCCTTGAGGAATTTCTTCCGCAGGCGGATATGACCGGGGGTAATCTCCACCAGTTCATCATCCTCAATGAACTCCAGCGCCTGCTCCAGACTGAGACGGATGGGCGGGGTCAGGTCCACGGCATCGTCCTTGCCGGCTGCGCGAATATTGGTCAGTTGCTTGGCTTTCAGCGGATTGACCACCAGATCGTTGTCGCGCACATGGATACCGACGATCTGGCCCTCGTAGACTTCATCCCCGGGGGATACGAACATGCGGCCACGCTCTTGCAGGTTCATCAAAGCGTAACCCAGCACCTTGCCTTGTCCATTGGAGATGAGCACGCCGTTTTTCCGCGGCGCGATGCCACCCTTGCTGGCCGGGCCATAGTGGTCGAAAACATGGTACATCAGGCCAGTGCCCGAAGTTGAAGTCATGAACTCGGTCTGAAAGCCAATCAGGCCGCGGGAAGGAATGATGTAGTCCAGCCGTACGCGGCCATTGCCATCCGGCACCATATCCTTGAGTTCGCCACGACGGATGCCCAGTGCTTCCATCACCGCGCCCTGATGTTGTTCCTCCACATCCACGGTCAGCTGTTCGTAGGGTTCGCAGATTTCGCCGTCGATTTCACGAAATATGACCTCCGGGCGGGACACGGCCAGTTCGTAACCTTCACGGCGCATGGATTCCAGCAGCACCGACAAGTGCAGTTCTCCACGGCCCGACACCTTGAATTTTTCCGGGTCGGTGCCTTCCTCGACGCGCAGGGCTACATTGTGAATCAGTTCCCGTTCCAGGCGTTCCTTCAGCTGGCGGGAGGTGAGGTATTTGCCTTCCTTGCCGGCAAAGGGCGAGCTGTTGACCTGGAAAGTCATGGAAACAGTCGGCTCGTCCACGGCCAGCGGAGGCAGGCTTTCCACATGTTCCGGATCACACAGCGTGTCGGAAACATTGGGTGCCTCGATGCCCGTGAGGGCAATGATGTCACCGGCGCGTGCCTGTTCGATTTCCACCCGGTTCAGACCATGATAGCCATAGACCAGCCCGATTTTTGCCGCCATCTGCCGCCCATCCCGCTTGACAACCACCACCCGCTGGCCGGGTCGTACCACGCCACGGGTGATTCGCCCGACAGCGATGGCGCCTACATAGCTGTTGTAATCCAGATTGGAAACCTGCATCTGGAAAGGTCCGGCCTCATCCACCTCCGGGGGCGGGCAGTGCTCCAGAATCGCCTCAAACAGCGGGGTCATGTCTCCTTCGCGTACCTGGTCGTCGCTGGAGGCATAACCCTGGATGGCAGAAGCGTAAATGATGGGAAAATCCAGCTGCTCATCGGTGGCGCCCAGATTGTCGAACAGTTCGAATACCTGGTCGATTACCCAGTCCGGGCGAGCGCTGGGCTTGTCGATCTTGTTGACCACCACGATGGGCCGCAACCCATGGGCAAAAGCCTTCTGGGTGACAAAACGGGTTTGCGGCATCGGGCCTTCCTGGGCATCCACCAGCAGGAGGACGGAATCCACCATGGACAGTACACGCTCCACTTCGCCACCGAAGTCCGAGTGACCGGGGGTGTCCACGATATTGATACGATAGCCGTTCCACTCGATGGCCGTGTTCTTGGACAGGATGGTGATGCCCCGTTCCTTTTCCTGGTCATTGGAATCCATTACCCGCTCCACTTCACCAAAGCGTTCTCCCAGCGTGCCGGATTGTTTCAGCAGTTCATCCACCAGGGTGGTCTTGCCATGATCCACGTGGGCGATGATGGCGATATTGCGAATGGGTTGACTCATGTTTTTTCCTGCGTGTTTCCAATGGCCACATGCGAGTGGCCTGAGCGTGATGCCTGAGAAGGGCGAGGGCTGCACACCCTTCACCGCTTGAATGAATTTGGCGCGAAGCCTACAGCCCACCAGCGGCGAGTGCAAGACATTTCACCCCCGGGATGAGCAAAGAGGGCTTGTCATGGGGAAAACAGCAAGGTAAGATTCGCCGTCTTTCGGGCGCGTAGCTCAGCGGTAGAGCACCACGTTGACATCGTGGGGGTCACTGGTTCAATCCCAGTCGTGCCCACCAAATGGACAGGGTCTGCCAGTCGGCAGGCCCTTTTTTCTGCCTCCTGTTCCCGGAGTGCTTGTTTCAGCCCGTCAATCCTGTGAAAATGGCGCGTTTTCCCACTGTCACGGAATCATTCTGAATGCCTGTACCCATGCGCAATATCCGCAACTTCTCCATCATCGCCCACGTGGATCATGGCAAGTCCACGCTGGCCGACCGCTTCATCCAGATCTGCGGTGGCCTGAGCGAGCGGGAAATGGAGGCGCAGGTGCTGGACAACATGGATATCGAGCGCGAGCGCGGCATCACCATCAAGGCGCAGAGCGTGTCACTGGATTACCAGGCTGCGGATGGTGAAACCTATCAGCTCAACTTCATCGATACGCCAGGCCATGTGGATTTTTCCTATGAGGTTTCCCGTTCACTGGCCGCCTGCGAGGGTGCTTTGCTGGTGGTGGATGCCGCCCAGGGCGTGGAAGCCCAGTCGGTGGCCAACTGCTATACCGCGGTGGAGCAGGGCCTGGAAGTCATTCCGGTGCTCAACAAGGTGGATCTGCCTTCGGCGGACCCGGAAAAGGTCAAGACGGAAATCGAGGACATCATCGGCATCGACGCCTCGGATGCCCTGATGGTCAGCGCCAAGACCGGTCTGGGTGTGCAAGCGCTACTGGAACGGTTGGTGACCCAGGTACCGCCACCCGAGGGCGATGCGGACGCACCCTTGCAGGCGCTGATCATCGACTCCTGGTTTGATAACTATCTGGGTGTGGTTTCATTGATTCGGGTAGTCAACGGCAGTGTACGCAAAGGGGACAAAATTCGTATTCTGTCCACAGGAGATGAGCATCAGGTCGACCAACTCGGTATTTTCACCCCCAAGCGCTTGCGTACTGACGAATTACTGACCGGGCAGGTGGGGTATCTGGTCGCTTCGGTCAAGGATGTACATGGCGCACCCGTTGGTGACACCATCACCCTGGCCAAAAATCCGGCGAAGGCTCCCTTGCCCGGCTTTCAGGAAATGCAACCGCGCGTCTTTGCCGGTCTGTTCCCGGTCAGCGCGGATGATTACGGGGCTTTCCGGGAGGCGCTGGAAAAGCTGCAACTCAATGATGCGGCGCTGAAATTCGAGCCGGAGACCTCCGAGGCCCTGGGCTTCGGTTTCCGCTGCGGTTTCCTCGGCATGCTGCATATGGAGATCATCCAGGAACGACTGGAGCGGGAGTATGATCTCGACCTGATCACCACAGCGCCCACAGTGATTTATGAAGTGGAACTAACCGGCGGTGAGGTGCTCCAACTGGACAACCCGGCGCAACTGCCACCCGTCAACAAGATCGCGGCCATCCGTGAGCCCATCATCAAGGGCAGCATACTGGTTCCGCAGGATTATGTCGGCAATGTGATCGGCCTGTGTATCGAAAAACGGGGCGTGCAAAAGAACATGCAATACCTGGCCGGGCAGGTCAGTCTGGAGTTTGATTTGCCGCTGAGTGAAGTGGTGCTGGATTTCTTCGACCGCCTCAAGTCGGTGAGCCGGGGTTTCGCCAGTTTCGACTACCATTTCGACCGTTTCGAGGCCGGCCCCTTTGTACGGTTGGACATCCTCATCAACGGGGAGAAAGTGGATGCGCTTTCCCTGATCGTTCATCGGGATGCCGCCATGCGCCGTGGACGCGAACTGGCGGAAAAAATGCGGGAACTGATTCCTCGGCAGATGTTCGATGTAGCCATTCAGGCGGCCATCGGCTCGCAAATCATCGCCCGGACCACCGTCAAGGCCTTGCGCAAGAATGTGACGGCCAAGTGTTATGGCGGTGATGTCACCCGCAAGCGCAAGCTGCTGGAAAAACAGAAAGCCGGCAAGAAACGCATGAAGCAGGTGGGCCGGGTGGAGATCCCCCAGGAGGCCTTTCTGGCGGTATTGAAAGTAGACAACAAATAAAGGACCAATCATGAGTGTGGATTTTGCAGCGCTGCTTCTGGGCTTGACCGTGGCCAGTGGGCTGATCTGGCTGGTGGACAGCCTGTTTTTCGCCAAACACCGCAAGCGGGAGGAAAGCCCGCCCTTTCTGGTTGTCTATGCCAAGGATTTCTTCCCGGTGCTGTTCGTGGTGCTGTTTATTCGCTCGTTTATTGCGGAGCCTTTTCGCATTCCCTCCAGCTCCATGATGCCTACCTTGTTGATTGGTGATTTCATTCTGGTCAACAAGTTTGCCTACGGGCTGCGTTTTCCCGCATTCAACAACAAGTTCCTTGAAACTGGTGAGCCGGAGCGTGGCGATGTGGTGGTCTTCCGCTATCCGAAGGATCCTTCTCAGGATTACATCAAGCGTATTGTTGGTCTACCGGGAGACACTATCAGTTATCGCAACCATGTGCTCTATGTCAATGGCAAGGCCATGCCGCAAAAAATCCTCGGTATTTATACCGGCACGGGGCAGGGGCGGAACATGACCGGAGCCGAACTGCGTGAAGAAAACCTTGATGGCGTGGAACATCAAATTCTGGTGGACCATCGCCGAATCGACCCCACCAACGGCGGTAGCTGGGTGGTGCCGGAAGGTCATTATTTCGCCATGGGTGACAACCGGGACATGAGCAGCGACAGCCGCTACTGGGGCTTTGTGCCGGAAGAGAATCTGGTGGGCAAGGCCTTCATGATCTGGATGAATTGGGATGCGGGCATCGGTTTCGATAGAATAGGAACCGTCATCAACTAATCAGGGGGTCTCATGCGCAAGCAACAGGGCATTACGCTCATCGGTTTTATCATTGTTGCCTCACTGGCAGCCTTTTTTGCCGTGCTGACCATGCGCATGGCACCGGTATACTTTGAATACATGTCGGTGAAGGAGGCCATGCAGAAAGTGGCGGAAGAGCCCGGTGCCTTCAATGCGCCTCCGCACACCATTCGTAACAACCTGGCCAAGTACTTCGATGTTTCCTACGTGGATACCGTCAAGCCCACCGATATCAAGCTGAAACGGGATCGTACCGGCAAGTGGATGATTCTGGATTATGAAGTTCGCCGTCCCATAGCGGGTAACCTGTACCTGGTAGCGGTATTCAAGCACAAACAGCAAATCACCGGGCGATGAAAAACCCGCGGGAGCTTTCCGGCTACATTTTCAAGAACCCGGAACTCCTGCGCATGGCCCTGCGTCATCGCAGTGTGGGCAAGCCGCACAATGAGCGACTGGAGTTTCTCGGTGACAGCCTGCTGGGGGCCGTGGTAGCCGAATGGCTGTTTCAGCATTATCCCAAGCTGGATGAAGGAGACCTGACCCGCATGCGTAGCCGTTTGGTATGTGGGGATTCACTGGCCCGGCTGGCGCAAGATCTAGGGCTTGGACAGCGGATCGAACTGGGGCCCGGAGAAAAAAAGGCGGGGGGCCATCGGCGGGACTCCATACTGGCGGATGCCTTCGAAGCGGTGATCGCCGCCATCTATCTGGACAGTGATTTTACCACCATGCGCCAGTGGGTATTGCAGCAAATCACCCCGGTGGTGGACGAACGCATGCAAGAGCGCCCCCTGAAAGACGCCAAGACACGCTTGCAGGAATGGTTACAGAAACAGGGCCTGCCTTTGCCGGAATATGTGCTCATGAAAGAAGAAGGCCCGGAACATCGGCGTGTCTTCCATGTGGCGTGCAAAACGGCAGCATACACCGAGCAGGCACAAGGCAGTAGCCGAAAACGTGCGGAACAACAGGCGGCTGAACAGATGCTGCAACGGCTTCAGGGGCAACAGGCATGAATGATTCGATTATCGACCATTTCTTTGGCGCGCCACAGGATGCCGAAGGTCATTGCGGCTACGTAGCCCTGGCAGGCCGGCCCAATGTGGGCAAATCCACCTTGATGAATCAGGTGCTGGGCGTACCGTTGAGTATCGTCTCCCACAAGCCACAAACCACACGCCATCGCATTGCCGGCATCCACAGCACGGACAAGGGGCAGATCGTTTTCATCGATATGCCGGGTATCCATATTCCGGAAAAGCAGCAGGCCATCAATCGCTATCTCAACCGGATTGCCACGGCAAGCCTGCAGGATGTGGATATCGTCTGTTTTCTCTGTGAGGCCGGACGCTGGACGGCGGAGGACGACCTGGTACTCGAACGTCTGCAACAGGTCGACACACCGGTCTGGTGTGTCATCAACAAGATTGACCGGCTGGATGACCGCAGTCAGCTTCTGCCGTTCATTGAAACCCTGCGTGATCGTTTTCAGTTTGCGGAATACTTCCCCCTGTCCGCCAAGAAGGGCGAGGGTGTGCCAGAATGGGAGCAAGCCCTGCTGGAACACTTGCCCTTTGGCAAACCACTCTATGATCCGGAGCAGTTGACCGACCGCTCCGAGCGTTTTCTGGCGGCGGAGTTCATTCGGGAACAGCTGACCGTGCGCTTGCACCGGGAAATTCCTTACCAGTTGACGGTGGAAATCCAGCAATGGGAGCGCAAGAGCTCGCATCTGCACATTGCCGCCGTGATCTGGGTTCAGCGCGACAGCCAGAAAAAAATTGTCATCGGCAAACAGGGACAGGTGCTGAAACAAGTGGGACAGGCTGCACGCCTGCGCCTGGAAAAAATGCTGGGAGAAAAAATCTTTCTTCAACTGTGGGTCAAGGTCAAGCAGGGTTGGGCCGATGACGAGCGCGCTCTGCGGCAACTGGGGTATGAGGATTCGTGAAAGCCGGTCATGCCGATTGGCATTCCACCTATCTGTTACACCGCCGGCCCTGGAAGGAAAGCAGTTGGCTGGCAGATTTTCTCTTGCAGGATCGTGGACGCATACGCCTGATTGTGCGTGGAGCCCGTGGTACGGGCAAGCGTACACATGCCTGGATTCAGCCCTTCGTGCCGCTGAAGATTCAGTGGAAGGGGCGCTCCAGCCTGCCCAGCCTGACCCAGGTTGAACAGGATGGCCAGTCGCTGTCATTGAGTGGAAAGAATCTTCTGGCGGGTTTCTACCTCAATGAGTTGTTATTCAAACTTTTGCCGGAAGGTGAACCTTGTGGCAATCTCTTTTCACTGTACCATTGGCTGATCCAGGCATTGGCCGGTGCCGATGAAAACCAGCTTCTCGTCTTGTTACGCCGTTTTGAACTGGCCTTGCTGGATGTGCTGGGTTATGGCTTGAACTTGCAATCCCTGCCGACCGAAGGTTGGTGGGTATATGACCTGCATTCTGGATGGAAAGTCAGCTCCTCCACTCAGGCAGGCGCCATTCACGCCAGGCAGCTGCAAGCGATAAAGGCTGCTGAAAGTCTGCGGCCGGAACAGGCGCGCGTACTGCGTCCGCTGCTGCAATCCATGCTGGCCCAGATCAACCCGACTGCGGGTGAAGAAAGCCGGGCCCTGCTCAAGGCCTGGGTACACATGAACCAGAGCTCCACACAAACATAGACCGTTAATCAACTAGGGACATGAAGACTGCCATGAATACCATCCTGCTGGGCGTGAATATCGACCATGTTGCCACCTTGCGCCAGGCCCGTGGCACCCGCTACCCGGACCCCGTGCATGCGGCGCAGATTGCGGAACAGGCAGGTGCCGATGCCATCACCTTGCATCTGCGGGAGGACCGTCGCCACATTCAGGATCGCGATGTGCAACTGCTGAAACAAACCCTGCAGACCCGGATGAACCTGGAAATGGCCATTACGGACGAAATGCTCGATATCGCCTGTGCCACCCGACCGGAGGATGTGTGCCTGGTGCCGGAGAAGCGACAGGAGCTGACCACCGAAGGCGGGCTGGATGTCTGTTCCCAGGAGCAGTCCGTTACCCGGGCGTGCGAGCGGTTGGCGGATGCTGGCTGTCGTGTGAGTTTGTTCATCGACCCGGACCCGCGGCAGATCGAGGCTGCTCACCGCTGTGGCGCCCCGGTGATCGAATTGCATACCGGCAATTATGCCGACGCGGAAGAAACGATCACGCGCCAGCAGGAGTACCTGCGCCTGGCACAGGCAGCCGAACTGGCTGAATCTCTGGGCTTGCAGGTCAACGCTGGCCATGGCCTGCATTATCACAATGTACAGCCCATCGCGGCATTGCCCCAGATACGCGAGTTGAACATCGGCCATGCCATCGTCGCGCGGGCCGTTCTTTCGGGTCTGCATGAAGCCGTGCGGGAAATGAAAGCCCTGATGTTGCACGCGCGCCAGCAGACAGGCTCATGAAAGCAGGGTCACGCAAGCCGGTCATCGGCCTTGCCCTGGGCTCGGGCGCGGCGCGGGGCTGGGCGCATATCGGTGTCATCGAGGCGCTGGCAGAGATGGGCATTCAACCCCAGGTGGTTGCAGGCACATCCATCGGTGCCTTTGTGGGCGCGGCCTATGCGGCGGGGCAGCTTCAACCACTGAAAAGCTGGGTCAAGACCCTGGGTTGGAAAGATATACTGGGTTTTCTCGATGTGACCCTCGGTGATGCCGGCCTGATACAGGGGGACAAGCTGTTCGATTTTGTCCGCAATCACATGCCGGATGGGCGGATCGAAGCCCTGCCCATGCCCTATGCTGCGGTGGCTACCGACCTCTACACCGGGCAGGAGGTCTGGTTCAGGGAAGGGCCCTTGTTGCAGGCCGTTCGCGCCTCCATCGCCTTGCCGGGCCTGTTTACACCCATCGAGCATGAAGGCCGCTGGCTGGTGGATGGCGGGCTGGTGGACCCGGTACCCATTTCCCTGTGTCGGGCCATGGGAGCCGAGGTGGTCATTGCCGTCAACCTCAATGGCGGGCTGGTGGGGCGGCATTTTCAGTTGAAGTCCCCGGGTCGTGATCGTACCGAGCCGGGCACAGGGTCCTGGGCCGCCTGGTCACAGCGCATTCGTGAAAGTCTCAACGGCAAGAGCGCACAGTGGCTCAGTGGCTTGCTGGGCAAGGATCGCAAGGAACCTGGGCTGTTCGATGTCATGGCCGGCTCCATCAATATCATGCAGGATCGCATTACCCGAAGTCGCATGGCAGGAGATCCACCAGAAGTCCATATCGCTCCGCGACTGGCGCATCTGGGCATCATGGAATTCGACCGTGCCGAGGAGGCCATGGCCGAAGGGCGTGCGGCCACCCAGCGGATGAAAGGTCATCTGGAGTTATGTCTGAATCGGGGTAGCCGCTGAGTTTTCGGCGGTTCAGGGCTCAATATCCAGCAGCACGACCGTGATGTTGTCCGAGCCGCCGTTGCCCAGTGCAGACTGGATCAGTTGATCCACGGTTTCCTGGGCGGTCAGCCCCAGTGAAAGAATGCTTTCGATTTCCAAATCCGCCACTTCTTCGCTCAATCCGTCGGAGCACAGTAACAAGCGCTGTCCCGGCGCCATGGGGTACTGATCGTCTTCCACGCGTAAATCCATGGGCGCTGTCACGCCCAGCGCCTGGGTGATGACATTGCGGTGCGGGTGTGTACGTGCCTGTTCTTCACTGATGGCACCCGATTGCAGCAACTCGTTGACATAGGAATGGTCACGAGAAAGTTGCTTCAACTGGTTGTTTTCGTACAAATAAATACGGCTATCACCCACCCAGGCCATGTCGTAGTTTTCATCCGTGGTACGCACGGCCACCACGGTAGAGCCCATGGGCAGTGGTTCCT
>WFUE01000020.1 GCA_015485125.1 Lysobacterales bacterium | reverse complement strand
GTGCCGACAGGGTGGCCTGGTGCACCGCTTCCACCGTGCCGTCCAGTACCCGCCAGTGGGAGACCGGCTCAGGTTTCAGCTCCACGGTCTCCAGTGCCCATGCGGGGGACAGCAAGCATAGTGCCAGCAACGTGACCCAACCGGTATTTTTCATTTTCCCGTCTCCTGTGTCGTTTTTCTTTTGATTTCAATCATACACGCCCTTGCTGGGCAGGCCCAACGGCCTGCCTGCAAGACCTTAGCAGGCTCAGGGCCGTGTGTACTCCAACGTAAATGCGCCACGCAGCTCGCCGGCCTTGTAGCCGGTTGCCTGATCTTGCGGATAGAGTACCTGCAATTTTTCCATCATCTCCGGCGCCAGATGCTCTCCATGACAGGCCAGGCACGGCGGCTTGACGGCAATGGATTTCATGTAACGAAAGGTTTTGCCTTCATTCACCCAGGCGTAGTATTCCAGTGGCTGCCCCTGCCATTGATCGGCAAATTGTTGCAGCCCCCGTTTTTCCCAGGCATCCGGTGCATTGGCCGGATTACGCAGGCGGAAACTGGTTCGGCCTACTTTCCAGCCACTTTCCTTCTCCAGTGCCTGTGCGATGGGGCCCGCCTCGGTATTGCAAACAGTCAGTGCGTTGACCGGGCCACCTTGTTGCATGGCTTGCATCAGGGTAGTCTTCAGGTTCTTCATGAACTGTGCCGTCAACTTGCGCGCCTCCAGCAGGGTCGTCTCCTCTTCGGCATGTGCCACCGACATCCAGCAGAGGAGGGCAGCCAGCATGATTGCAGTCTGCTTGTAACGCATAGTCTTCACCCATAAATATTAGAAAATACTAATATATAGTGCCACAAGATTTTCTCAATGACAATTCTCAAGTCGCGTTCTACCATACCGGCATGAACAGGGCTCCAGCGCATACCTTTCCCGCCCTTACCGCTGCGGCCGTGGTGTTGGCCAATATGGTAGGCACCGGTGTATTCACCAGCCTGGGCTTTCAACTGGAAAACCTGCAATCCGGCTTTGTACTGTTACTGCTCTGGGTGGTCGGAGGGCTGACGGCGCTCAGCGGTGCGCTGTGCTACGCAGAGCTGGGTGCCGCTTTGCCCCGTTCCGGGGGCGAATACCATTTTATCCGCCATGCCTGGCATCCGGCCCTGGGTTTTGCCGCCGGCTGGGTCTCCTCCACCATCGGCTTTGCCGCGCCGGTTGCGCTGGCCGCCATGACCTTTGCCGCCTATCTCTCCGCCGTGGTGCCCGCCCTGCCGCCAACTGCCCTGGCCGTGGGCCTGATCGTTCTGCTGACTTTGTTTCACACCGGCACCCACCGGCGCAGCGCCTGGACGCAGCAGGGTCTGACCGCCATCAAGTTGCTGTTGTTACTGGGCTTCATTATTGCCGGCTGGCTCCTGGCCCCTGTGCCCCAGCCCGTACACTTCTGGCCCGCATCCTCTGATACGCCGCTGGTGTTTTCCGGTGCCTTTGCCGTGTCGCTGGTCTATGTGAACTATGCCTATAACGGCTGGAATGCCGCCACCTACCTGACCTCCGAACTGCCGGCACCACAACACACGCTGCCCCGGGTTTTGCTGTACACCACCGCCATGGTCACGCTGCTCTATGTGCTGCTGAACGCGACTTTTCTGCATGTCGCTCCTATGGAAGCCCTGCGCGGCAAGCTGGAAGTGGGGGTCATTGCCGCCCGCTGGATCTTTGGTGATATGGGCGCCTGGCTGATGAGCGTGGCCTTGTCCCTGCTGTTGACTTCCACCGTCAGCGCGATGATCCTGGCCGGCCCCAGGGTTTTACAGGTGATGGGGGAAGATTACCCGCTGTTTCGCAGGCTGGCCCAAACCAACGCCGATGGCATTCCTGCCCGCGCCATCTGGCTGCAATCCCTGATCAGTCTGGCCTTTGTGTTGACGGGCACTTTCAAAAGCGTGCTGATCTTCTCCGGCGTGGCACTGGCGCTGTGCAATGTGCTGGCGGTTTCCGGCCTGATTCGCCTGCGCTACCGGCAACCGGCGTTGCCACGCCCTTTCCGGCTGCCACTGTACCCGCTTCCCGCGCTGTGTTTTCTCGGGCTGATGGGGTGGACCCTGTGGTATCTGTTCGTGCAACAACCCTGGCAGAGCTGGGGGTCGCTGGCGCTGTTTGCCTCCGGCATGCTCGTCTGGTCGTGGTTGAAGCAGACAGACGAGCCGCAGGATAAGCCAATTACTCCACCGTGACGGATTTGGCCAGATTTCTCGGCTGGTCCACATCATGGCCCAGCATGGCGGCCACATCATAAGCCAGCAGTTGCAGTGCCACGCTGGCACGCACCGGGCTGAGCCAGTCGCCCCCCAGGGGCAGATGCACCAACCCCCGTAACTGCCCTTCCGGTTGCACGGCCTCGTCGGCAAACACATACAACTGCCCGCCCCGGGCCTGGACTTCCTTCATGTTGGCCTGCAGTTTCTGCAGCAGACGGTCGTTGGGCGCCACGGCCACCACGGGCAGTTCTTCATTGACCAGTGCCAGCGGGCCGTGCTTCAACTCACCGGCCGGGTAGGCTTCGGCATGAATATAGGAGATTTCCTTGAGTTTCAGTGCCCCTTCCATGGCCACCGGGTACTGATAACCACGGCCCAGGAAGATGACATTGGTTTTCTGCATCAGCGCTTCGGCGATTTGGCGTATGGCATCTGCATGGGCCAGCACGGCTTCCACATCACTCGGCAATCGCAACAATTGTTTTCCCGCCTGTTGCAGGTTTTCCGAATTTTCATCGCGAGCCTGGCCCATGGCCAGCATCAGCAGCGCCAGCGCGGTCAACTGGGTGGTATAGGCCTTGGTGGAAGCCACACCGATCTCCGGCCCGGCCCGGGTCATCAGGCAATGATCCACCTCCCGTACCAGGGTGCTGCGAGCCACATTGCAAATGCCCAGATAATGCTGGTAAGCCTTTTTCCTTGCCTTGCGCAGGGCGTTGAGGGTATCCAGGGTTTCTCCGGACTGGGAAATGCACAGAAAAGCCGTTTTGTCCGGCACCACCACCCGGCGGTATAGATATTCACTGGCGATTTCCACGTGCACGGGAATCTGCAACCATTCTTCCATCCAGTAGCGTGCGACCAGTGCCGCGTGATAGCTGGTACCACAGGCGACAATGTGCAGATTTTCAATGGATTGCAGCCAGGCGGATTCATCATGTGCCAGCAATGGCAGCACCCGGCCCTGGCTATCCAGCCTGCCTTCCAGACATTCGGCCAGCACGGCGGGCTGTTCGTGAATTTCCTTGAGCATCCAGTGGCGATACGCGCCCTTGCTGGCCCGTCCACTTTCCGTGTCCAATCGATGTACAGGCCGTTTTACCGCTTGACCTTGCTGATAGATGCTGACCGATTCGCGTTGCAGATCCGCCACATCACCCTCTTCCAGATAGATGCATTGGCGGGTCACCGGCAGCAGGGCCATGGGGTCGGAGGCGACGAAATGCTCGCCGATACCGACACCGATCACCAGCGGCGCACCCTTTCTACAGGCAACGATGTGCTCCGGTTCCTTCGTGCTGATGGCCGCCAGCGCGAAAGCGCCTTCCAATGCACCGGCCAGCCACTGCATGGCCGACAGCAACTCGTCTCCCGACGCCATGCGTTGATGCAGCAGGTGGGCGGCGACTTCCGTATCGGTATCGGAGCTAAACTGGTAACCCTGCTCCAGCAAGTGCTCGCGCCAGTGCTGGTGGTTTTCGATCACGCCGTTGTGGACCAGCATGAGATGACCGGATGCTTGCGGGTGGGCGTTGCGGGTTTCCGGTTTGCCATGCGTGGCCCAGCGGGTATGCGCGATGCCCAGGCGGCCGGGCAAGGGATGGGCTTCCAGCGCTTGTTCCAGCCGCTGGACCTTGCCCACCTCCCGCAAACTGTCGATGGCTTGCCCCTGGATCACGGCCATGCCCGCGGAGTCATATCCACGGTACTCCAGTGCCTTCAGCCCTTCCAGCAGAATACGACTGACTTCACGCTCCGCGATGGCTGCTACGATACCGCACATGACAACCTCAGTGTCTGGGCTTGCGTGGCCGTTTCCAGCCACGAATGGTTCTTGCCGGCGCGCGTTCCACGGCCAAACTGTTGGCTTCCACATCCTTGCTCAGGGTGCTGCCGGCACCTATGGTGGCCCCGTCGCCCACTGTTATAGGCGCTACCAGCGCGGTATTGGAACCGATAAACACATCATCACCGATGACCGTAACATGCTTGTTGACCCCATCGTAGTTGCAGGTGATAGTACCCGCGCCCACATTTACC
>WFUE01000019.1 GCA_015485125.1 Lysobacterales bacterium | reverse complement strand
ATCATTTATGCATCCCGAGGGAACAAACAGGGGTGATGCCATGCGAATAGGCAGGCTGCTACTCATTGGCATTTGCTTGTGGCTGTTGTGGTCACGTGCCGGTGCCAGTGACATTGTGAATGTGGCATCGACCGAAACAGTCGAGGTCATGCCTTTTGAAGCCGATGGGCAGAACATGGTGCTGGCTGTGCCGTCCGGTCATGGGCTGACGGACGGCCTGACAGCCTTGGCCAAACATTTGCGGCAACAGAGCGTAACCGTCTGGCTGGCGGATCCGTTCAGTACCTGGCTGTTGCCCGAGTTGCCATCCAGCCTGGAACAAATTCCCGTGGAAGCCTATGCAGCCTTGATCCAGCGCGCCCATGAGCACGCACAGGCGCAGGGGAAAACCTTGTTCCTTTTTGCCTTCGATCGTGGCGTGGTTCGCCTGCTGGAAGCAACCCGTCTGTGGCAGCAGCACAACCCCGGTTCCCAATTAGGTGGTGTGATGCTGCTGTCACCGGATCTGTACCAGCAAACCCCGGTTGCAGGCCAAAGGGCACAATTTTTACCCATTGCGCAGGCCAGCAACTTGCCGGTATTTCTGTTTGTTCCCGAACGCTCCAACCAGGCACTGCGCCTGACAGAACAGGTTGCCACGCTGGAGCAAGGTGGCAGCGATGTCTTTGTGCAGATCCTGCCGAAAGTGCGCAATCGCTTTTTCTTCCGTCCGGATGCCAGCGATATGGAAAAGGCGCTGGCGGCCCGGTTGCCGGCCATGATGCAACAGGCCATGCGTCTGTTGCTGGCCTATGCCGGCCCCAGAACCGCCATGGACCTGCCAGCGGAAGAGGCAAGGGCCGAAGGGAAGCATACAGGCCGCTTGCTGCCCTACAGCGGCTCTTTGCAGCCGACGGATTTTGAGCGCAGGGATCTGGATGGCCATTCGCGTCGTTTGAGCGATGATCGCGGGCGAGTGGTGCTGTTGAACTTCTGGGCCAGCTGGTGCCCGCCCTGTGTACATGAAATGCCCTCCATGAATCGCCTGCAACAAGCTTTTGACAATCGTCCATTGGCCATCGTGGCCGTCAATCTGGGTGAAGAACCCGAGCAAATCCGTGATTTCCTGCGCAAACACCCGGTGAACTTTTCCATCCTGCTGGATCCGGATCAGTCACTGGCCAGGAGATGGCAGGTCTTTGCCTTTCCTACCAGCTATCTGCTCGACAAGCAGGGGCGAATTCGCTATTCCGTGGCCGGTGGCCTCGACTGGAACAGCACCGAAGCACGGCAGATCATTGAAACCTTGCTGCAGGAACAAGGGCGCGACGATGGAATCCCCTGAAACAGGGGGGATTGGTGTACCATTACCCGCCTGAAACCTGACCACGGATCACGGAAAACACATGAACCTGCTGCACGCCTGTATTGATGAATCCCACTGGCACAACCAGGATAACCACCGGGAAACCTTTCAGCACAACCGACCCTTCAAGCATCTGGCCATCGATCATTTTTTCCAGGAGGATTTTCTGCGCGGCTTGTTGCAGGAGTTTCCGGATTTCGAACAGGGCAACTACCTTAATGAGAACGGCGAGCCGGGCGGCAAATCGACGGTGGAGAAGATCCGTGAGCTGGGGCCACATTTCAGCCAACTGGATGACCTGATCCAGTCACCGGAGTTTCTGCAATGGCTTTCCGAAACCATTGGCATTGGTGATTTGTTGTATGACCCCTGGTATTTCGGCGGTGGTACCCACGAAAACCGCACCGGGCAGGATCTGGACCCGCATGTGGACTTCAACCGTCATCCGGAAACCAACTGGCACCGGCGGGTGAACCTGATCATCTATCTCAATGAAACCTGGGAGGCTTCCTGGGGCGGCACCATCGACTTGCACAAGGATCCGTACCTGCCGCCGGAGCAGGATGAAATCGTGCGCATTCTGCCGCTGATGAATCGTGCAGTGCTGTTCGAAACCACGGAAAACAGCTGGCATGGCTTTACCCGTATTCAGATTCCGGAAGACGCGCCGGTACAAAGCCGCAAATCCATCGCCCTGTATTTCTACACCAGGGAACGCCCGGCCGAAGAGCTGGGGCCAACTCATTCCACCATCTATGTGGACCGTCACCTGCCGGATCATATTCAGCCGGGTCACACCCTGAGTGAAGAGGATGTACAGCAGATTCGCATTCTGCTGGCACGTCGGGATGGCCATATCAAGCGGTTGTACAACAACATCACGCACCTGACCGGTGAAGTGGAACACTTGCGCGCGGCCCAGCCGGCAGTGGTCAAGGAAACCCGTAGGGGCCTGCGCAAGCTGCTGCAATGGATGCGTCGCTAGACGAAACCTGCATGCGGCGGGCGCTGGAACTGGCGAAACGCGCCGCTGCGGAAGGAGAGGTGCCCGTCGGTGCTGTAGTGGTGCAGGGCGAACGCATCATTGCCGAGGCCTGGAACCAGACCATCCAGCGTCATGACCCCAGTGCGCACGCGGAGATCCTGGCCTTGCGCAAGGCCGGCGAGAAGCTGGGCAATTACCGTCTGCCGGAGTGCAGCCTGTATATCACGCTGGAGCCTTGCCCCATGTGTGCCGGTGCCATCGGCCATGCCCGTCTGCAACGGGTGATCTGGGCAGCCAGCGACCCGCGTACAGGGGCGTTGGGCGGGTGTACACAGTTGTTTGATTCCGGGGCCATCCTGCACAGAAAAATCCGATTTCAATCCGGCGTGCTGGCGGAGGAGGCTGCGGCCCTGTTGCAGGCGTTCTTCCGTCAACGACGGTAGGCGTTGGCGTTATCGCTCGTCGCCGGCTTCATAAATGCCGGTCACAGCCGCTGCCTGCTGGCTGGTGCGCCAGCCACGATACATGCCTGCCGTATTGAACACCGCCACCAGTTTGCCTTGTTTGTCCAGGGCGATGATGCCGCCTTCGCCATGGACCGCTTTCAGCGCTTGCATGATGACTTGTTCCGCGGCCTGTTCCAGGCTTTCCTTGCGGTAGCGCACGCGGGCGCAGATGTCATGGGCGACGGTATAGCGGATGAAAAACTCCCCGTGGCCGGTGGCTGAAACCGCGCAGCTTCGGTCGTCGGCGTAGGTGCCCGCGCCGATGATGGGGGAATCGCCCACACGGCCATAGTGCTTGTTGGTCATGCCGCCTGTGGAAGTGCCGGCGGCCAGGTGGCCGTGCTGGTCCAGCGCCACCGCACCCACGGTGCCAAATTTGTCATCCTTGTGCAGGCCGGCATCATCCAGCAGTTCCTCGGAAAGGCTTTGTGATGCCGTCTGCCGGGCTTTCTGCCACTGGGCCTTGCGGTAGGGGGTGTCAAACCAGCTGTTTTCTACCTGTTCCAACCCCTGTTCGCGGGCAAACTGGTCCGCGCCGTCTCCCGCCAGCATGACATGGGGGGAATGTTCCATCACCGCCTGGGCGGCCAGAATGGGGTTGCGGGTATGGCGTACAGCGGCCACGGCACCGGCCTGCAAGTCTTGCCCGCGCATCAGCGAAGCATCCAGTTCGTGCCGGCCATCGGCGGTAAACACCGCACCCTTGCCCGCGTTGAACAGGGGGGAGTCTTCCATCACCACAATGGCGGCGGTCACCGCGTCTTCGGCCCTGCCGCCCTGTTCCAGCACCTGGTAACCGGCATTGACGGCCCTGGCCAGGGTCTGGCGGATTTCCCGGGCCTTGTTTTCCGTCAGCTTGTCGCGGGTAATGGTGCCGGCACCACCGTGAATAATGATGGCAAAAGGGGCGGCGGTGGCTGTAGACATGATGGTCCACCCAAGCAGCAGTACAAGAAAATCAAGCAGACGCATGTTAATGGTTGCGCCCATCCCTGGGCGCTTTTACCGAACTCAGCCGCGCGCCAGCTGGCGCAGCACGTAATGCAGAATACCACCGTGCTGGTAGTATTCCACTTCCTTAGGGGTATCCAGCCGGACCCGCGCCTGGAAGACGATCGGTTCGCCTTCTTCCCGATGCGCGGTGACGGTGACGGTATCACTGTGGCCATTGTTCAGGCCGGTGATGTCGAAACGCTCACGACCGGTCAGGCCCAGGCTTTCGGCGTTCTCACCTTCCATGAAGTTCAGCGGCAGCACACCCATGCCCACCAGATTGCTGCGGTGGATGCGCTCGAAGCTTTCGGTGATCACCGCCTTCACGCCCAGCAGGTTGGTGCCCTTGGCGGCCCAGTCGCGGGAGGAGCCGGTGCCATATTCCTTGCCGGCGATCACCACCAGCGGCACGCCTTCGGCCTGATAGCGCATGGCGGCATCATAGATGAACATCTGCTCATCGCCGGGCTGGTAGCGTGTCCAGCCGCCCTCGGTGCCGGGCGCCATCCGGTTACGCAGGCGAATGTTGGCAAAGGTGCCGCGCATCATCACTTCATGGTTGCCCCGGCGGGAACCGTAGGAGTTGAACTGTTCCGGCGGAACACCATGTTCCATCAGGTACTGGCCGGCGGGCGTGTCTGCCTTGATGGCGCCGGCCGGGCTGATATGGTCGGTGGTGATGGAGTCGCCCAGCAGGGCCAGACAGCGTGCGCCGAGAATGTCACCTTTTTCTTGAACTTCCATGCCCATATCCTTGAAGTAAGGCGGGTTCTGGATGTAGGTGGACTGGTTGTTCCAGGCAAAACGGCTACCTTCCGGCGAGGCGATTTCCTGCCAGCGCTGCTCGCCGGCAAAGACCTGCTCGTAGGCCTGGCGGAACATGGCGGTACTCAGGTGCTCGCCAATGATCTGCTGGATTTCCTTCATGGAGGGCCAGATATCCTTGAGATAAACCGGGTTGCCGTCGCTGTCTTCGCCCAAAGGTTCGGTTTGCAGGTTTCGGTCCATGCGGCCGGCGATGGCGTAGGCCACCACCAGCGGTGGCGAGGCCAGATAGTTCATGCGCACATCCGGGTGTACCCGCCCTTCGAAATTGCGGTTGCCGGAGAGCACTGAACAGGCCACCAGATCATTTTCACGGATGGCCTGGCTGATGGCTTCCGGCAGCGGGCCGGAGTTGCCGATGCAGGTGGTGCAGCCGTAACCCACCGGATAGAAGCCCAGGGCGTCCAGATCTTCCAGCAGACCGGAAGATTGCAGATATTCGGTGACCACCCGCGAGCCGGGTGCCAGTGAAGTCTTGACCCAGGGCTTGACCTGCAGGCCCTTTTCGCGGGCCTTGCGCGCCAACAGCCCCGCGCCCACCATCACGGCGGGGTTGGAAGTATTGGTACAGGAGGTGATGGCGGCGATGACCACGCTACCATCGCGCAGGCTGTATTCGCCGTTGACATCCGCTGCTTTCAGCCCGTCATGATCGGGTGCCACGGTCTTGACGTCCCGGCAGAAGGCCTGATCGGCTTCGGAAAGCGCGATGCGGTCCTGCGGACGCTTGGGCCCGGCAATGGCCGGCACCACATCGGCCAGATCCAGTTCCAGCAGGTCGCTGTACTCGGCTTCCGGCGTGTCTTCATCGTGGAACAGACCTTGCGCGCGGGCATATTGCCTGACCAGCTCCACCTGCTGGTCGTCACGGCCAGTCAGGCTGAGATAGTGAATGGATTCCTCGTCGATGGGGAAGATGCCACAGGTGGCACCATACTCCGGGGCCATGTTGGCGATGGTGGCACGGTCAGCCAGGGGCAGGTGGTGCAGGGCCGGGCCGAAGAATTCGACAAACTTGCCCACCACGCCTTTCTCGCGCAGCATTTCCACGATGCGCAGCACCAGATCGGTGGCGGTCACACCCTCAGCCAGCTGGCCGGTAAGGCGGAAACCCACCACCTGCGGAATCAGCATGCTGATGGGCTGACCCAGCATCGCGGCTTCGGCCTCGATACCACCCACGCCCCAACCCAGCACGCCGATACCATTGATCATGGTGGTATGGGAGTCGGTGCCCACCACGGTGTCCGGGTAGGCGAACAGGCCGTCGGAAGTCTCGCTCTGGAACACTACCCGGGCCAGACGTTCCAGATTGACCTGGTGCACGATGCCGTTGCTGGGCGGAACCACCTTGAAGTTTTCAAAGGCTTGCTGCCCCCACTTGAGAAACTGGTAGCGTTCCCGGTTGCGCTCGAACTCGATGCGTACATTCTCGTCCAGTGACTCGGCGCTTCCGAAGCGGTCCACCTGTACCGAGTGGTCAATCACCAGCTCTGCCGGTGACAGGGGGTTGATGGCATCCGGATTGCCGCCCAGCTGCTCCACGGCATCACGCATGGCGGCCAGATCCACCACGGCGGGCACGCCGGTGAAATCCTGAAGGATCACGCGAGATGGCGTGAAGGCAATTTCCTGTGTGGGTGCCGCTTTCGGGTCCCAGTTGCACAGGGCTTCGATGTCATCGGTAGTGATGTTGACGCCATCCTCGTGACGCAGCAGGTTTTCCAGCAGGATGCGATGGGCATAGGGCAGCTTGCTGACCTTGTACTTCTTCTCCAGCCGGGTCAGATCGTGAAACTGCACGGTCTGGCCCTGCAGTTCGAAAGTATTGAGGGTTTTGAACGAGTTGCTCATGGGTTTCTCCGAAAGCCGTCAGGCCCGGCATGGGCCGGGCGATGAATGCGGGGGCGAGATTATACCCCAAATTGGATACGGTGGCGTAGGGTTGTGCAGGCTCAGGGCAGTTGTACCGGGATCGGGGCTTCCCAGCCGGGTTTGCGATGTTCGGCCACCACCGTGGTGTAGATACCACCGCGCACCATGAACTTGGCGGTCAGGCGCATGAATCGAGGCTGCGTGGCGGTGACCAGATCCTGCAGGATGGTATTGGTGACCGCCTCATGGAAGGCGCCTTCCTCACGATAGGACCAGATGTACAGCTTCAGTGACTTCAATTCCACGCACTTGAAATCCGGTACATAATCCAGATACAAGGTGGCGAAGTCCGGCTGCCCGGTCTTGGGGCACAGGCAGGTGAACTCTGGCATTTCAATGTGAATGGTGTAATCTTTCTCGGGGTTCGGATTATCGAAGGTTTCCAGCGATTTGCTCGGTTGGGTGGACATGTGCGCTTCTGCTCGGTCTTTGGTAAACCGGAAAAACTAACGCAGAAGGAACACCAATAGCAAGCTCCTGAACAGGGAATTCCATGCGACTGGCCAAGATCAAGCTTTCGGGGTTCAAATCCTTTGTGGACCCCACCACATTGCTGCTGCCCTCCAACCTCATCGGCGTGGTGGGCCCCAATGGCTGCGGCAAATCCAATATCATCGATGCCGTGCGCTGGGTGCTGGGCGAAAGCTCGGCCAAGATGCTGCGCGGTGCCTCCATGAGTGATGTGATCTTCTCCGGTTCCAGCAGCCGCAAGCCGGTGGGCACGGCCCAGGTCGAGCTGGTCTTCGACAACAGTGATGGCGCCATCAGCGGCGAATACGCCCGCTACAACGAGATTTCCGTCAAGCGCATGGTCAGCCGCGACGGGCAGTCGGTGTATTTCCTCAACGGCAGTCGCTGCCGCCGCCGCGACATCACCGACCTGTTTCTGGGCACCGGCTTGGGCCCGCGCAGCTATTCCATCATCGAACAGGGCATGATCAGCCGCATCGTGGAAGCCCGGCCGGAGGATCTGCGCGCCTATCTGGAAGAGGCCGCCGGCATCTCCCGCTACAAGGAGCGCCGGCGGGAAACCGAAAACCGCATGCGCCACACGCGCGAAAACCTGGAACGATTGCTGGATCTACGCGAGGAGCTGGACAAGCGCCTGGCCCAGTTGCAGCGGCAGGCCAGGGCGGCGGAACGCTACAAACAGTACAAGGAAGAGCTGCGCCTGCGGGTGGCGCAACGGGCGGCCCGCGCCTGGCAGGCAGCCACAAACAAGCAACACACCGAAACGCAACAGCAGCGGGAAGCGGAAATTGCCCTGGAAGCGGCTACGGCCACCCTGCGCAAGCAGGAAAACCTGCTGGAAAAACTGCGGGCCGAACAACTCAAGCGGCACGATGAGCTCAACGGGGTTCAGAACGAGCGTTACCAGATCATGGCCGAGCTGAGCCGGCTGGAACAGGAAGAAGCCCATCTCAACCAGCAGCACCAGCGGCTGACCCAGGACAGCCGCAACCTGGAACAGAAACTGGAAGCCCTGGCGCGGCACACCCAGGAAGACGAACAGCGCCTGAGCCAGAGCCGTCAGTGGCTTCAACAGCACGAACCTGAACTGCAGGCGCTGGAAGAGCAGTGGCAACAGCGACAGGAAGCCCGGCAGCAGGTCGCGGCGCGCAATCAGCAGCTACTGGCTGACTGGGAAGCCCGGCAACAGGCGCAGAGCCAGCTGTTACGCCAGGCCGAAGGGCAGCGTGCCACCATTGCCCAGCTGGAAGCCCAGCAACAGCGTTTGCAGCAGAAACAGCAGGCGGATGCGCAAGCGCTGCAACAATTACGCGATCAACCGCCGGAAAACCCGCTGCCGCAACTGGAATCCGAACTGGAAGCACTGATGCAGCAGGACGAACAACTGCAACAACTGGCCGAACAGGCCGCCGAGCAGGGGCAGGCCGCTCGCGAGCAGAGTACAGAAATGCGGCGGCAGCTGCATGAGAAACAGCAAAAGCTGCAACAACTGGCCGGGCGCAAGGCCTCGCTGGAAGCCCTGCAGCAACAGGCTCGATCCGCCGGCCTTCAGCAATGGCTGGCTGAACGGGGCCTGGAAGACTGTCCCACGCTGGCACAGGCGCTGGATGTGGAGCCCCGCTGGCAGCAAGCGGTCGAACAAGTGTTGGCCCCCTGGTTGGCGCTGCCGGTGGTCAGCTCGGATGTGCTGGCTGAATTGCAGAAAAACGAAAGCCTGCCGCCCCGGTTGAGTGTGCTGCTGCAACCCGCTTCACGCGGGGAAGGGGGGCTGAATGCCGTTGTGCGCGCACCGGCCTTTCTGCATGCCTGGCTGGCCAGCATTCAACCCGTGGAGAACCGGCAACAGGCAGCGGAAAAACTGCCGGCCCTGCAAC
>WFUE01000018.1 GCA_015485125.1 Lysobacterales bacterium | reverse complement strand
TCACGGAATTTCTCGGCAATGGTCAGGCCGGTCAGAGCAACCCGCAGACGGTTGCCCGGCGGCTCGTTCATCTGGCCGTAAACCAGGGCTACCTTGTCCAGTACGTTGGACTCGTTCATTTCGTGATAGAAGTCGTTACCCTCGCGGGTACGCTCGCCCACGCCGGCGAACACGGAGTAGCCACTGTGCTCGATGGCGATGTTGCGGATCAGCTCCATCATGTTCACGGTCTTGCCCACGCCGGCACCGCCGAACAGGCCCACCTTACCGCCCTTGGCGAAGGGGCAGATCAGGTCGATCACCTTGATGCCGGTTTCCAGCAGTTCGTTGGAAGTGGACTGTTCCTCGAAGGATGGCGCCTTGCGGTGGATCTCCCACCGTACTTCCTCGCCAATATCACCCGCATCGTCCACGGGATTGCCCATCACATCCATGATGCGGCCCAGGGTTTTTTCACCCACGGGGACGGTAATGCCCTTGCCGGTGTTTTCCACTTCCAGGCCACGCTTCAGGCCTTCGGTGGCGCCCAGGGCAATGGCGCGCACCACGCCGTCACCCAGCTGCTGTTGCACTTCCAGCAGCATGTCATTTTCCACCACCTTCAGCGCGTCATAGATTTTCGGCACGGCGTTCAGCGGGAACTCCACGTCGATCACGGCACCAATGATTTGTACGATTTTGCCTGCACTCATGTTCGGCTACTCCTCAAACTTACATTCTGTTCACGCATCAGACGGCGGCAGCGCCACTGACAATTTCGGAAAGTTCCTGGGTAATGGATGCCTGCCGGGCCTTGTTGTAGGCCAGTTGCAGGTCATCAATCAGGCTGCTGGCATTGTCGGATGCATTCTTCATGGCAATCATGCGCGCGGCATGTTCCGAGGCCAGGTTTTCCAGCACACCCTGATAGACCAGGGATTCCACATAGCGGGTCAGCACATCGTCCAGCAGGCTGATGGCATCCGGCTCATAAAGGTAGTCCCAGTGGCTGCGGATTTCCGGGTCATCATCCGGCACCAGTGGCAGCAGCTGATCCACCACCGGCGTCTGGGTCATGCTGTTGACGAAATCGTTGTAGCAGATATACAGCTTGTCGATCTCGCCTTCGCGGAAGGCATCCAGCATGATCTTGGTCACGCCGAGGATGTCGGCGATCTCCGGCTTGTCCCCCAGATGGGACACATGCCCCTTGATCTCCACATGCATCTTGCGGAAGAACTGGTTGCCCTTGCTGCCGATGGTCACGGCCTTCATGGGCACGCCCTTGCCTTCCCACTCGGTCATGTTCTGCATGATGGCCTTGAACTCGTTGGCGTTCAGGCCGCCACAGAGACCGCGGTCGGTGGTGATGATCAAATAGCCCACGCCACGGATTTCATCCCGGGTTTCCATCAGCGGATGGGTGTATTCCGGATTGGCCCGGGCAATGTGCCCGGTCAGTCGCTTCATCATGCGCGCATAGGGGCGGGTGGCCGCCATGCGATCCTGCGACTTGCGGATCTTGCTGGCAGAGACCATCTCCAGTGCCTTGGTCACCTTGCGGGTGTTCTTGACACTGCGGATCTTGCTGGTGATTTCTTTTGCGCCTGACATAATCCTGCCTGTTCAGTGGGTTGCAGGCAGGGTGCAATGCACCCTGCTTGTTACCAGGTTCCGGTGGACTTGAAGGATTCCACCACCTGCTTCAGACCGGCCGCGATTTCGTCATCGTAGTTGCCGGACTCGTTGATCTTGTCCATCAGATCCTTGTGGTTGTTGCGCAGGTGATCATGCAGCGCTGCTTCAAAGGCAACGATTTCCTTCACATCCACATCGTCCAGGTAGCCTTCGTTGGCCGCATACAGACTGACGGCCATTTCGGCGATGGACAGCGGAGAGTATTGTGGCTGTTTCATCAGCTCGGTCACGCGCTGACCACGTTCCAACTGCTTGCGGGTGGTTTCGTCCAGGTCGGAGGCGAATTGGGCGAAAGCCGCCAGTTCACGGAACTGGGCCAGTGCCAGACGCACGCCGCCACCCAGCTTCTTGATGATCTTGGTCTGGGCCGCGCCACCCACGCGGGAAACCGACAGGCCGGCGTTGATGGCCGGGCGGATACCCGCGTTGAACAGGTCGGTCTCCAGGAAGATCTGCCCGTCGGTGATGGAAATCACGTTGGTGGGCACGAAGGCGGACACGTCACCGGCCTGGGTCTCGATGATGGGCAGCGCGGTGAGCGAGCCGGTCTTGCCCTTGACCTTGCCGTCGGTGAACTTTTCCACATAGTCGGCATTCACGCGCGAGGCGCGTTCCAGCAGACGGGAGTGGAGATAGAACACGTCACCGGGATAGGCTTCACGCCCCGGCGGACGACGCAGCAACAGGGAGACCTGACGATAGGCCCAGGCCTGCTTGGTCAGATCGTCATAAATGATCAGCGCATCCTCGCCGCGGTCGCGGAAGTACTCACCCATGGTGCAACCGGCGTAGGGTGCGAGGTATTGCATGGCGGCGGAGTCGGAGGCACCCGCGGCCACGATGATGGTGTGTTCCAGCGCGCCGTGTTCTTCCAGCTTCTTCACCACGTTGACGATGGAAGACTGCTTCTGACCCACAGCCACATAGATACAGGTCACGCCCGTACCCTTCTGGTTGATGATGGCATCGATGGCCACGGCGGTCTTGCCGGTCTGACGGTCACCAATGATCAGTTCCCGCTGGCCGCGGCCAATGGGCACCATGGCGTCGATGGACTTCAGGCCGGTCTGTACCGGCTGATCCACCGACTGGCGTTCGATCACGCCCGGGGCAATCTTTTCGATGCGGTCGGTGATCTGGGTTTCGATGGGACCATTGCCGTCGATGGGGTTGCCCAGGGCGTCCACCACGCGGCCTTTCAGCTCGGGGCCCACGGGCACTTCCAGAATGCGACCGGTGCAGCGTACGGTATCGCCTTCGGAGATGTGCTCGTACTCACCCATGATCACCGCACCCACGGAGTCACGCTCCAGGTTCAGTGCCAGGCCGTAGGTATTGCCCGGAAATTCGATCATCTCGCCCTGCATGACCTCTTCCAGGCCATGAATCCGGGCAATGCCGTCGGAAATACTGACAACGGTACCTTCGTTGCGGGCTTCCGAAACGACCTTGAACTTCTCGATACGCTGCTTGATCAGTTCGCTGATTTCAGATGGATTCAGTTGCGTCTGCATGGGATTATCCCTTCGCTTACAGGCCTGTCTTCACAGTGCCTAAATGAATTACTCGGTTAGAACGGCTGCCATCCGGCCCAGCTTGCCGCGCAGGGAACCATCGATGAGATAGTCGCCCGCGTGCAGCACGGCCCCACCCAGAACTTCCGGGTCTACATGGCATTCCAGTTCGATTGACTTTTCGAAACGTTTTTCCAGCACCTTGGCCAGCCGGTCGCGCTGTTCGTCGTTCAACGGCACGGCCGTGATCACACGCACTTCCAGCTTGCCCTCTTCCTCGGCACGGAACTGTTCGAACAGGCTGCGGATTTCCTCGATCAGGGGGATACGGCCATTTTCGGCCACCAGCCGAAGAAAGTTGCCGAAATCCTCGGAGAACTCTCCGCCACCCACGGACAGGAACAGATCCGCCCAGTCCGACGGCTTCATGGCCGGATGGCCATAGGCCTGGCGCACCACATCATCGCTACCAATGGCCGCGGCCAGTGCCAGCATGTCGGACCAGTATTGCAGTTCACCCTTTTCCCGGGCATGGTCGAACGCCGCTTTGGCGTAGGGTCTTGCCAGTGTGGAATGTCCTGCCATGATCAGATCTCTGCAGCCAGTGCGTCCAGAAGATCCTTGTGCGCGGCAGCGTCGATTTCACGCTGCAGCAGCTTCTCCGCACCTTCCACGGCGAGAGAAGCCACCTGCTTGCGCAGATCTTCCTTGGCGCGGTTTACTTCCAGTTCGATCTCGGCCAGGGCCGCGGCCATCTGGCGCTCCCGCTCCTGTACCGCTTCTTCCTTGGCGTGGTCCAGGATCTGGTTGGCGCGCTGGTTGGCCTGTTCGACGATCTCGGAAGCCTGGTCACGGGCTTCGCGGATCACTTCGGCAGCCTTCTGCTGAGCCAGCTCGAGGTCTTTCTGTGCACGATCCGAGGCAGCCAATCCTTCCGCGATCTTCGCACGACGCTCTTCCAGGGCCTTGGAAATGGGCGGCCAGACAAACTTCATGTTGAACCACACGAAGATGAGGAAGGTGACGATCTGCGCGATCAGGGTTGCATTGATATTCACTTGGATAGCCTCCAGATCAGAAAGTGGCCGGGCTTAATCAGCCGCCGGAAACAACGCTCAGCAGCGGATTGGCAAACATCATCAGCAGGCCCATGGCCACACCGATAATACTCACGGCATCCAGCAGACCGGCGATGATGAACATGCGGGTTTGCAGCATGGGGGCCACTTCAGGCTGACGGGCAGCGCCTTCCAGGAACTTGCCGCCCAGCAGACCAAAGCCAATGGCCGTACCCAGTGCAGCAAGACCAAAGATCAGGCCGATGGTCAGTGCGGTGTTTGCTTGAATTTGAGCGATGAGCTCCATGGTTTCCTCCTAACTTCAGGTCAGAGTGAGTAAAAAAATCAGTGTTCTTCGTAAGCCAGACTGATGTAGACAATGGTCAGCGTCATGAAAATGAACGCCTGCAAGGGCACCACCAGCAAGTGGAAGATGGCCCACAAGGTTCCCGGCATGAACTGCACCCATACGGGCAACAGCGCCACCAGAATGAAAATCAGCTCGCCGGCATACAGGTTGCCGAACAGCCGCAGGGAAAGCGACATGGGCTTGGCCAGCGTTTCCACGATGTTCAGCAGCAGGTTGGCCGGCAGCAAATAGGGACCGAAGGGGTGGAACAGCAGTTCCTTGATATAACCGCCCACGCCCTTGCCCTTGATGGAATAGATGATGATCAGCGCCAGTACCGACAGCGACAGGCCAAAGGTGGCGTTCAGGTCGGCGGAGGGTACTACCCGCATGTAGTGGAGATGGAAGATTTCCTTGCCGATCTGCGGAAACAGATCCACCGGGATCAGGTCCATGAAATTCCAGAGCAGCACCCAGACAAAGACGGTCAGGGCCAGCGGGGCAACAAAACCCTTGGGGCCATGAAAGGATTCGCTGACCGAGTTGTCAACGAACTCCACCAGCACTTCGACCAGATTCTGCAACTTGCCGGGCACGCCCGTGCTGACCTTGCGGGCCGCCATATAAAAGACCGTGCACATGAGGATGCCCAGCACGGTGGCAAAAAACAGTGTATCCACATTCAGCGCCCAGAAGCCCTCTCCAATGGTCAGGTGCGTCAGGTGGTGTGTCACATATTCCGCGGAAGTGGGCCCGCCTTCTCCGCTGCTGACAATTTGACTGATCAAGGTTTTCATCAATTACCTGTCCAATTCGTCTCTGTTGAAACGCAGCATGGCCACCCAGAAAACCGGGATGGTTGCCGCATAACCCACGATGACCTGCAAAAACCGCGATGGCCACAGGGCCGCCACCAGCCCGAACAACACCACCGCCAACAAGAATTTTCTCGCTTCGCCCCTGTACAGCGCACTGACTACTGCACGGGGATCACTGGCCGGATCCTGACCCAGCAGGCGAAAACCGGCCTGCAACGTCAACAATGCGCCAATCAGGCCGCCAGCGATAACCGCCACTGCGGCTTCCAAACCCAGCCAGGGCCAGAGCATGCCGGCCAATAACAGGGCTACGCTTGCCTGCCAGCGCATCAACCAGAACAGCAAGTGGTTCAAGTGATACCCCCAAAGGCAAGCCGGCGCGCACTATACCAGCAGTGCTCCCGGCTCTCAAGCCGTGCGCCAAGCTGGTGCAGAATAAACCATGGCTGCACGAAAAACATCCTCTACTTTTGGGATGGCTAAATTACATCCTGCGTGCAAGCACAACCACCAAGTCATTGAATGTAAACGGTTATGGCAGGTCATTCAGGGGTATGCCCAGTTTCTCCAGGATACCCTCCAGCTCATCCAGACTATGGAAATCCACCACCATGCGACCCTTGCCACGCGCGTTGTGCTGCAAGGCGACCCGGGTCCCCAGATGCTCCCCGAGGCGATTTTCCAGCCGCTCCACATCCCGGTCCCTGGGGCGCGGCTTGCCACCGTCTTCCGCTTTTTTGCCCCAGCCACGCACCAGCTGCTCGGTCTGGCGCACATTGAGCCCGCGCCGCACCACTTCCCGAGCCGCGGTGGGTTGCTCCTCCTTTTCCAGCGCCAGCAAGGCGCGGGCATGGCCCATGTCCAGTTCGCCGTTTTCCAGCAGTGTCTTGACCGCAGGCTCCAGCTCGCGCAGGCGCAGCAGATTGGTTACAGCGGTGCGTGAACGGCCCACGGCTTCCGCCACTTCCTGATGGGTCATGCCGCATTCGTCCAGCAGCCGGCCCAGCGCCTCGGCTTCTTCCAGCGGGTTGAGATCTTCCCGCTGAATATTCTCGATCAGCGCCATGGCCATGACGACCTGATCACCGACTTCATGTACCACTACGGGCACTTCCCGCCAGCCCAGCATCTGCGCCGCCCGCCAGCGGCGCTCGCCGGCGATGATTTCATAGGCATCATTACCCAGGGAGCGGGCGCTGATGGGCTGGATCATGCCCTGGGCCTTGAGGGAATCGGCCAGCTCCTGCAGACCGGCCGCGTCAAAATGCTTGCGCGGCTGAAACCGGCAGGGTTGCAGCCATTCGATGGGCAGCTGGCGCAGGGCCTGGCTGTCGTGACTGGCCTGTTCGACCTTTTTCTGGGTGCCCAGCAGGGAATCCAGCCCCCGGCCCAGGCCGCGTTTTTTCTTGCTCATGCACGCATCTCCTCTTTCTGCCGGCTGCGGCGCAACACTTCTCCGGCCAGACCCAGATAGGCCACGGCACCCCGTGATCGACGGTCGTAACGGATCACCGGCTCGCCATAGGACGGCGCTTCGGCCACCCTCACGTTACGTGGCACGATGGTGCGGTAGACCCGATCACCGAAATGCTCGTGCAGCTGGGCCGAGACTTCGTTGGCCAGATTGTTGCGCGCATCATACATGGTGCGCAGCAAACCTTCGATGCGCAGGCCGGGGTTGGCCGCCTGCTGCACCCCTTCGATGGTCTGCAAAAGCGAGGTCAGCCCTTCCAGGGCATAGTATTCGCATTGCATGGGAATGAGCACGCCATGGGCGGCTACCAGCGCGTTGATGGTGAGGATGCTCAATGAGGGCGGGCAATCGATCAGGATGAAGTCATAACGGTCGGCCACCGTTTCCAGGCACTGGCGCAACACCTGCTCCCGCCCCTGTTCGGCCTCCACCAGCGCCACTTCCGCCGCAGTCAGATCGGTGTTGGCCGGAATCAGGTCCACACCGCATTCCAGGCCGGTCTGGATGACCGCCGTGGTGGGCGATTCCCCCAGCAACAGCTCGCAGGCGCTTTGTTCCAGCTGGCGGCTGTCCACGCCCAGGCCCATGGTGGCATTGCCTTGTGGGTCCAGATCCACCACCAATACCCGCTTGCCCAGATCCGCCAGCGCGGCAGCCAGATTGACACAGGTGGTGGTCTTGCCCACACCTCCTTTCTGATTGGCCACGGCCAGTATCTTGCTCATCAATTCTCCCCTGCCTGTTCGCAGCGTTGCAGGTGCAGCAGATACCGGCTGGCATCCAGCCCCGGTACCTGCAGTGCATGGCGCCCCTCGATGGTAAAGCCATGACTTGCACATTGAATGTCATCCCGCCCCACCTCCTGCCGTGCCTTCATGGCCAGCAAATCGCCACCGGGCACCAGCAGCGGCCGGGCAAGCCGGGTCAGCAAATCCAGATCCGCCAGCGCCCGCGCCGTAATCTGTTCGTAGGCTGGCGTTTCGGGCAAGGCCTCCAGCCGGGCCTGTAGCGGTTCGATATTTTCCAGCGCCAGTTCCCGGCGCACCTGCCGCAGGAAACGGACCTTCTTGCCAACGGCGTCCACCAGCGTCCAGTGGCTTTCCGGCCGCACAATGGCCAGCACTACACCGGGCAGCCCCGCGCCAGTGCCCATGTCCAGCGCCCGTGCAGCTGGCCGGATCCATGGCGTGATGGCCAGCGAATCCAGCACATGCTGTACCCGCATGGCCTGCCGCTCGCGGATGGCCGTCAGGTTATAGGCCCGGTTCCATTTTTGCAGCAGGTCCAGATATTCGCTCAGCTTTTCCGCCTGCCGCCGCGTCAGCTCCAGCTGCATTTGTGCTGCGGCCTGCTGCAACACTTCCACTTCTTGCACGTTCACGGCTCAGTCCAGTCGACAGCGGTTCCGGGGGCAAGCTAGTATCCCGACTTGCCCCCAACGATGCAAGCCGCCCTTTCGGGACTTTTTTCATCCCGTGGCTTGACGGCGGTTCATTTCTCGCTACAATGGCGCAGCTTTCCGCACGGAGCGGTAGTTCAGTTGGTTAGAATACCGGCCTGTCACGCCGGGGGTCGCGGGTTCGAGTCCCGTCCGCTCCGCCATTTTCCCTCTCCCCGACCGTTCTCCCTTTGCTACACTGCGCCCCATGAAGCGCGATTCTGAACACGCCACTGTGCTCGTAACCGGCGGAGCCGCAAGGCTGGGCGCGGCCATCGTGCGCCGGCTGGCCAGTGATGGCTGGCAGATCTTGCTGCACTACGGCCGTTCCGAAACGCCAGCGCAAGCATTGGCGGATGAAATCCGCGCACAAGGTGGTCGCTGCCATCCCGTACAAGCCCATCTGACGGAAGCGGGAGAAGCCGAACGCCTGTTTGAAACGGCCCTCCGGCACTGCAATCGCGTGGATGCGCTGATCAACAATGCCGCCATGTTCCCGGAAGAAGACCGCTTCGGCCGGCTCTCCACGGATGAACAGGCCCGACTGATGCAGTTGAACCTGTACAGCCCACTGGCGCTGATACAGGCGCTGGCCGAGCAACCCTCGCTGGATTCGGGCAGCGTGGTCAATCTGCTGGACGCCCGCCTGTACCGCCCCGGCACCGATCATTTTCATTACCGGCTGGCCAAGGGCGGTCTGCTGCAGGCCACTCGCAATCTGGCGCTGGAACTGGCACCACGCATCCGGGTCAATGGAGTGGCACCGGGGGCCATCCTGCCTCCGCCGGGAAAGGACAGCGCCTGGCTGGCGGCACAAAAGACCGGTTGCATTCCCCTGCAACGCACCGGCAGCGCCGGGGACATTGCCCAGGCCGTGGCCTTTCTGCTGGCCGCACCGTTTGTGACTGGCCAGGTGCTGGCCGTGGATGGCGGAGAGTTTCTCGCATGATGCACGCACTGCAACAGCACTGGAAACGCCTGCGCGCCAACCGCTGGCGGGCTTTGCTGGTGGATGTGCTGCTGATCCTGCTCTTTTTCCAGGGCTTCGCCGCCTGGCAGAAGCGGGACATGCTGGCCGGCAGCCATGCAGCAGCCCCCGCTCTTGCCCTGCCCGATCTACAGGGCAACTGGGTGGAAATGCGCCCTGGGCAAAGCCGGCGCACGCTCGTCTATTTCTTTGCCCCGTGGTGCACGGTGTGCAAGCACAGCGTGCCCCATCTCAATGCGCTGCGCGCCTTGCGCAGCCCGGAGGAACTGGCCATCCATGTGGTGGGGCTTTCCTGGCAGCAACCCAAGGAGCTGGAAACCTTTGCCCGGCAAACCGGGCTGGAACTGCCCGTACTCATGGGCGCGCAGCAAACCGCGCGGGACTGGAAGATTCGAGCCTTTCCCACCTATTATGTACTGGATGAACAGGGCCGGGTACTGAGCAGTGATCTGGGCCTCAGCACGGAATGGGGCCTGCGCTGGCGTACCTGGGCCTGGTGAGAATACCCAGTGGAGAGGAGACATGCCATGAGTCAAGCCAAAATCGCCGACACCAAACCCACCGCCCGCGAGCTGGAAGCCGGCAAGACCTACTACTGGTGCAGCTGCGGCAAGAGCGCCAACCAGCCTTTCTGTGACGGTTCGCATCAGGGCAGTGATTTCACCCCGCTGGCCTTCAGTGTGGAAGAAACCGGCAAGAAAGCCCTGTGCCAGTGCAAGCAGACACGCACACCCCCCTATTGCGACGGCAGCCACAAGGCGCTCTGACTAAACCGGCAACGGGCTTACAGGCTTTTCTGCCAGAAGTACATTTCCACCCCTTCGGGCAGATCCGGGCCAAAGCCCATGCGCCGGTACAAGCGCTGTGCCGGGTTGTCGGAGCGGACCTCCAGGGTCATCTTGCCGCAACCCAGCTTGCGCGCTTCCGCCTCTGCGGCACGAATCAGCGCCTCGCCCACACCCTGCCCGCGTGCTTCGGGCAATACCGCCAGGTCATGGATATTCCACACCGTGGCCGCCTTGAAGGTGGAATAGCCCAGCACACAAGTAGCAATGCCCACCGGCTTTTCCCCTGCGAAAGCCAGCAAGACCCGGGTTTGCGGATGCGCTTTCAGCGAAGGGATCAACCGCTGACGAATGGTCGCTGACAGGGGCTGCCCGCCGCCCATGGGGTCGCGGGCATAGGCATCGGTGAGTGCTTCGATAGCCTGCGCATGGGCTGGCCGATCATAGTCGGCCAGCACGATGGTAGGCGTCATGTTCAGGCAGTACGGCTGTCTTCCATCATCCGCTCGATGATGGGATTGAAGATGATTTCCATGGCGAAGCCCATCTTGCCGCCAGGCACCACGATGGTGTTGCGGCGAGACATGAAGGAACCGTGGATCATCGACAGCAGGTAGGGGAAGTCGATATCGAACTGACGCGGGTTCTTGAAGCGAATCACCACCATGGATTCATCCGGTGTGGGGATATCACGAGCAATGAAGGGGTTGGAAGTATCCACCGTGGGCACCCGCTGGAAGTTGATATCCGTGTGGGAGAACTGTGGCGTGATCACATTGACGTAATCCTGCATGCGCCGCAGGATGGTGTCGGTCACATGTTCCGGCTTGTAGCCCCGTTCGGCGGTGTCGCGGTGGATCTTCTGGATCCATTCCAGATTCACGATGGGCACCACACCCACCTTGAGGTCGGCATACTTGGCCACATTCACACCCTGCTCTTCGTTGACCACCGCGCCATGCAGGCCCTCGTAGAACAGCAAGTCCGAGCCCTCTCCGGCCTCTTCCCAGGGGGTGAAGGTACCCGGTTCCTGCCCGTAGGGCTCGGCTTCCTTCTCATTGTGCAAGTAGTAACGACGGCGGCCCCGGCCAGTTTCACCATAACCCTTGAACAATTCTTCCAGTTCCTTGAGCAGGTTGGCCTCGAAACCGAAGTGGCTGAAGTTTTCCCCTTTTTCCTCGGCTTCCTGGGTCTTGGCCTTCATGGCCTTGCGGTCATAGCGGTGGAAACTGTCGCCTTCCACCACCATCGGCGTCACACCCAGACGGCGGAAAATATGTTCGAAAGCCACCTTGACGGTAGAAGTACCCGCACCGGATGAACCGGTAACCGCGATGACGGGATGTTTCTTGGACATGTCAGTTTCCTCGCGCAAAAAGTTGTTGAATCTGTTCCAGTTGCAGGCCATCGTCCTGCAGCGCCACCGGCGGGCCGGCCAGCTGGGCCGGCGGATTGCCCGGCTCGCCCAGATGCTCGAACACGGCCAGTGCACCGGGGAAATTCTGCTGGCGGGTGTAATCGCACACGGTCACCAGTGTCTTCAGGCCGGCACCGGTGGCGGAAAGAAAGCCATTTTCCGAATCTTCCACCGCCAGGGCCTGCTCGGGCGGCAGGTTCATTTTTTCCAGCACATACTGATAGATATCCGACGCCGGCTTTTTGGCAGCCACCACATCACCGGCACCGATGACCTCGAACCAGCCTTCCACTTCCGGGCCGAAGGAATGGGCGAGCAGACTGGTGACATTGGCCGGTGTGGTGGTGGTGGCGATGGCCAGGCGAATGCCCGCTGCTCGTGCCTGCTGCATCAGCCGCAACACACCAGGCCGGGCGGGAATGCCCGGCTCGGCCATCAGCCGGACGTAATGCGCCGTCTTGGCTGCATGCAGCTCGCGGATAAAGCCATCCAGATCCGTTTCCGGTACGCCATTGGGCCGGTAGCGCTCAATGAAGTGGCGTATCCGTTCCTTGCCACCGGTGACTGCCAGCAATTCTCCATAGAGCGGCACATCCCACTGCCAGTCCAGCCCGGCCTGCTCAAAGGCCAGGTTGAAAGCCACCCGATGGCCGTCACGCTCGGTGTCGGCCAGGGTGCCATCCACATCGAAAATGATGGCCTGCATACCGCATTGCCGCCGTTTACAGGCCGTAGAACTTGGCCATTTCTTCCAGATTCACCGGCTTGATCTTGGAAGCCATGCCGGCACAGCCGAAGGCTTCATAACGATCCTTGCAGATGGCGCTCATGGCCTCGGTGGCCGCGCGCAGATACTTGCGCGGATCGAAGTTCTTCGGGTTTTCCTTCAGGTGACGACGAATGGCGCCGGTGGAAGCCATGCGCAGATCGGTGTCGATGTTGACCTTGCGCACGCCGTGCTTGATACCTTCGACGATTTCTTCCACGGGCACGCCGTAGGTTTCGCCCATGTCACCACCGTATTCGTTGATGATCTTCAGCCAATCCTGGGGCACGGAGGAAGAACCATGCATCACCAGATGGGTTTCGGGGATGGCGGCGTGGATGTCCTTGATGCGGTCGATGGCCAGAATGTCACCGGTGGGCGGACGGGTGAACTTGTAGGCGCCGTGGGAAGTACCGATGGCGATGGCCAGGGCATCCACACCGGTCTTGGCGACAAAGTCGCGTGCTTCTTCCGGATCGGTGAGCAGCTGGGAGTGGTCCAGCTTGCCTTCGGCGCCGATGCCATCTTCTTCACCGGCCATGCCGGTTTCCAGCGAACCCAGACAACCCAGCTCGCCTTCCACGGAGACGCCACAGGCGTGGGCCATTTCCACGGTCTTGCGCGTGACATCCACATTGTATTCATAGCTGGAGGGTGTCTTGCCGTCCGTCATCAGGGAACCGTCCATCATCACGGAGGTGAAACCCAGCTGAATGGAACGCTGGCAGACCGCCGGTGAGGTACCGTGATCCTGATGCAGCACAATGGGAATATCCGGCCATTGCTCCACCGCGGCCAGGATATTGGCCTTGAGGAAGGCGGAACCGGCATAGCTGCGGGCACCGGCGGAAGCCTGCATGATCACCGGGGCATCCACCGCGGCGGCCGCTTCCATGATGGCATGTACCTGTTCCATGTTGTTCACGTTAAAGGCGGGCACGCCGTAGCCGTGTTCGGCAGCGTGGTCCAGCAGTTGTTTCAGCGTAATCAGCGCCATGGTCTTTCTCCTCTCGGATTTTCAAAATCTGGGGCGGCCAGCCTGTCGCTTTCAGATTCCAGGCATTCAGCCTGTCGATGCTAGCAAGGCTGGCACAGGGGTTCTCTCTCTCAATTGGGGGGCGACCTGCCCTGCCAGCTAGCCCGGCAGGGCAGGTCAGGCCGGGTTCAGCCCAGGGATTTCACCACTTCCACCACCTGTTCCACGGTGAAGCCAAACTCCTTGAACAGCTCGCCAGCAGGCGCGGATTCACCGAAGCGGTTGAGACCGATGGTCTTGCCCTGACAACCCACATAGCGGTACCAGCCATCGGTGACACCGGCTTCCACCGACACGCGCTTGCTGACCGAAGCAGGCAATACGGACTCGCGATAGGCTTCGTCCTGGGCATCGAACACCTGCGGGCAGGGCATGGAAACCACCCGTACCTTGCCGCCTTCAGCATTCAGCTGCTGGGCAGCATTGACCGCCAGCTCCACTTCCGAACCAGTGGCAATCAGAATGGTATCGGGTTTACCGCCTTCCGGCTCCAGCAGCACATAGCCACCACGGGCGATGTCGGCCACCTGCTCGGCGGTGCGCGCCATGGCTGGCAGGCCCTGGCGGGAAAGGGCGAAACAGGTGGGGCCATCGCGGCGATCCACGGCCAGCTTCCAGGCCACGGCGGTTTCAGTGGCATCACAGGGCCGCCAGATCTGCATGTTGGGGATCATGCGCAGGGTGGCCGTCTGCTCGATGGGCTGGTGGGTGGGGCCGTCCTCGCCCAGACCGATGGAATCATGGGTGAAAACAAAAATGGTGCCCTGCTTCATCAGTGCGCTCATGCGCAGGGCATTGCGCGCGTATTCGGAGAAGATCAGGAAGGTCGCGCCGTAGGGGATGAAACCGCCATGCAGGCAAATGCCATTCATGATGGCCGCCATGCCGAACTCGCGCACACCGTAGAAGATATAGTTACCGTCGGCATCGTCCTTGCTGATGCCCTTGGAGCCGGACCACAGGGTCAGGTTGGAGCCGGCCAGGTCGGCGGAACCGCCCAGCAGTTCCGGCAGGTTGGGCGCGTACGCTTCGATGGCCATTTGCGAGGCCTTGCGAGTGGCCACCTTGGCCATGTCTTTCTGGGTCTGTTCGATATAGGCCTGCGCCTTTTCATCCCAGTCCGCCGGCAACTGGCCGTTCATCCGACGCTCGAATTCCGCAGCCAGTTCCGGGTATTCAGCCTTGTAGGCATCGAAACGGGCCTGCCACTCGGCCTCGGCCTTGGCCCCATCGGCACGGGCATCCCAGGCATCATAGATTTCCTGCGGCACCTCGAAGGGGCCATAGGGCCAGCCCAGCTGCTTCTTGGCCAGAGCGATTTCTTCCTCGCCCAGCGGCGCGCCGTGGCACTCTTCCTTGCCTTGCTTGTTGGGTGAACCATAGCCGATGATGGTCTTGCAGCAGATCAGGGTGGGTTTGCCACTTTCCGCGCGGGCCGCTTCCACGGCCTTGTAGATGGCATCGGCGTCATGGCCATCCACATCCCGAATGACGTGCCAGCCATAGGCCTCGAAACGGGCAGGGGTATCATCGGTGAACCAGCCTTCCACCTCGCCGTCGATGGAAATGCCGTTGTCATCATAGAAGGCGATCAGCTTGCCCAGGCCCAGGGTACCGGCCAGTGAACAGGCCTCGTGGGAGATGCCTTCCATCATGCAGCCATCACCCAGAAAGACATAGGTGTAATGATCGACAATCTCATGACCGGGGCGGTTGAAATGGGCAGCCAGCGCCTTTTCCGCCACCGCGAAACCCACGCCGTTGGTGATGCCTTGCCCCAGTGGGCCGGTGGTGGTTTCCACACCCGGTGTGTAACCGTATTCGGGGTGCCCCGGTGTGCGGGAATGCAGCTGCCGGAACTGCTTGATGTCCTCAATGGACAAGTCATAGCCGGTCAGATGCAACAGCGAATAGATCAACATGGAACCATGCCCATTGGAGAGTACGAAACGGTCCCGGTCCCACCACTTGGGATTGTTGGGATTGTGCTTCATGAAATCGCCCCAGAGCACCTGGGCGATATCCGCCATGCCCATGGGCGCGCCCGGGTGGCCGGACTTGGCCTTCTGCACGGCATCCATGGACAGGGCGCGAATGGCATTGGCAAGGTCTTTACGGGTTACGGTATTCATCGGTAGTCACCTGCAAACAAGAAAAAAGCCAGACCGGCAACATAACAGGCCCATTCGATAAATAACAGTCAGCTTTTTTTATTTTTGTCATAAGTTATTGCTTATTCAATAGCCCAAATGCGCCATAAGCTATACTGCCCTGCTCATCCGAAGAGGTTGGTTCATGAACAGCACATGGCTCCCGTCACTGTTGCAGGACGGTCATTGGCACGCGTTCATCATCCACAGCAGGAGCTGCCTGAAGAACCGCAACATTCCGTCTCGGCATCTCCCTTCAGCCAGGATTCGATGGCCTGACGTGTGGGCAGGCCACCGGCATGAACCACTTTTCCGTCCACCACCACGCCGGGTGTGGACATCACGCCGTAGCGCATGATCTCCGGCAGCTCTTCCACTTTTTCCAGCGCAATGGCCACACCCAGGGCCTTGGCTGCTTCCTCGACCATTTTCAGCGTGGTCTGACAATTGGCACAACCGGTGCCCAATACCTTGATGTTTTTCATGATGTATTTCCTCGAATCAATCAACAATGCGTTGCTTTCAGGCATTTCAGCAACAACGGGTTCCACTGGCCGTACTGGAACAACAGGCTGTAGCCTCGGCCGCGCCGGCCTCGGCTGGCGGCGCATCGGCAGCTTGCCGTGCACCGTGGTCAAAAGCCGCGTCCAGCTTCTGACCCGCTTCGTCACGGATGTGGCGTGCAATCTCCACCACCGTGGCAATCTGGCCTTCGGTAATGCCCATGTCACGCAGTCGCGCCAGTTGGCATTGGCCCATGTTCGGGTGCTTGCCGGCAATGGCGGCGGCCAGCGAAACCAACGCGGTGATGGCCGGATGCAGTTCGGCGGTGGATGCTTGCCTGGATTGGGGGGATGACATAACCAGACTCCTGTTACAAAACCAGATTGAAAACAAAACCCACCAGCAGGATGCCGCTACCCACCACCGTGGCGAAAGTGACGATCAGGGGCAACTTCAGCACCTTGCGCAAGATGAGCATTTCAGGCAAGGACAAGGCGATCACGCTCATCATGAACGCCAGCGTGGTACCCAGCGCCGCACCCTTGCCGATCAGGGCTTCCACAATGGGGATGATGCCCGCCGCATTGGTGTACATGGGAATGCCCAGCACCACCGCTGCCGGCACGGACCACCAGGCATCCTTGCCCATGATGGATACCATGAAGTTCTCCGGTACATAGCCGTGAATGGCAGCACCCACGCCAATGCCCAGCAAGATATAAGGCCAGACCTTGCCCACGATTTCACGCACATGGTTGATGCCGGTTTGCAGGCGATCGTTCCAGGACAGCGCACGGCCATCCACCGGTGCTGCGGCACCACTGTGAATTTCACGCACCCAATCCTGCAAATGGCGTTCCATGCCCAGCTTGCCAATCACCAGGCCGGAAACAATGGCCACCATCAGCCCCATGACCAGGTACAACAGCGCAATCTGCCAGCCAAACATGCCCAGCAGCAGTGCCAGGGCTATCTCGTTGACCATGGGTGCTGAAATCAGGAAGGAAAAAGTCACGCCCAAAGGCACGCCGGCGGATAGAAAACCGATAAACAGCGGGACCGCCGAACAGGAGCAAAAAGGTGTGACGATGCCCAGCATGGCCGCCAGTGTATTGCCCACACCCAGGCGCTTGCCGGCCAGCAGGGCACGGGTGCGTTCAGGCGAGAAGAAGGTTTGCACCACCCCGACCACATAGACCACGCCGATCAGCAACAGAAAAACCTTGGGCGTGTCATAGGCGAAAAAATGCACCGCCTCACCCAGATGGGTGTCCCGGCTCAGCCCCAGCAGGCCAATGACGCCATTGGCAAAATCATTGAGATGCCAATAGGCCAGCAGCCAGACAGCAGCGGCCGCGGGCAGACCCCAGAACCAGTGTTTCAGTGATACCGTTTGCCGGTCGCTGCCTTGCGCCGGTACGGGTTCCATGACAGACATCAGCGTTCTCCCGATCAGTGTTACCGGGTAGACGCAAGGGGTGGGAAAAGGATGCAGATTTATCCGTGGCGCGGATTCCGTACCCGTGATTCGCGCCGAGCCATTCAGGGCCTGGGCATATCCGCTCCCGGCAGGCAGCAGATCCGGCCCTGTGCGTCGCGATTGGGGCGACACTGGATTTCCAGGGCCTGCTTCAGGCGCTTGCGCGCCCGCTGGATTCTCGCCTTTACTGCCGGCAAGGTAAGCTGGTTAGCCTCGGCATAGGCTTCCTGCTTCATGCCCAACAGGTCACATTGCTCAATGACATCGCGGTCCCTTTCCGACAGGGTCTGCAGGGCCTGGGGCAGGCATTGGTCCAGGGTATCGACGGCGGGCCGTGCTTCCACATCCTCGGGCAGTTCTTCCGGCAAATCCGTTTCCGGCCGTTGGCGGCGGTAATAATCCACCAGCAGATTGCGCATGACCCGAAACAGCCAGGCACGGGGGTTTTCCAGCGTGCAAAATCCGGCACCCTGCGCGATGGCCTTGACAAACACTTCCTGCAGCAAATCATCCACCACCGCATCGGTCTGGCCCATCTTGCCCAACAAAAAACCGCGCAACTCGCTTTCATGCGCCTGCCAGGCCTGCACCACACAGTTCTTGCGAATCGGATCGTATGTCCTTGCCTTGTTCATCGTTGTTTTATACAACCCTTCGTTCATTCATAAACTTCAACTTATACTTGCGGTATGAATATTACCATCCGTCAGTTACAGGTGTTTGCCAAGGCGGCCGAGCTGCTCAGCTTCACCCGTGCCGCCGAGGCCCTGCACTTGAGTCAGCCGGCCGTCTCCATGCAGGTACGCCAGCTGGAAGAGCATCTGGGCATCCACCTGTTCGAACAGGTGGGCAAACGCCTGCAACTGACCCAGGCCGGCGAGGCCATGGAGCGTTATGCGCTCGATATTCTCAGCAAGCTGGATGAGGCCCGCATCTACATGGAAGAACTCAAGGGCATTCGCCGGGGCCTGCTGACCATCGCCGTCGCCAGCACGCTCAACCAGTTTGCCAGTCGCATTCTCGCCGCTTTTGTGCGCCAGTATCCCGGTGTGCGGGTCAAGCTGGAGGTTTCCAATCGCGAAGAGGTGCTGGCGCAACTGATGCGCAACCATTGCGATCTGGCCCTGATGGGCACGCCACCGGAACACGAACTGCTGACGGCCGACCGTTTCATGGACAATCCACTGGTGGTCATCGCGCCCTATGACCACTGGCTGGTGCACCGGCACGATATCCCACTGGAGAAAGTCGTGCGCGAACCGTTCGTGATGCGTGAAAGTGGTTCCGGCACCTATCAGGCCTTTCAGCAGTTGCTGAAAAATCAGCAGTTGCAGTTGGATGAGGTGATGGAGATGAACAACAACGAGGCCATCAAGCAGTCCGTGGCCGCCGGCCTGGGCCTGGGTGTGGTCTCACTCTATACCATCGAACAGGAGCTGGCGGCGAGACAACTGGCGGTGCTGGATGTGGAACACCTGCCCATACGCCGGTACTGGCACCTGGTCCGCCGTTTTGGCAAGCGCCTTTCCGCCGTGGCCGAGGCCTTTCGCCTGTTCGTGCTGCGCGAAGCCCGACACTACATGCCGCCAGGGGACTGGTACCCGGAACTGCGCCGTCTCCCTGTGGATGAACCGCAACCAGGAGCCGAAGCCGATAACGGCAAGACGTGAGCAAAATTGGCCTTCCCTGGCCCTGCCTGCCCGTCTTGGCAGATATTTTCTGTCAAGGGTTAACGGGTGAAGGTATATTCGTCACCATTGCGGCGCACGGTGATCCCGCTGCGGGACAGTACTTTTTCTTCGCCGTCAGCGACCCGTGTTCTTTCACCGGCCACATACAGGGTATGGTCTTCGGTGACCGCCACATGTACCACCCCCAGCTTGCCATTGTGATGGGGGGTCAAGGTCAGGGTTTCAGCCATGATGTTGTCCTCCTCTGTCATTGAATGGCAAGTGACAAATAGCGCCGCAAGGCCACTTTTTCAAGCGGACAAGAAAAGATTGGACGAGGATTGGCTGCAACCAGTGGGGGGGGTGGTGGAGCCGAGGGGAGTCGAACCCCTGACCTCAGCAGTGCGATTGCTGCGCTCTCCCAACTGAGCTACGGCCCC
>WFUE01000017.1 GCA_015485125.1 Lysobacterales bacterium | reverse complement strand
CCCGCCTCGCCCAAGGTCATATCCGCGCCCATCTGCCGCAGTGGGCGGGCGATTCTCTCCATGGGCCGCTGCATCAGGGAGGCATCCCCCACCAGCGTGGAGGGAAAGGGCTGCCCGGCCAGCAGGCCGGCTAGCAGACGCATGCCCGTGCCGGAATTGCCACAATCCAGCGGTTGATCCGCGCCTTTCAGACCCCGCAGGCCCACACCGTGAATCCGCAAGCCATCCTCCTGTTGCTCGGCCTGCACGCCCAGCCGACGAAAGATATTCAGGGTGGCCACGGTATCCTCACCGGGCAAAAAACCGCTGATGCGGGACGGCCCTTCAGCCAATGAGGCAAACATCACCGCCCGGTGAGACATGGACTTGTCCCCCGGCACCCGCAAGCGACCGCGCAAGGCCCGCGCGGGCTGGACCAGAAAATCACTCATGACGCCTTGAGTACCTGCTCGAAAACGGTACAGAAATACTCCATCTCGTCTTGCGTGCCAATACTCACCCGGAGGTGATTGGGCAGGCCGTAGTTACCCACGGGGCGCACGATCACGCCCTTGCGCAACAGCGCGTCGTAAACCGGCAGGGCGGGCCGGGCCAGATCCACCAGCAGAAAGTTGCCGCAGGAAGGTGTATAGGCCAGCCCCAGCGCATCCAGTTGCGCGCTCAGCCGGGCCATGCCGGCCTGGTTGACGGCATAGGCCTGTTGCAGAAAGGCGCTGTCATCCAGTGCCGCTTCCGCCGCCGCCAGTGCCAGTGAATTGACATTGAAGGGCTGGCGAATGCGATTGAGCAGGTCGGCCACTTCCGGATGCGAGACGGCATAACCCACGCGCAGACCCGCCAGGCCATAAGCCTTGGAGAAGGTACGCGTGACCACCAGATTGGGAAAATCCGCCAGCCATTCCAGCGCCGAATAGCGCGCTTCCGGTGCCAGGTATTCATGGTAGGCCTCGTCCACCACCCAAAGCACCTCTTCGGGCAGGGCCTCGCCAAAGGCACGCAGTCTTTCGGCGTCAATGAAATTGCCGGTGGGATTGTTGGGGTTGGCCACGAACACCACCCTGGTCTCCGGACTAACAGCAGCCGCCATGGCCTCCAGATCGTGGCCCAGATCCGCCGTCGCGGGTACGCAACTGGCCGCGGCACCCGTGGCCTGTACCGCCAGCGGGTAGACCGCAAAGGCATACTGGCTGTAGACCGCGTGCGTGCCCGGCGTGAGAAAGGCCTCCGCCAGCAGCACCAGCACATCGTTGGATCCATTGCCCAGGGTGATCTGCGCCGCATCCACGCCCAGATGCCGGCTCAGCGCCTGCTTGAGGGCAAAACCGTTGCCATCCGGGTACAGGGCCAGCTCCGGCTCCACCGCGCGCATGGCCGCCATGGCCCTGGGTGACGGGCCCAGGGGATTTTCATTGGATGCCAGTTTGATGATGTCGGAAAGACCCAGCTCACGGGCCAGTTCGGAAATGGGCTTGCCCGGCTGATAGGGTTGAATGGCCGCCACGGCGGGTGCCGCGCGCGCGATCAGCTTCGATTGCATGAATCACCTCTTGTACAGGAATCAGTCGGTCTTGACCGGGACCGGGTAGGAACCCAGCACCTTGACCATGCCCGCGATGGGCTGGAGGTCGGCCAGCGCCGCCTTGAGCGGGTCTTCATCCGCATGGCCCAGCACATCGATGAAAAACACGTATTCCCACTTGCCCTGTTTGGAAGGACGGGATTCGATGCGGGTCATGGTAATGCCCCGGCGGGCCAGCGGATCCAGCAGGTGGTAGAGCGCGCCAGGCTGGTCCTTGGCCGCCAGCAGCAGCGAGGTCTTGTCCCGGCCACTGGGGCTGAAACGCTGGTTGCCGATGACCAGAAAACGGGTGGTATTGTCGGCCTGGTCGGCAATGTCTTCCGCCAGCACATGCAAGCCGTAGATCTCCGCCGCCGCCAGCGAGCCGATGGCTGCCGCATCCGGCGCATGCCGAACCCGCCGCGCGGCCTCGGCATTGCTGCTGACGGCAATACGCTCGGCCTTGGGCAGGTATTGCCGCAGCCAGTTGCGGCACTGGCCCAAAGACTGCTGGTGGGAATAGACCCGCTCGATGCCCTCCAGCGCCGTGGCCCGGCTGATGAGATTCTGGCTGATTTTCATCTCCACCTCACCGCAGATGCGCAGCGGGGAAGACAGGAACATGTCCAGGGTACTGTTGACCGCGCCCTCGGTGGAGTTTTCCACCGGCACCACGCCGAAATCCGCGTGCCGGGCTTCCACCTCGGCAAACACGGCCTCAATGGTGGCCACCGGCAGGGCCCGCACGGAATGGCCGAAATGGGCAAAGACCGCCGACTGGGTGAAGGTGCCTTCCGGGCCGAGAAAAGCGATTTTCAGTGGTTCCTGCTGGGCCAGACAGGCAGACATGATTTCGCGAAACAGGCGCACCATTTCTTCGTCGCTCAAGGGGCCCTGGTTGCGCTCCACCACCATGCGCAGCACCTGTGCCTCCCGTTCCGGGCGATAGAAATCCACCGTGGCCAGCTTGCCGCCCTTGGCTTCGGCGACCTGGCGGGCAATGCGCGCCCGTTCGGAAATCAGCTCCTCGATGCGGGTGTCGATCTGGTCGATCTGCTGGCGCAACTGGCCCAGATCCGGCTTGTCCGCTTCACTCATGTCCCTGCCTCCTGTTCAAAGCGCTGCATGAAGGCCACCAGCTTTTCCACGCAGTCCAGACCCATGGCATTGTAAATGGAAGCGCGCATGCCGCCGGAAATGCGATGGCCCTTCAGCGCCAGCAGGCCAGCCTGTTCCGCCTGTTGCAGGAAGGCCGCATTCCGGGTTTCATCCGCCAGGTGGAAAGGCACGTTCATCCACGAACGATATTCAGGCAAGACCCGGTTGTGATAGAAGGCCGAGGTATCGATGGCCTGATACAGGCGCGCGGCCTTTTCCCGGTTGCGTACTGCCATGGCTTCGAGGCCGCCGCTTTCCTCCAGCCATTCCAGCACCAGCCCCACCATGTACCAGGCAAAGGTGTTGGGGGTATTGAGCATGGAGTCGTTCTCGGCCTGCAGCTTGTAATTGAACACGCGCGGCACCTGCGCCTGCTCGCAGCGTTGCAGCCAGTCTTTGCGAATAACCACCAGGGTCAGGCCGGACGGGCCGATATTTTTCTGTGCGCCGGCATAGGCCATGCCGATACGGGACCAGTCCACAGGACGGGAAAGAATGTCGGAGGACATATCCACCACCAGCGGAATGCCGCCGGTGTCCGGCCAGTCATGGAATTGCACGCCGGCAATGGTTTCATTGCTGGTGATGTGCACATAAGCAGTATCCGGGTGCAGGCGTTCGGGGTCCAGCTCGGGAATACGGTCAAACCCACGGTCTTCGCTGCTGGCCCACAGGTCGGTGGGGGCGAAACGGGCCGATTCGGCAAAGGCCTTCTGCCCCCAGTTGCCGGTTAGCACGAAGGCCGCACGAGCCTTGCCATGCAGCAGATTCATCGGTGCCAGGGCGAACTGGGCAGTGGCACCACCGGCCATGAACAGCACGGCAAAATCATCGGGGATGGCCGCCACCCGGCGCAGGCGTGCTTCGATTTCTCCGGCCAGGCCCATGAAAGCCGGGCCGCGGTGGGAAATTTCCATCACCGAGGCGCGCGCATCCCGCCATTCAAGAAATTCGGCCTGCGCCTTCAGCAGGACCGCTTCCGGCAGTGCTGCCGGGCCGGCGGAGAAATTACAGGCGCGGCTCACGCCTCGCCACCCTCGCCTTCGGTGGTGGATTCAGCCTGTTCCATGTCCTCTTCCAGATTCTCGATGCGTGCCAGCCCCACCAGCTTCTCGCCCTCCTTCAGGCGAATCAGGCGCACACCCTGGGTATTGCGCCCCAGCACGGAGACCTCGCTGACCCGGGTGCGCACCAGCGTGCCGCCATCGGAAATCAGCATCAATTCATCAGCATCGGTGGCCTGCACCGCGCCTACCAGCTTGCCATTGCGGGCGGAAGTCTGAATACCGATCACTCCCATGCCACCCCGGCGCTGAGGAGAGAATTCCTCCAGCCGGGTACGCTTGCCATAACCGTTTTCGGTGGCGGTGAGTATGTCACCTTCCTCGGCGGCCACCACCATGGACACCACTTTTTCGCCCTCGGCCAGACGGATGCCGCGTACGCCCCGGGCGGTACGGCCCATGCTGCGCACATCGCGCTCGTTGAAACGGATGGTCTTGCCGTCAGAGGCAAACAAAAGAATATCGCGCTGACCGTCGGTGCGCGCCACATCGATGAGGGTGTCGTCCTCGGGCAGGTCCAGCGCGATGATGCCGTTGGCGCGTGGCCGGGAATAATCCACCAGCGGGGTCTTCTTCACCACGCCGTGGGCGGTGGCGAAAAACAGATACTGATCCGGGTCGAATTCCCGCACCGGCAACACGGTATAGATGCGCTCGCCCTTCTCCAGCGGCAACAGGTTGACGATGGGCTTGCCACGCGCCTGCCGGCTGGCCTGGGGCAACTGGTAGACCTTCAGCCAGTACACCTTGCCCCGGCTGGAGAAGCACAGCAGGGTATCGTGGGTATTGGCCACCCACAGGTGATCGACAAAATCTTCTTCCTTCATGCTGGTGGCCGAACGGCCCATGCCGCCCCGGCGCTGGGCCTGATAATCGGCCAAGGGCTGGGCCTTGGCGTAACCGGCATGGGACAGGGTCACCACCATGTCCTCCTCGGTAATCAGGTCTTCCAGATCCAGCCCCTCGAACTGCTCGCGTAACTCGGTACGGCGAGCATCGCCGTATTTTTCGTCGATGGCCAGCAACTCTTCACGAATTACACGCAGCAGTTCGTCCGGATCGGCCAGAATCTTCAGCAACTTCTCGATTTCTCCAAGAATTTCCTCGTACTCGGCGGTCAGTTTGTCCTGTTCCAGGCCGGTGAGACGGTGCAGACGCATTTCCAGAATGGCCTGGGCCTGCTTGTCACTGAGCTGGTAGCCACCTTCCTGCAGGCCCACCGCATCGGACAAGCCTTCCGGGCGGGAGGCATCACTGCCGGCACGGGCCAGCAGCGCCTGGACCATGCCCGGTTCCCACAACCGGCTCGTCAGCGCCGCGCGGGCTTCCGCCGGCGTGGGCGAGGCCTTGATCAAGGCGATGACTTCGTCGATGTTGGCCAGTGCCACCGTCAGCCCTTCCAGCAGGTGGGCACGGTCACGGGCCTTGCGCAGCTCGAAGATGGTGCGGCGGGTCACCACTTCCCGACGATGGCGCAGGAAGGCCTCCAGCATCTGCTTGAGGTTCATCAGCTTGGGCTGGTTGTTTTCCAGCGCCACCATATTGATGCCGAAGACCACCTGCATCTGCGTGTGCTGATAGAGGTTGTTCAGCACCACCTCCGGCACTTCGCCACGCTTGATCTCGATGACCATGCGCATGCCGTCCTTGTCGGACTCGTCCCGCATGGCACTGATGCCTTCCAGCTTCTTCTCCTTGACCAGCTGGGCGATCTTCTCCAGCAGGCGGGCCTTGTTGACCTGGTAGGGCAATTCGGTGACCACGATGGCCTCGCGCCCGCTGCTCTCGTTGCGCTCGATTTCCGCCCGGGCGCGGATGTGCACCCGGCCACGACCGGTACGATAGGCCTGACGCACGCCGGCGGTACCGTTGACGATGCCGGCGGTGGGAAAATCCGGCCCCGGCAGATATTCCATCAGCCCGTCCACATCCAGCGCGGGGTCGTCGATCAGGGCCAGGCAGGCGCGAATCACTTCACTGAGATTGTGCGGCGGGATATTGGTGGCCATGCCCACCGCGATACCGGAAGAACCGTTGATCAACAGGTTGGGGATGCGCGTGGGCAGTACACTGGGCTCCGATTCGGATTCATCATAGTTGGGAACGAAATCCACCGTCTCCTTGTCGATGTCCGCCAGCATCTCGTGGGCGATGCGCGACATGCGCACCTCGGTGTAACGCATGGCAGCGGCCGGGTCGCCGTCCACCGAACCGAAGTTGCCCTGGCCGTCCACCAGCATGTAGCGCAGGGAAAAGGGCTGCGCCATGCGCACGATGGTGTCATACACCGCTGTATCGCCATGCGGATGGTACTTACCGATCACATCCCCCACCACGCGGGCGGATTTCTTGTAGGGCTTGTTCCAGTCGTTGCCCAGTACACGCATGGCGTAGAGGACACGCCGGTGTACCGGTTTCAGGCCATCGCGCACATCGGGCAAGGCTCGCCCCACAATCACACTCATGGCGTAGTCCAGATAGGACTGACGCATTTCATCTTCCAGATTGACGCGGATGATTTGCTTGGAGGTATCTGTCATGAAACCCTTTACCTTTTCATGGCCCGGCACTCGGTCAGGCCCGGCTGCTCAAAACCGGTAATTCTAGCACAGGGCCCGCTTGTACCGCGTATTGACAATTATCAAGGACGATACCGGCCCGCTCCTCGAAAATGCCATGGCCCCACCCCGGCAAGCACACACTGAAGAAGAACCATCCTGCTTCTTCAATTTCTCTGGCCAAAACCCCGGCCAGCCGTTGCATTCCTGCCCATGACTTGACCCAGATCAATGGCGGGCAAGCGAAGACAAGGCAAACTTTTAACCAATCCATTACAACTTTCACTTAAGGGGAAAGCCGATGAAAACATTCAAGATCGCAACCATGGCGCTGGCCGTTGCCGGCGCATTGACCGTGGCCGGTAATGCACAAGCCTACGAGGCTGGTGACATTCTGTTCCGCGTGGGTTATGCCAAGGTCACGCCCAATGACGGCAGCGACCCGCTGCTGGGTTCGGGCGGACTGGGCCTGATCAACGGCACGGATGGCGCCGCTGCCAAGGATTCCAGCCAGCTGGGCCTGACCATCGCCTACATGGTCACCGACAATATCGGCGTGCAGGTTCTGGGCGCACTCCCTTTCGAGTTTGATATCGAAGGCACCGGTGCCACTGCGGGCGCGCCGCTGGGCACGGTGACCGCACTGCCGCCCACCCTGACCGTTCAGTACTATCCGGACATGGGCGGCTCCAAGTTCCAGCCTTATGTGGGTGCCGGCCTGAACTACACCCTGTTCTGGAGCGCGGATACCACCCAGTTCACCACGGATACCACCAATGCCCTGCTGGGTGGTGGCGTGAACAGCACCGATATCGATATCGACAATTCCTGGGGCCTGGCCTTTGAAGTGGGCGCGGATTTCCAGATCAGTGACAACTGGTATCTGAATGCCGCTGCCTGGTACATCGACATTGATGCTGAAACCACTGTCGAAGTCAACGAATCTCCGGTCTACAACTTCACCGTGAACGTGGACCCGTGGGCCTTCATGATTGGTGTAGGCACCAAGTTCTGAGTTGG
>WFUE01000016.1 GCA_015485125.1 Lysobacterales bacterium | reverse complement strand
TTGCCCTGCGCTAGCGCAGGCGCTGCCCACAGACGGACAGGACAAGATGCAGACTTTATTGCAGGTTTTTCATGTATTGCTGGCCGCGGCCATGATCGCGCTGATTCTGGTTCAACGTGGTGCCGGTGCCGGGGTTTCAGCAGCCTGTGGCACATCGCCCGCCGGCTGTTCCGCTGCCGGCACGGCCTGACTCATCACACCCAGATCATCCTCATCCACCGGCACCGCGCTGCGCCCGGCCAGTACAGCCATGACAAAGCTGATGATAAAGAAACCGGTAGCAGTCACCGCCGTGGCATGGGTCAGAAAGGAGCCGGCGCCCCGAGAGCCGAACACCGTGGCCGAAGCGCCCGCGCCAAAAGAAGCGCCCGCACTGGCACCGGCACCACGTTGAACCAGAATCAGCGCGATCATGGCCGCGGCCAGCAATACATGAAAAACCTGCAATAAAGTCTGCATCTTGTCCTGTCCGTCTGTGGGCAGCGCCTGCGCTAGCGCAGGGCAATCGCCGCCTGATAAATACCGAGAAAATCTTCCGCCTTCAGCGAGGCACCGCCAATCAGGCCGCCATCGATGTCCGGCTGGGAAAACAACTCCGCCGCGTTGCCCGGCTTGACACTGCCGCCATAGAGAATGGCCGTTTGCGCAGCCAGCGCTTCGGAACGCCCGGCCAAACGACCACGAATGGCTTGATGCACCGCCTGTGCCTGTTCTGGCGTGGCCGTCTTGCCCGTGCCAATGGCCCAGACCGGCTCGTAGGCAATGGTCACCTTTTGCAGCTGTTCATCCGTCAACGCATCCAGCACGGCATCCAGCTGCTCGAACACCACCGTCTCGGTCTGGCCGGCTTCCCGCTGGGCCAGGGTTTCCCCCACGCAGAGCACGGCTTGCAGGCCGGCATCCACGGCCGCGCGGGTCTTTTGCGCCACCAGCCCGCTGGTTTCTCCGTACAGCTCGCGACGCTCGGAGTGGCCCACGATCACCTGCCGGCAACCGAATTCCCGCAGCATGGCGGTAGCGACCTCACCGGTATAGGCACCGCTGGCGTGTTCGCTCACATTCTGCGCACCGTATTGCAGGGCGGAATCTTGCGCCAGCTCCGCCAAACGCGGTAGATAGACATAGGGCGGAAACAGCACGGCTTCCACGGCCTTGTCCGTCACCAGCGCGGCCTTCACCTCGGCCACCCAGGCATCCAGGGCCGCCAGAGAGCCGTTCATTTTCCAGTTACCCGCAACAATCAGTGTTCGCATGCTCTACCTGCTGAAATTCAGGGCGGCACAGAATAGCGCCAGCACACCCGCATTGCAAGATTTGCGGGGGTGCGGAGGGCTTATTCCTGTTCGCCGTTTTCGTCTTCGTTCAAAAGGGCCTTCATGCTCAGGCGAATACGGCCCTGCTTGTCCACTTCCAGCACCTTGACCCGTACCATGTCGCCTTCGGCCAGGTGGTCGGAAACCTTGTTGACCCGCTCGTTGGAAATCTGCGAGACATGCACCAGGCCATCCTTGCCGGGGGCCAGGTTGACGAAAGCACCAAAGTCCATCAGCTTGGCCACCTTGCCTTCATAGATCTGCCCGGGCTCGATATCCTCGGTGATCTGCTTGATGCGGGCGATGGCCTCGTCGGAAGCCTGGCGGTCGGCGGAGGCCACGGTGATGGTGCCGTCGTCGGCAATGTCAATGGTGGCGCCGGTTTCTTCGGTGATGCCACGGATGGTGGCACCCCCCTTGCCGATCACATCGCGAATCTTGTCCGGATGAATCTTGATGGTCACCAGGCGCGGTGCAAATTCGGACATTTCACCACGCGGCTTGTCCAGCACCTTGTTCATCTCGCCCAGGATGTACAGACGACCGGCCTTGGCCTGATCCAGCGCAATCTGCATGATGGCGGCATTGATGCCCTCGATCTTGATATCCATCTGCAGGGCGGTGATGCCATCTTCGGTACCCGCCACCTTGAAGTCCATGTCGCCCAGGTGATCCTCGTCACCAAGAATATCGGACAACACGGCAAAGGCATCACCTTCCTTGACCAGGCCCATGGCAATACCGGCCACCGGTGCCTTCAGTGGCACACCGGCATCCATCATGGACAATGACGAACCACAGACACTGGCCATGGAGCTGGAACCGTTGGATTCGGTGATCTCGGAAACCACCCGCAGGGTGTAGGGAAACTCTTCCACGGAAGGCAGCACGGCCTGCACGCCCCGCTTGGCCAGACGGCCGTGGCCGATCTCGCGCCGCTTGGGCGAGCCCACCATGCCGGTCTCGCCCACGCAATAGGGCGGGAAGTTGTAGTGCAGCATGAAGCGCTCCTTGCGCTCGCCTTCCAGCGCGTCGATGATCTGCGCATCACGCGCCGTACCCAGCGTGGTCACCACCAGCGCCTGGGTTTCACCCCGGGTGAACAGGGCAGAACCATGGGTACGCGGCAGCAGGCCGGTTTTCACCGAAATGGGTCGCACATCCGTCAGGCTGCGACCATCTATACGCGGCTTGCCGGCAAGAATGCGACCGCGAACAATGGATTTTTCCAGCGCAGAGAAAGCATTCTTGACATCTTCCTCGCTGTAGTCGCCTTCCTCTCCAGCCAGCGCGGCCACCACCTCGTCTCGCAGCTTGCCAACCGCCTCGTAGCGGGCCTGCTTTTCCGCAATGCCGTAGGCCTCCTCCAGCGCGGCAGCCACCTGCGCGGCCACTTTCTCGCCCAGGGACTCATCCTTCTCCGGAGCCTGCCAATCCCAGCGTTCCACGCCCACTTCCTCACAAAGGGCGTTGATTTCCTGGATGACAGTCTGCATGGCTTCATGACCAAAGGTCACCGCGCCCAGCATCACCTCCTCGGACAGCAGATTGGCCTCGGATTCCACCATCAGCACGGCCTTCTGCGTACCGGCCACCACCAGATCCAGTTCGGAATTCTCCAGCTGGCTGACCGTGGGGTTCAACAGATACTGGCCATCCCGATAGCCCACGCGGGCCGCGCCAATGGGGCCGGCAAAGGGCACACCGGACAGCGCCAGCGCGGCGGAAGCACCGATCATGGCGGGAATGTCGGCATCCACTTCCGGGTTGGAAGACACTACCGTGGCAATCACCTGCACCTCGTTCATGAACCCCTTGGGGAACAGGGGGCGAATGGGGCGGTCGATCAGGCGGGCCGTCAGCGTTTCCTTCTCGGAGGGGCGGCCTTCACGCTTGAAGAAACCGCCGGGAATCCGCCCGGCCGCATAGACCTTCTCCTGATAATTGACCGTCAGGGGAAAGAACCCCCGCCCCTCCACTGCCTGCTTCTGGGCAACGGCGGTGACCAGCACCACGGTATCGGACATGTTGACCAGCACCGCGCCATCGGCCTGACGCGCAATCTCGCCGGTCTCCAGGGTGACGGTGTGGGTACCAAATTGAAAGGTCTTGCTATGTTTGGCCACTTGGTTGATTCCTGTATATCAAAGGTGAGCGCCAGCCTGGCGCGAACTGCAAATGCAAAAAGCCCGGCAACCCTGCTCCGGTGAGCGTGTGATGCCGGGCTTGCTCATCATGATGCGGTGATCAGTGACGCAGGCCGAGACGGGCAATCAGCGTCTTGTAGCGTTCGAGGTCCTTGCGTTTCAGGTAAGCCAGCAGCTTGCGGCGCTGGTTCACCAGCCGCAGCAGACCGCGACGGGAATGGTGATCTTTCTTATGCTCGGAAAAGTGCGGGGTCAGATCCTTGATGCGAGCGGTCAGCAGGGCCACCTGCACCTCCGGGGAACCGGTATCTCCCTCGCTCTGTTGATATTCCTTGACGATTTCGGCTTTCTGTTCTGCGGTCAACATGCTTCCACATCTCCTGTTATTCATGGGTGTCATCAAAACCCTGAACCCGCGCATGGCCGGGGGAAGCTCCAGCACATGGGACAGACCCAGGAAAGAAGATGCGCGATTTTATACGCAATGCCGGCCAGATACAATGCCCCACCAGACTGAAAGGCATTTTGCCAGCCTCGGCAACCAGCGCCAATCACCCGGAAAATGGCCTGCAAGCCGGAACCCTTGTGTATACTTGCAGAAAAAACCAGCATGGACTTTCAACCCGCACATGTGTAACCGGCCGTCGTATCAGGGAGCCCGCCGTTGGCACGCTTGAACCCCCAACCCGCACCCTCGTTGCGGCGGCAACTGGCCCTGCCGCTGTTGATGCTGGGCATGGCAGGTGTCATCAGCACCCTGCTGGTCGTGGGCTGGTTGCATTACAAGAACAGCTCACGCTGGTTGTCCAGGGAACTCCATGTTGTCAGCCATCTGGTGGCCATCAATGCCAGAACCGCGCTGCAATCCATGGACCACGCTGCGGCGGAAGAAGCCCTGCGAAATTTCCGCTTCGACTTGCATTTTCAGCAAGCCTGCCTCTATGCGAAAGACGGCTACCTGTTCGCCAGCTATCCTGGTGCGGACAAAAGCCACTGTAACCAAAAACTGGTTCTGGAGGCCGTGAGACGTGGCAAGGTCAACGACAGCTTGCGGGCTCTGGAAGTCTACCTGCCCATTCGGGATGGCGACCAACTGCTGGGCGTCTTGTTCGCCCGCATAAGCAAGATGCCCCAATACCGCGAACTGGCGCGTACCACGGGCCTACTCGGCCTGCTGGCACTACTGGGCCTCGGAGGCGGTATCTGGATCGTAAGGCAGTTTTTCAACCAGGCACTCCAGCCCCTGAGCGCACTGACCGCAGCGGCAAAGAAGGCAAAATCCAGTGACGGCGCCCTGCCGCGTGTGCAAAAGATCCGCCATGACGAGGTAGGCGAGCTGGTGGACAGCTTCAACCACATGCTGGATGCCCTGGAAGAAAAGCAAGCCGCCCTGCAACAGTCCGAAACCCGCTTTCGCCTGCTGACCGATTCCTCGCCCACCGGCATTCTGCGGCGCAACGAACATTTCGACCTGACCTTTCTCAACCAGCGGCTGCAAATGCTCATCGGCCAACCCGGTGTCGAGCAACTGGCCTCCAGCCAGTGGCTGGAGGGCATTCACCCCGATGACCTGCCCCGTTTCCTGACCTTCCAGGCCCGCATGCAGGATCTGCAACAACCCGGCTCGCTGGAATACCGCTACCGGCCACTGGCACAAAGCGAATACCGTATCTTCATCGAGCATCTGGTCGCCCTGGATCAGGGCACGGGCCAACCGCCGGCCTTCGTCGGCTCCATCATGGACATCACCGATCTGAAACAGGCGCAAGAGAAGCTGGAGTACCAGGCCCTGTACGACAGCCTGACCGGCCTGCCCAACCGGCACCACTGCAAGACACTGCTGGAACAGGCATTGTTCGAGCGCCAGGAAAGCGGCAAGCCGCTGGCGCTGCTGTTTCTGGACCTGGACAATTTCAAGAAGATCAACGACACCCTGGGGCATGATGTTGGTGATCAGGTGTTGATCAAGGTGGCCCGCCGCCTGCGCCACAGCCTGGAAAGCCTGGAAAGCCTGGAAGTCACCATCGCGCGCATGGGTGGGGATGAATTCGTCGTCATTCTGCACGAAGCGGAAAGCCCCGAGTCTGTCCAGTTCTGCGCCAACCTGCTCACCCGCACCTTTAGTCAACCACTGCAACTGACTGACCAGACGGTGGACATCACCTTCTCCATCGGCATCGCCGTCTTCCCGAACCACGGAGAAGCCGTCAGCACCCTGCTGAAACATGCCGACATCGCCCTGTACGAGGCCAAGCGTGCCGGCCGTAATCGCAGCTGCCAGTTCAACGAATCCATGATGCGTCAGCTGCAACAACAGCAAAGCATTCAGCAACAACTGCGCCTGGCGCTGGAAGATCCCGAAGCGGGCGGCCTGTCTCTGGTCGTCCAGCCCCAGCTGGCCCTGGCAAGCAACCGTTTTGCCTGTGCCGAGTGCCTGTGCCGCTGGAACGACCCGGTGCTGGGCCATGTCCCGCCGGACCAATTCATCCCCGTCGCCGAGGAAAGCGGCCTGATCCTTGACCTGGGGCATTGGGTGATCGAACAGGCCTGCCGGCTCTACCAGCAACACCAGCAAGCCCTGCTGGCATGTGGCATTGAGCGGCTGGCCATCAACCTGTCCGCGCGGCAGTTCTTCGATCCCGGGCTGGCAGGACAACTGCAACAAAGTCTGGAGCGCCATGGCCTGCAACCGGAACAACTGGAACTGGAGCTGACCGAATCGGTGCTGCTGGATGATCTGGAACTGGCCACTGCGCACATGAAGCAACTGCGGGATTGCGGCTTTTATCTTGCCATCGATGACTTCGGCACCGGCTTCAGCTCATTGAGCTATCTGAAAAAACTGCCCATCACCGCACTGAAGATCGACCAGTCTTTTGTACGGGACATCCCGGAAGACCCGCAAGACATGGAAATTACCGCCGCCATCATCGCCATGGCGCAAAAACTGGGCCTGAACACGGTTGCCGAAGGGGTGGAAAACGAAACACAGATGGGTTTTCTGCGCGAACAGGGCTGCGATCTGATCCAGGGCTATCTGCTGGCCCGGCCCATGCCGGTCGAGCAATTTCTGGCCCAGGCCATTCCAGAGCGCTGAGCATCCCCGCCAACCGCTACACTCAAGGCTCGAGATAACGATCCTTCAATGCCACATAATGGCGGGCGGAGTAATGCAGTTGCTCGATCTCCCGCTCGCTCAGGGCGCGAACAAACCGCGCCGGATTGCCCATCCACAGGCTGCCGGGCTCCACCACCTTGCCCGGTGGCACCAGCGAACCGGCGGCAATCATGCTTTCACGGCCCACTACCGCCCCGTCCAGCACGGTGGCATTCATGCCGATCAGGCAGGCGTCCTCGATGGTACAGGCATGCAACACCGCCCCATGGCCCACGGTAATATCGTCGCCCAGTTCCAGCGGAAAGCCACCGGGTGTAAACGGGCCGTCATGGGTTACATGCAGGATGGCGCCATCCTGAATGTTGCAACGTTTGCCAATGCGGATGGTATTCACGTCTCCGCGAAGGGCGGCAAAGGGCCAGACCGAGCTGTCATCCCCCAGTGTCACCTGGCCGATGACCGCCGATTGCGGATGCACATACACCCGCTGCCCCAGTTCGGGCGCATGCCCCTGCCAAACCTGAATGGCTGACTGATACATATCAATGGTTCCGTTGTGATCTTTGGCTATTGTAGTGGCAAATGCCGCTGGAGTGACATCATGCTGGAATACCTGTTCATGCACCCTCAAACCCGTGACCGTTTCCTGGAGCGCGTTCGCGCGCTGGGCCTGAACGCGGAAAGCCGTGCAGAGGAGGATGATGGCTGGCTGGTCATCCTCCCCGAAATCGAGGATGAAGCCCTGCTGGAAAAACTGGAAGCCTGCTACGACGAGCTGTTTGATACCGACGAACAGATCTGGAACGAGGAAATGGCCGAACAACAGTTCCATACCGCCGGCCTGCTGATTACCCTGGGCGATGGCCGCCAGGTGCAGGCCCCGGTGCCACCGGCACTGATGAACCGGCTGCTGGAAGTGCTGAACATGGAGCAGATCGCCGAGCTGGTGAGCATCATTGTGGATACGGTGGAACATCCGGATGAGCGGTCATTGTGCCAACGCCACCGAGACGGTGATTTTTGATTGCAGGGGCTTGTTTTTCGTCATACTGCGTTGGAGGGGATGCGCTCGTCGGTCACGTACCCGAATGTACGCTCCCTCCTCCCTTATCCCCTCCGCCTTGTCTGACAAAAAACGCCGCCTGCAATCCACCCGGTATTGGTCACAATCACCAAATCTGCCGTGGGGCTTGTTTTTCGTCATACTGCGTTGGAGGGGATGCGCTCGTCGGTCAGAAGCTTGCGCCTTGATCTACGAAAAACCAATCAGTCAAAACCACTGCTTGTAACCGGCCGTCGTAGGGCGGAATAGGCGAAGCCGTATT
>WFUE01000015.1 GCA_015485125.1 Lysobacterales bacterium | reverse complement strand
CCAACCCTTGAGGTTCTGTAGGGCCCTTGTAGACTACGAGGTTGATAGGCTGGGTGTGGAAGCGCGGCAACGTGTGAAGCTAACCAGTACTAATTGCCCGTGAGGCTTGACCATATAACGCCTTGATGGCCTTGGAAGAGGTCGGGTTATTGAAAGACGCACGGAATGAATCTCTATCGAATTGGCTGACAAGCGCGAGCTTGTTGGCAACCAGTTTGCCTGGCGGCCATAGCGAGGTGGTACCACCCGATCCCATTCCGAACTCGGAAGTGAAACACCTCAGCGCCGATGGTAGTGTGGGGACTCCCATGCGAGAGTAGGTCACTGCCAGGCATCCAGTACAAGGCCCCGTTCGTTAGAGCGGGGCCTTTTTTTGTCTGTAGTAGTTGTGGCGTTTTGGAACCATTAATCCAATGGGCAGTCGTCACCCTCCATATTGACTATCTTCTGTAATGCCAATGAACCTTGGCCAAAGCCGGCGGCTGTAAAGTCATAACTCATGGTGCCTGTACTGCAGTTGGAAAATTGAAACTCCATGCTGCCGGCAACATTCCGTTGTACATCGGCAGGATTGAAGGCATCCATCCCAAAGGTAGCTCCCTGCGGGCGGTAGACGGTCTCAAACTGAATACTGTCGCCCTGGATGTTGCCAACGGACACGAACCAGGCCTGGTTGCCATAGAGATCATAGGTGAACCAGTAGACGACAGCTGTTTGTTCATTCAGGATCTCCAGCAACCAACCCTCACCATTATGGCTGGGATCATAATAGGGACCATTCATGTTGCTGGTAATGGCCTTATCGCTGAAAACCTGCTTGGGTGCAGTGCAGGCATGCCCATTGAGTGATGTGATGCGCTGGATGTGCATCTCGCCGGTTTCATAACCGGGGTTGCCACCATAGAGCATGTAGCCACTATTGCAGTCATCGAAGACAAAGGTCATGCTGCCCCACGAGAAGTATCGAACATCATCCGGGTTGAATTGCGGCCCAAACACGCCATCCAGAGTATCGCGTACCTGGTTGAAGACAATCTTGTTGCCACTGACATCACCCACACCATAGAACCAGGCCTGGTGTTGTCCATAAGGTTTGTAACTGAACCAGTAGATGATGGCTTTTTCTGGTGAAATCAGCTGGATATTCCATCCTTCACCGTCATATTGCGGGTCATACCAACTACCACTGATGCTGTGGTCGATGCTGTAATTGCCGGCACTTACAATATTGACATAGTCCGCACTGGCAGGAGTTTCGTCGAACTTCGGTGCGACCTCCTGGGCCGAAGATGCGGCCGGAATCTCGATCGGAGGTACATTTTCAAAACTGGCAGCCGCTGGTAGAAACGGTACGTAATAGGTACTGTTTCCATCAGTTCCCCTGAAGGCAAACAGCGCCTTGATGATAGTGTCCTGCTGTGTACTGCGTTGCATTTCCAGTTTGAAAGCGGCGGTGCGTACGGTGTTGGCAATGGATTGTGCCGCGGACGCTGGCAATGCGATGGAAAGAATCTTGTTACCAGGTTCTGCGCACATCTGTTCTTGCGGCCCGGTAGAAATGCAGGAGCCGTGATCCTGTATTTCCAGCGTGCCATTGAGCTGGCCGGAGAAAGTTCCGGTGGCGTTGCTGCTGTCATCAGGGACCTGGACAAGAACCGCAGCCACATCATCAAGGTGGTTCTTGAAGGGAACCAAATCGACCACCAGACCTGAGAATTCCCTGTTGGACATCTCTTGCAAGGTATTCAGATAAAAGAGCGTGATTACGCAGTTGTAGAAAACCTCGCTCAGATTGGTGTTGTATCGAGAGCCGGTGAGCAGGCAGGAGGCGATGTAGAAGTCGTTGACGATAAATGTAACCTTACCCTGAGTATTGATATAGGCAAGGAAGGGAGTAGTTGCATAGTATACAGGATAACAGGATACCAAACCCAACATGGACAGGGCCAACAAGGTTTTGCGCAGCATAGCTCTCCTCCATTCTGTGCCAGATATGGCAAATAGTATAGAAAATCACCACGATTGTGAAGAATGTCCTTTGCCTGGAAACCGTTTACAGGAAATGGTTTGTTAGAATTCAGCATTTGATTTTTCAGGAGAACGGGATGCCACGCATCGAGATCTATACGACCCGATTCTGCCCCTATTGCATCATGGCCAAGAAGCTGTTGAATCGTAAGGGGGTGGAGTACGAAGAATATGCTGTGGATCGGCAACCGGAACTACGCCGGGAGATGGTGACCCGGGCCGGCGGGCGGACCACAGTGCCGCAGATCTTTATCAATGGCCGACACATCGGTGGCTGCGACGACCTCACCGAGCTGGATATGGATGGAGAGCTGGATCCGCTGTTGCAGGAATGAGCAAGGGGAGATGACCGCGGATTAAGCGCGATGACCCAATGTCTGTGCCGGTTCCACTGGTGCAGGACGCAGCCCGAAGCGTTTGATGGCGTCCAGAACCTGTTTCCGGATGCTGGCTTCATCCAGCCCGGCATCGGCCAGAATCTGCGGCCGGCTGGCATGTTCTATGAAACGGTCGGGCAGGCCGATCTGTGCAAGGGGCAGCACAAGCCCATTTTGGCTCATCCATTCACTCACCGCAGTGCCGGCGCCACCTGCAACCGCGTTTTCTTCCAGGCTGATGAAAAGCTCGTGATCCTGGGCCAGTTGTGACAATAGCGTTTCATCCAGTGGCTTGATGAAACGCATATCCACCAGCGTGGCGTCCAGTGCTTCCGCGATGGCATGGCAGCTTTGCAAGATGGTGCCAAAGGCCAGCAGGGCTACTTTACGACCTTCCCGAACGACCCGTGCCTTGGCGATGGGCAGTGGCTCAAGCGATGTGTCGATACCCACGCCCGTACCCCGTTCACGCGGATAACGCACCGCGGCCGGGCCGTCGTGCTGGTGCGCCGTGGTAAGCATGGCCCGGCATTCGTTTTCATCGGACGGTGCCATGATCAAAAGGTTGGGCACACAACGCAGATAACTCAGGTCGAAGCTGCCGGCATGGGTTGGCCCGTCCGGCCCAACCAGGCCGGCACGATCGATGGCAAAGGTTACCGGCAGGTTCTGGATGGCTACATCGTGGATGAGCTGGTCGTAGGCCCGCTGCAGGAAGGTGGAATAGATCGCTACCACCGGACGGATGCCTTCACAGGCCATGCCCGCGGCGAGGGTCACGGCATGCTGCTCGGCAATGCCCACATCGAAATAGCGTTCGGGAAAGCGTTCCGAAAAGGCCACCAGACCGGAACCCTCGCGCATGGCCGGGGTAATGGCCACCAGATTGGGGTCGGCTTCAGCCATGTCGCACACCCACTGGCTAAACACTTCTGTGAAGGTGGGGGGTGGCGACGTCTCGGGCTTGATGGATTGCATGCCGATCTTGGGTTCGAAAGGCGTGACCGCGTGGTAGCGAACCGGGTCGGTTTCGGCGGGTGCGTACCCCTTGCCTTTCTGGGTGATGATGTGCAGGAACTGCGGACCTTCCAATGATTGCAAGGTTTGCAGGGAGCGTACCAGATGTGGCAGGTCATGGCCGTCGATGGGGCCAAAGTAGTTGAAGCCCAGTTCTTCGAACAGCGTGCTGGGGACGAACATGCCCTTGACGTGCTCTTCCCAGCGGCTCATGAAGCGCCACAGATGCGTGTCGCGCTTCATCAATTTCTTGGTGCGTTCCCTCAGCTGGGTATAGTGGTTGCCGGCCACCAGTCGGCCCAGCATGCGGGTCATGCCACCCACGTTTGGCGAGATGGACATCTGGTTCTCGTTGAGAATCACCAGCAGGTTCGGGTCCAGTTCACCACCGTGATTCAGTGCCTCGTAAGCCATGCCGGCCGTGATGGCACCGTCACCGATGATGGAAATCACCTTGCGGGATTGCCCCAGCAGTTCCGAGGCCAGGGCCATGCCCACGCCGGCACTGACCGAGGTGGAGGAATGACCGACGCCAAAGGCATCGTGCTCGCTTTCACTGCGCTTGGGGAAGGGGCTCAGGCCGTCCTTTTGCTTGATGGTATGGATGCGGTCACGCCGGCCGGTGAGAATCTTGTGCGGGTAGGCCTGATGGCCCACGTCCCAGATGATGCGGTCGTGCGGCGTCTCGAACACATGCTGCAGGGCAACGGTCAGTTCCACACAACCCAGATTGGCCCCGAAATGCCCGCCACTGCGGGAGACGGATTCAATCAGAAAGGCGCGCAGCTCATCGGCCAGTTGCTGTAATTCATCCATGGACAGCCGCCGGATATCGTCCGTCTTTTCAATGGAAAACAGCAGCGGGTAGTGGTCCGGGTTCATGGGCGGTCGAGTGCCAAACGAAGGCGTATGGAGAAGTGGGCTATTATCCTCCAGATGACAGGGATGTGAAAGGGCCATGCAGCGGCTTTCCCATGGCGGAACACGGGCCTACTCCCCGCGGTATATACGCAGGTTCCGGCATTTGTGCCATATTCGCCCGCATGATTCTCAACAGCCTACAGAGACCCAGAAGTGAACGGTATCAGCGTACATAAATTCGGCGGCACCAGCCTGGGCGATCCCGCCTGTTATCAGGGGGTTGCCGACATCGTCGAACAGCAGGAAGGCAAGGTGGTCGTGGTGGTTTCGGCCATGTCCGGCATGACCGATACCCTGCTCAATCTCTGCCAGCAGGCCGCCGGTCGCGACCCGGCCTATCTGGAAACCATCGGTGCCATTCACGCACGTCAGCGGGAACTGATCGAAAGCTTCGATGCGGGCGATATGGCACAGCCGCTGCTGGAAGCACTTTCCGCGGATATTCAGGACATCACCGAGCTGATGCGCGGTAGCTGGTTGTTGCACCAGGCCACGCCTGCCATGCAGGAATTGATCAGCGGCTACGGTGAGCGCTGGTCGGCCCGGGCACTGGGGCTGTTGTTGCAAACACGGGGCCATCGGGCCGAGTGGCTGGAAGCCAACCGCTTTCTGGTAGTGGAAGATTCCCAGCGCGGCAAGGTGGTGGACTGGGAAAAGACCCGCAGCCTGTTTGCCGAGGTGGCTGGCGAAATTCCCGATTACCTGGTGGTGACCGGTTTCATCGCCCGTGACCCGGAAGGCAAGTGCACCACGCTGGGCCGCAATGGTTCCGACTACTCGGCCGCCATCATGGCTTCGCTGGTGAAGGCCGACCAGCTGACCATCTGGACGGACGTGGACGGCGTGCTTTCAGCCGATCCTCGACGGGTGCCCGAGGCACGGGTATTGGGTTCCATGAGTTATGACGAGGCCTTTGAACTGGCCTATTTCGGTGCCAAGGTCATCCATCCCCAGACCATGGGTTCGGTGATTCAGGAGAAAATCCCGGTCTATATCCGCAATACCTTCCGGCCGCAACTGCCGGGCACACGCATTTCCATGGAGGGTGGCGGCAAGCAGCGCATGGTCAAGGGCCTGAGCACCATCGACAAGCTGGCCATCATCAATATCGAGGGCACCGGCATGATTGGCGTGCCGGGCATCGACGAGAAAATCTTCCGTACCCTGAACCTGGCGGGCATTTCCGTGGTCATGGTGTCCCAGGCCAGTTCCGAGCACTCCATCTGCCTGGCCATTCAGGAACAGGATGCGGTACGCGCCGAACGCATCCTGAAGCAGGAATTCACCCCCGAGCTCAACAGCGGTCAGGTCCATAGCATCCGTTGTGAAAGCGGTATCAGCATTCTCGCGCTGGTGGGCGACGCCATGGCCGGCTCTCCTGGCGTGGCTGGCCGTTTTCTCAGCGCGCTGGGGCAGGCCGGGGTCAACATCCGCGCCATTGCCCAGGGCTCGTCCGAGCGCAATATCTCCGTGGCCATTCGCAGTCGGGAAACCACCCGTGCCCTGCGCGCCGCACATTCGGCCTTCTACCTTTCCAGCCAGACCTATTCCGTAGGCATCATCGGCATGGGCACGGTGGGTGGCGTGCTTATCGACCAGATCACCCGGCAGGCACAGGAACTGAAGGAAAAGCACGGTATCGACCTGCGGGTGCGTGCCATCTGCACCAGCCGCAAGATGTTGCTGGCCGACCATCTGGAAAGCGACACGAACTGGCGTGAGACTTTCGAGCGCGAGGCCGTGGCACTGGACATGGAAGCACTGGAAAAGCATGTGCAGGCCGAACATCTGCCCCATCATGTGCTGGTGGATTGCACCTCCAGCCAGCCGGTGGCCGACCGCTATCTGGGCTGGCTGGACCAGGGCATTCATCTGGTCACCCCCAACAAGAAGGCCAATTCCGGCCCGCAGGAATACTACGAAGCCCTGCAACAGAAAGTGCGCGAAAAGGGTGTGCGTTTTCTCTACGAAACCAATGTGGGCGCGGCCCTGCCCGTCATCCAGACCCTGCAGGAACTGGTGCATACCGGCGATCAGGTCCAGCGGATCAGTGGCATCTTCTCCGGCACCATGGCTTATCTGTTCAACAAGTATGATGGCCGGACGCCCTTTTCCGAGCTGGTGGCGCAGGCGCGCGAGGCCGGTTATACCGAGCCCGACCCGCGCGATGATCTCAGCGGCATGGATGTGGCCCGCAAGTTGCTGATTCTCACCCGGGAAATGGGGCTGAAGATGGAGTTAGACGACATCCGCGTGGAATCTCTGGTCCCTGCCGGGCTGGAAGACGGTAGCGTGGACAACTTCATGCAAGCCTTTGCCGAACATGACGACGCCATGCGGCAGCGCTATGAACAGGCCCGGGCCAACGGCCATGTATTGCGCTATATTGGCGAAGTGGATGATCAGGGCCATGCGCGGGTAGCGCTGGTGGAAGCCCCGCCGGAAAGCGCGCTGGCGACCATCCAGCTCACCGACAATATCGTGGAATTCAACACCCGGCGCTATTGCGACAATCCGCTGGTGGTGCGTGGCCCCGGTGCCGGGCCGGAAGTCACCGCCGGTGGCGTCTTTGCCGATCTGCTGCGGGTCTGCCGCTCGCTGGGCGCGCGCCTGTAGTCGCGAAATCATCAGGAGAACAGCATGCGTTTCCACTCCACCCGGGGCAACCCGGAATCCATCACCGCCTCCGAAGCCATCAACCGGGGTCTGGCTCCGGACGGCGGGTTGTACATTCCGGAAGCCTGGCCGGCCTTCCAGCCGGAAGATTTCGATGGCCTGAACACCGTGGCGGAAGTGGCCAACCGCCTGATCGCCCCCTTTTTCGCCGGTGACCCACTGGAAAACGACCTGGCCGAAATCTGCCAACAAGCGTTGAACTTCCCCATTCCCACCCGCTGGCTGGAAAGCGATCGTCTGGCCATGCTGGAGTTGTTCCACGGGCCCACCGCCGCCTTCAAGGATGTGGGGGCACGCTTTCTGGCCGCCTGCATGCAGCGACTGCAGGGCGATGCGGCGAAACCATTGAACATTCTGGTGGCCACCTCCGGTGATACCGGCGGTGCGGTGGCGGCGGCCTTCGACGGCGTGCCGGGGATCCGGGTGGTGGTGCTCTATCCCAAGGGGCTGGTGTCTCCCCGGCAGGAACATCAGCTGTGCTGCTGGGGCGAAAACATCGTTTCCCTGCGGGTGGCCGGGCGCTTCGACGACTGTCAGGCGCTGGTCAAGCAGGCCTTCAATGACGGGGCCTTGCGCGAGCAATTCCGCCTGTCCTCGGCCAACTCCATCAGCATCGGCCGTCTGCTGCCGCAGATGAGCTATTACGCCCACTCCAGCCTGCAATACTGGCGCGAGACCGGCAAGCGCCTCAACTACATCATTCCCACCGGCAATGTGGGCAATTCCCTGGCCTGTATCTGGGCGCGAAAACTGGGTCTGCCCATTGGCGAAATCCGCCTGGCCACCAACGCCAATCGCACCATCCCGGATTATCTGCAAAGTGGCGAATGGCAGCCGCGTGAATCCGTGGCCACCCTGGCTTCGGCCATGGACGTGGGCGCACCCAGCAACATGGAGCGGCTGTTTCACCTGCACCCGCAAGTGGACAGCCTGCGCCAGGCCATTGCCGTGCAATCGGTCAGTGACGAGGAAATCCGGCAGGAAATCCAGCGTGTCTGGCAGCGCTGGCAGGAAATGATCTGCCCGCACACAGCCACCGCCTTCAAGGTCTGGGAAGATCTGCCGGATGATCTGCGCCAGCTGCCGTGGAATCTGGTGGCCACCGCGCATGCCGCCAAGTTCGATTCCATCGTCGAACCCCTGCTGGGCCGGCAAGTGCCGCTGCCGGCAGCGCTGGCGGACATTCTCGAACGACCGGCCCGACGCCATGACATCGCCCCGACACTGGAGGCGCTGGTACCCTTCCTGGCCTGAGTGCGGGCAGGGGTTCAGCCACCATTCACCCGGCAATGCTACAATGCCCGCCATGTTGAAGAAATGGCTGATCACACTGCTGCTGAGCCTGTTCCTGGCGACCTCTCCGGTACTGGCCGGCGGCCTGACGCTGGATCAGGCGGTGAAAAAGGTCCAGCGGGATACCCGTGGCCGGGTACTCTCGGCCAGCACGGTACACCGGGGCGGGCGTGCCGTCCACCGCGTGCGCGTGCTGCTGCCGGATGGCCGCGTACGCACGGTCGAGGTCAAGGGCAAGTAAATGCGCATACTGGTAGTGGAAGACGAAGCCGGTATCCGTCAGCCGCTGGTGCAGCGACTGGAAGAGGCCGGCTTTGTGGTGGACCAGGCCGCCGACGGCGAGGAAGGTCTCTACTACGCCCGTGAATTCCATCCGGACCTGGCCATCATCGACCTGGGGCTGCCCGGCATGGGCGGCATGGAGCTCATTCATCAGGCCCGTCAGCAGGACGCCACCTTTCCCATTCTGGTGCTCACCGCCCGCGACCGCTGGCAGGACAAGGTGGAAGCACTGGAAAAGGGAGCGGACGATTATCTGGTCAAACCCTTCCACATGGAAGAACTGCTGGCACGGGTCAATGCCCTGTTGCGTCGTTCCGCCGGTCATGCCACGCCCGTGGTGGAAAACGGCCCCATCGCCATGGATACCCGTGCCCAGACCGTGCAGGTGCAGGGCCGGGATATCACCCTGACTACCTACGAATACCGCGTGCTGGAATATCTCATGCTGCACGTGGGCAAGGTAGTCTCCAAGACCGAACTCACCGAGCATGTCTACGCCGAGGATGCCGACCGGGACAGCAACACACTGGAAGTCTTCGTGGGCCGCCTGCGCAAGAAGCTGGATCCGGAAGGCAGCCTGCAGCCCATCGAAACCCTGCGTGGCCGCGGCTACCGGTTTCGGGAGCTCTGATTCGTGCAGCGGTCGCTGCAGCAACGCGTCTGGATCACCGCCGGCCTTTCCCTGCTGGCTTTTGTCGTCTTCATCGGTCTGGGCGTGGATCGTGCCTATCGAGAAACGCTCTATACCGGCCTGCAACAGCAACTGGAAGCGCGCCTCTATGCCCTGATGGGCTCGGTGGAATTCCAGCAGAACCAGTTGCAGGTGGACCTGCCGGACCCGGCACTGGCCAGCCCGGCTTCGCCCCTGTGTGCCTGGATTGCCGGCCAACAGGGCGTGCGCTGGCAATCCGGTTCCTGCCTGGGCCGCAACCTGCCAGCCTTGCCCCGCCAGCGCGTAGGCAGTGCGGCCTTTCGCCGCCTCCCGTCGGCAGATACGGAGGTCTGGGTACAATGGTTGCCGGTACGCTGGGAACTGGAAGCGGGTCAGGCTTTGCCGCTGACTTTTGCCGTATTCCATGAAGAAGCCCCGATTCACGACCGTCTGCACGCCTTTCGTCAGCGTCTGCTGGGCGGGCTGGCACTGGCAGGCGCGGTACTGCTGCTGATGCAATGGCTCAGCCTGCGCTGGCTGTTGCGGCCGGTGCGGCAACTGGAACAGGAAGTCCATGCCGTGGAGCAGGGGCAGCAGGACCGGGTGCGCGGGCAATACCCACGGGAACTGGATACCCTGGCCCAGGCCATGAATGCCCTGATTCATACCGGCCAGGCGCAGATGCAGCGCTATCGCCACTCGTTGTCGGACCTGGCCCACAGCCTGAAAACCCCGCTGCAGGTCATGCGCGCCAGCCTAGAAGATGTACCGGATGCCGGCCTGCGGCAGCGACTGGCCGAGCCGGTGGAACGCATGGACACGCTGGTACGCTGGCAACTGCAACGGGCCAATACCGCTGGTGGGCGCAAACTGCGCGGGCGGGTGGCCCTGCAACCGGTGCTTCGGTCACTGGTTCAGGCCATGAACAAGCTGTTCAACCGCCGGGGCGTGCAGGTGAGCCTGCACATGCCCGAGGCTTTCCCCTTGCAGGCGGATGAAGGCGACTTGCAGGAGCTGCTGGGCAATCTGATGGAAAACGCCTGCAAATGGGCCAGAAGCCAGGTTCGGGTGGAAGCGGTGCGTACACCGGGGCTGGTGCGTATCCGGGTGGATGATGACGGGCCGGGCTTCCCCCAGGATCTGCGCGAAAGCCTGTTGCAGCGAGGCGTGCGCGCAGACGAACAGCGCGAAGGGCAGGGTATCGGCCTGTCGGTGGTGATGGAGATTGTCCGTGCCTACGGCGGGCGGATTCACCTGCTGGACGCCCCCCAGGGTGGTGCCCGGGTTGAAGTGGAGTTACCGCAAACATGAGTGAACAGAAAAAACCGGCTGAAGCCATGCAGGCACTGCTGGCACTGATGGCTCGCCTGCGGGATCCGGAAACCGGCTGCCCCTGGGACCGGGCGCAGGATTTCGCCAGCATCGCCCCGTACACCATTGAGGAAGCCTACGAAGTGGCCGATGCCATTGAGCGCAACCGGCTGGATGAACTGCGGGATGAGCTGGGCGATCTGCTCTTTCAGGTGGTCTTCCACAGCCGCATGGCCGAGGAACAGGGGCTGTTCGACTTTGCCGCCGTGGCCGAAGGCATCGTGGAAAAAATGATTCGGCGGCATCCACATGTATTCGGCGACAAGGCCTATGACGACCTGGCCGCGCAGCAGGCCGACTGGGAGGCCATCAAGGCGGCCGAGAAGGGAGTGGATGATCAGCCCAAAAGCCGGATGGACGGTGTGGCGGCCGGCCTGCCGGAGTGGATGCGTGCCCTCAAATTGCAGAAACGGGCCGCGCGGGTGGGTTTCGACTGGCCCGATGCCCAGGGGCCGCTGGAGAATGTGCGCGAGGAACTGGCCGAGCTGGAGGAAGCCATGAGCAAGCCCGATGCTCCGCCTGCGCGCGTGGAAGAAGAACTGGGTGATGTGCTGTTTTCGGTCATCAACCTGGCCCGCAAGCTGGAGGTGGACCCGGGGCGTGCCCTGCGTGGTTGCAACCGCCGTTTTGAACAGCGTTTCCGCCGAATGGAACAGCAGGCTGCCACGCCACTGGAGCAGCTGGACGCCGAGGCCCTGGAAACACTCTGGCAGCAGGCCAAGCGGGTATCGGGTTCGGATCAAACCCCATGAAAAAACCCGGCGCGGGGCCGGGTTTCCATGGCGGTCGGTTTGCCAGTGCGGTTAGTCGTCGCCGGCAACAAAGCCCAACAGGTTCAGCAAGTGGACGAACACGCTCCAGATGGAAGCGTACAGGCTGACAGTGGCCAGAATGTAATTGTCCGTACCGCCGCGCACGATCTGCTGGGTTTCATAGAGAATGAAACCGGAAAACACCAGAATGGACATGGCGGAAATGGCCAGGCTCAGGCCGGTCATCTGCAGCCAGATATTGGCGATGGCCGCGATGAAGGCCACCATCATGCCGGCGAACAGCATGCCACCAAGAAAGCTCAGGTTGCGCTTGGTCACCAGCGCATAGCCGGACATGCCAAAGAAAATGGCCGCTGTGCCCCCCATGGCCAGGGCAATCAGTTGCGCCCCGTTGCTGTAGAGCATGAGATAGGCGTTGAGCATCGGCCCCAGCATGGCGCCCATGAAGGCCGTCCAGCCGAACACGGCGACGATGCCCCATGCACTGTTGCGCAGGGCGGTGATCAAAAACTGCCCGCCGATGGCACCCAGCAGGAACACCAGCGTGCCGGGATAACCCATGTTGGTTTTCATGGCCCACACGGCTGCCAGGGCACTGACGGCCAGGCTCATGCCCAGTAACAGATAGGTGTTGCGCAAGGTACGGTTGATGACGACCGGTGCGGATACGGCCTGATCCATCATGTACGGGGTTTGATTCATGGTTGCTCTCCCATAAGTTGTTGTATTGCTAGCTGAAAATCTAAGACATGACTGTCTGGGTAAAGTTCCTGAAATTACGCCAGAAACGGGCCGATGACTTCATCAAAGCCCGAGCGTGGCACCAGAAAGGCGTCATGGCCTTCCAGACATTCGCTCTTGTGGTAGGTCACCTCGCAGCCGGCCTGGGCCAGCCCGTCGGCGATTTCCTGCTGCTGGTATTCCGGAAAGAGAATATCCGTGCTCACCCCGATGATCAGCGCCCGCTGCAACTGGGTGGGGGTGAACCCGTCCATCAGATCCTTGCCGTAATCGGCCACATCGAACAGGTCCATGCTGTGGCTCAGCACCAGATAGCTGTTGGGGTCGAAGGTGCCGCTGAACTTGT
>WFUE01000014.1 GCA_015485125.1 Lysobacterales bacterium | reverse complement strand
TTGTTCTCCTCCTCACCGCGCTTGCGCATTTCGATGGGGAAGCCGATATGGTCGGAATAGCGGTGGATGATGTCGCGCAGGCGGAAGTCATCGAGAAAATCCTTGTCTTCCTCGCGCAGGTGGAGGATGACCTCGGTACCCCGCTCGGCCTTCTCGGCAGGCTCCAGGGTAAATTCGCCCTGCCCGTCCGACTCCCAGCGCCAGACTTCGTCACTGCCGGCACGACGGCTGACCAGCGTCACCTTGTCGGCCACGATGAAGGCGGAATAGAAGCCCACACCGAACTGGCCAATGAGTTGCGCGTCGGCCTTCTGGTCACCGGTCAGGGATTCGAGAAACTTACGCGTGCCGGAGCGGGCGATGGTACCGATATTGTCGATGATTTCATCGCGGCTCATGCCGATGCCGGTATCGGCAATGGTCAGCGTACCGGCCTCCTGATCGAAATCCACCCGGATCTTCAGCTCCGGCTGGTCGCCGTAGAGGGATTCGTCCGCCAGCGCCTCGAAACGCAGCTTGTCACAGGCATCGGAGGCATTGGAAATCAGCTCGCGCAAAAAGATCTCCTTGTTGGAGTACAGGGAGTGGATCATCAGATCCAGAATCTGGCGCGCTTCCGTCTGGAAGGCGTGGGTTTCCTTCTGCTGTTTGGCTTCTGGGCTTTCCACTGTCATCGCTTCCTCGTCACTGGTTTGAACTGCTGCTACAGATGCGGGCGCATTCCCGTTTTTTCAAGGGGACCATGGTACGGGGCAATGCAAGGGAAACAATGTTAAAATCAGCGGTTTGTCCTTGCGAACAGCAGGCTTGCCATGGAAACCATACGCATACGGGGTGCGCGCACCCACAATCTGGCCAATATCGATGTGGATCTGCCGCGCGACCGGCTGATCGTCATCACCGGCCTGTCCGGTTCCGGCAAGTCCTCGCTGGCTTTCGACACCATCTACGCCGAGGGCCAGCGCCGTTATGTGGAATCCCTGTCGGCCTACGCCCGCCAGTTTCTCTCCATGATGGAAAAACCCGATGTGGAACACATCGAAGGGCTGTCGCCGGCCATTTCCATCGAACAGAAATCTACCTCCCACAACCCGCGGTCCACTGTGGGCACCATTACCGAAATCTACGACTACCTGCGCCTGCTCTACGCGCGAGTGGGCACGCCCCGCTGCCCGGAACACGCGGTGGAACTGGCCGCACAGACGGTCAGCCAGATGGTGGATCAGGTCATGGCCCTGCCCACAGACCGCCGCTACATGCTGCTGGCCCCCATGGTGCGCGGCCGCAAGGGCGAGCATCTGCAACTGCTGGACCAGCTGCGCGCCCAGGGCTTCGTGCGGGTGCGGGTCAACGGTGAGGTGATGGATCTGAACGAGGTGCCGGAGCTGGAACTGCGCAAGAAGCACCATATCGAGGCCGTGGTGGACCGCTTCCGCGTGCGCGAAGACCTGCAACTGCGGCTGGCGGAATCCTTCGAGACCGCCCTGCGACTGGCTGACGGCCTGGCCATGGTCATGGACATGGACGACCCGGAAGCCGAACCACTGCTGTTTTCCGCCCGCTTCTCCTGCCCGCACTGCGGCTACAGCCTGGAAGAACTGGAACCACGCCTGTTTTCCTTCAACAACCCCGCTGGAGCCTGCCCGGCCTGTGATGGTCTCGGCACCACCCGATTCTTCGACCCGGAACGGGTGGTACAGCACCCGGAACTGAGCCTGGCCACCGGCGCCATTCGCGGTTGGGACCGGCGCAATGCCTTCTACTATCAGATGTTGATGGCGCTGGCGAAACATTATGATTTCGATCTGGAAACCCCCTATCAGGAACTGCCCGAGGCCATACGGAACATCATTCTCTACGGCAGCGGCGAGGAGAACATCCGCTTCCGCTATCTCAATGACCGGGGCGGGCGCTACGAGAAGATCAAGCCCTTCGAGGGCATCATTCCCAATCTGGAACGGCGCTACCGCGAGACCGAATCCTCGCTGGTGCGCGAGGAAATGAACAAGTACATCAGCCAGAAAGCCTGCGACCAGTGCCAGGGCGAACGGCTGAACGAAGCGGCCCGGCATGTGTTTGTCCAGGGCGTGAACCTGCCCCGGGTAACCGCGCTTTCCATCGAGGACGCGCTGGCCCATTTCCAGCAACTGACGCTGCCCGGCTGGCGCGGGGAGATCGCCGGCAAGATTCTCAAGGAAATCCGCGAGCGTCTGCAGTTTCTGGTCAATGTGGGCCTGGACTACCTCACCCTCGACCGCCAGGCCGACAGCCTCTCCGGCGGCGAGGCCCAGCGCATCCGCCTGGCCAGCCAGATCGGCGCCGGGCTGGTGGGCGTGATGTATGTGCTGGACGAGCCTTCCATCGGCCTGCACCAGCGTGACAACGACCGTCTGCTGAAAACTCTCTTTCACCTGCGCGATCTGGGCAACACCGTCATCGTGGTGGAACACGACGAAGATGCCATCCGTTCCGCCGACCATGTGCTGGACATCGGCCCCGGAGCCGGCAGCCATGGCGGGCGCATCGTCGCCCAGGGCAAGCCGGAAGACATCGAACAACATCCGGAATCCATCACCGGTGCCTTTTTGTCTGGCCGGCGCAGCATCCCCGTGCCCGAGCGCACGGCCCCACCCCCGCCGGAACGCTGGTTCCGCCTGTTCGGCGCTCGTGGCAACAACCTGAAAAGCGTGAATCTGGAACTACCCGCCGGCCTGTTCACCTGCATCACCGGTGTCTCCGGCTCCGGCAAATCCACCCTGATCAACGATACCCTCTACCGCCTGACCGCGCGCGAACTGAACCGGGCCAGCAGCCAGCCGGCGCCTTTCGATCGCTACGAAAACCTGGAACTGTTCGACAAGGTGGTGGATATCGACCAGAGCCCCATCGGCCGCACGCCCCGCTCCAATCCGGCCACCTACACTGGCCTGTTCACCCCCATCCGCGAGCTGTTCGCCGGCACCCAGGAAGCCCGTTCGCGCGGCTACAAGCCGGGCCGCTTCAGCTTCAACGTCAAGGGCGGGCGCTGTGAAGCCTGTCAGGGTGATGGCGTGATCCGGGTGGAGATGCATTTTCTGCCCGATGTCTATGTACCCTGCGATGTCTGCAAGGGCCAGCGCTACAACCGCGAGACGCTGGATATCCGCTACAAGGGCAGGAACATTCACGAAGTGCTGGAGATGACCGTGGAAGAAGCGGTGGACTTCTTCCACGCCGTGCCGGCCATCCACCGCAAGCTGGAAACCCTGATGGACGTGGGCCTGAGCTACATCCAGCTGGGCCAGAACGCCACCACCCTCTCCGGCGGCGAGGCCCAGCGGGTCAAGCTGGCCAAGGAACTGTCCAAGCGGGATACCGGCAACACCCTCTATATTCTCGACGAACCCACCACCGGCCTGCATTTTCACGACATTGAGCAGCTGCTGTCCGTGTTGCACCGGCTACGCGACCACGGCAACACCGTGGTGGTCATCGAGCACAATCTGGATGTGATCAAGACCGCTGACTGGATCGTGGACCTGGGCCCGGAAGGCGGTGCCAAGGGTGGGCAGATTCTGGTGGCCGGCACGCCGGAAACCGTGGCGGCCTGCGAAGCCTCGCACACCGGCCGCTTCCTTCAGCGCATGCTGCCGGCACTGGCGGAAACCGCCTGAAAGGTTCGCGCGCTCAGGGAGCGGGTTCTTCCACTACACGCTTCTCGAGATAGGCGCGGCCCTGCTCCATGATGCGCACAAAAGCCGCTTCGTCCTGCTCGCGGATACTCTCCAGCAACTGCGCCAGTGCCTGCTCCAGCCCCTGCAGCGCTTCTTCGCGGTAATCATTCAGCGTCTGGATTTCAAAATAGAGATGCGGGTTCTCCCCCGCCACCCGGGTGGCCACCGCCAGCTGCTGGTCGAAAGTGGTACTGGACATGCGCGCCAGCTTGTCCGCCGATTCCCCGCTTTCGGCCAGGGTGGAGAAAAACAGGATATTGATGGCATGAGAGATACCCAGCACATAGGCGATGAGCCGGTCATGCTCCTCCAGCCCCATATCCACCTGCACCGCCATGGTGGAACGGAACAGCGCATGAGCCAGCGCATTGGCCTGCTCGCAGCCCAGGTCGATAAAAATCACATGCTTGCCGGATAGCAGCTGGGTATCCGGGCCAAACATGGGGTGGATGGAAGTCACCTGGCAGCCGGCGGCCTTCAAGGCCAGCAATCCTGCCCGCACCGGGCTTTTCAGCGAAGCCAGATCGAAAATCACGCCGGCAGGTTTTTTCTCCGCCAGTTGCAGCAGGATTTCGCCGCTGGCCTTCAACGGCGCGGCCACCACGATCAGGTCATAATCCAGCTCCAGGGATTGCCAATCCGCTTCCACACCCGGTTGTCCGGCTCCAGCCGGGTCGGCCACCTGCACCTGATAACCCTGAGTGGAAAGGAAATTCACAAACCAGCGGCCCAGCTTGCCCAGCCCCCCGATCACCAGCGCCCGCCGGCCACTGCCGCCACCGTGCGCCATGACCATTTCCCGCTCCTGCCGCGTCAGGGAGGACCGGATCAGCAACTGCATCAACTGCTCGGCCACAAGCGGCGGCAAGCCAAAGCGCTCGGCGTTGGCACGTGCCGTGTCGATCACCACCTTCTCCCGCCGGTAATCCCGTGTGCCCCGCCCCTGGCGAATCTTGCTCTGCCCGATTTCACTGACAATCCGCTGCCGCTCCGCCGCCAGCCTGATCAACTCCGTATCCAGTTCGGTCAGGCGTGCGCGCAACTGCTCCAGCTCTTCGCTCATTGCTCCATTGTCCGTTTGGTTGGTTCAAAAAGGCAGTCTAGTCCATCTACTGGAACGCTCAATATGCAGGATGCGGTAGCCAGTCATTCGGCTTTTGCCGCCGCCCATGCAAACATAACAGCGCCACACAGGATGTATAGAAATTTAATTGTATAATTTTCCTTTAAAATCAGGAGCTTGAAGGATACTTTGTGATGGAGATCTCTTTTTTCAAAGAAGTGGAAGCATAGACTGCTGCCTGATTATCACCAGGATGAACACGATGTCCGAATTTGCCCGACATGTACTGAACCGACTGAGCTTTGGCCCCAGCGACAGCAGCATGAATGAATTCATGGCTGCCGGCAGTACGGACAGCCAGCGATTGCAAAACTGGCTTAACAATCAGCTGAATTGGCAGGCAGTCAACGACAGCGGCTATCAGAACCTGCTGAACCAGCATTCCTACCAGACCCTGAACTGGTCACTGCCCACGGCCTGGAACAACCTGCGTACCAATCGTGCCAATGGTGTGGACTATCGCATGGCAAACCGTGAAGCTGTGCGCATCAAACTGGCCCGGGCCGTGCACAGCAAGCGGCAACTGTTGGAGGTACTGGCCGATTTCTGGCATGACCACTTCTCCCTCAATGGCTGGGACGGCTATGCCATCTACACGCTGGTCAGCTGGGACCGGGATGTCATCCGACCAGACAACAACCCGGCAAGAACCGGCCATGTCTTCGGCAATTTCCGCAAGATGCTGGAATTGTCCAGCAAACACCCGGCCATGCTCTACTACCTGGACAACTACATCAATACCGATGACAGCCCCAATGAGAACTATGCTCGGGAAATCATCGAACTGCATACCCTGGGCGCCATGCACTATGTCAGCCTGGGAGACCCCAATACCATCCCGCGCATTACGGTCAACCTACCCTGGGGGCCCGGTGGCAGTGATGTGGCCGTGGACATTGCGGAAAACTATGTGGATGACGATATCTACGCAGCCATGCGCATGCTGACGGGCTGGAAAGTCAAGGACAACGAGAACTACGAGTCATCCAATTACGAGAATACCGGCGAGTGGTACTTCTACGAAGCCTGGCATGACAAATTCGAGAAAACCATACTCGGCTATCGCTGGCGCAGTTTCGACCCCACGCCGGATGATATCTACCAGTTTCTGGATCTGATCGCGTATCACCCTGGCACCGCATTGCATATTGCCAGCAAACTGTGCCGTCGTTTCGTTTCCGAGGCGGAAGCCGATCTCAGCGGCATTTCACCGGGCCAGTTACTGCAACCGGCGGGTGGAAACGAGGCACTGGTATTGCGAGTGGCTCGTACTTTCTACGACAACCGCTATGCCAGTGACCAGCTCAGCCAGACCTACCGCACCCTGTTCCTCTCCAGCGAATTTCAGGATCTGGGCATTGCCGGCACCAAGCTGAAGCGCCCCTTCGAACTGGTTGCCTCATCCATGCGGGCATGCAAGAGCAGCTTCTTCCCGCAATACGTTCAGGGAAGCATCTATGACGAGGCTTATCGCATTCTGGAAGACAACCTCTATTACGCGGGCAATCGTCCATTCTACTGGGCCGCGCCAGATGGATACCCGGACCGCAACGACTACTGGGAGAACCCGGTTACATTAATCAAGGCGTGGCGAACCATCGATTACATGGCTGATCACAATGATAATGACAACTACGAAATTCTCCCAATATTGCAGGTCACGCAGCAAAATCTGGCTCCGCTGGATCGCACACCCAACAAGATCATCGAGTTCTGGTTGAAAACACTATTGCAATACGAACCTCCCGGAGGCTGGTTGGGCACCACCCTTCACAACAAGCTGCTCCAGTTCATGATCCGCCGGCCCGACTCGGAAACCTACCCATATATCCATTACGACCCGGATGGCCCCATCGGCAGATATGAGAGTGACGGAACCTTCACTTCGGAACTGGACACCAACTACTCCCCCAACTACTGGCACGAGCGCTTGCGCGGACTTTTCAAGCTGATTGTTGCCAGCCCTGAATTCATGTTTCGCTAAGGAGGCCGGCAATGAGCAGAATTACAAGACGCGCATTCCTCAAGAGCACCAGTTTCGGTCTGCTGCTGCCTTCCATGGCTGGTCAGCTGGGCTTCAGCCTGGGCTCTGCCCGTGCTGCTCTGAAGGGTACAGGCGGCCAAAAAACCCTGGTCTATCTGTTCTTTCGCGGAGGCATGGATACTCTGAGCTGGTTGGTCCCTATCTCGGGCCAGAACCGTGTCGAATACGAAAACAAGCGCCCCAATATCCGTGTGCCCCTGACAGGCAATGACGCAGCCGTACCCCTGGACAGTGAATTTGGTCTCAATGCCGGTGCCAGTGCCCTGACCAACCTCTACAACATGGGCAGCGCGGCATTCATCCAGGCTTGCGGCATGCCCTCCGGTACGGGTTCACGCAGTCATTTCGAGTCCATGCGGCTGTACGAGACCGGCACTATTGGGGGCAACAGCCAGATCACCGGCTGGCTGGCAAGGTATCTGGACACCTCTCCTTCCCTGTCACCCAGCGCCATTTTTCCCAGCCTGACACCTGGCGTTTTGCCGGATGTTCTCAAGGGCAGCACAAAATCCGTGGCCGTGGACGACCCGGCCAATTTTCACCCCAACAGTGGCCGTTATGGCACCGAGCACCTGTCTGCCCTGAATGCCATGTATGACGGCAGCAGCAGCATGGATGAAACCGTGCGTACGGCCGTGGACACCGTCAACCAGCTGGAAAACAGCGACTTGAGCGTGCCCAACTCCTACCCCAACACTTCCCTGGCACAAGACCTCGGCCTGGTCGCGCAAGTCATCAAGGGCAACTATGGGCTGGAGGTTGCCACCGTGGATTTCGGCGGCTGGGATACCCATGAAAACCAGGGCAACAACGGTGCCGGCTATTTCCGTGATCGTATCCGCACGGTCTCGGAAGCCATTGACGCCTTCTTTGCCGACCTTGCGGCCAGCGGCCACATGGATGATGTCATTCTGGTCACTCAAACCGACTTTGGCCGACGGGTTCGCGAAAATGGCAATCGAGGTACCGACCACGGAACCGGCCAGGTTATGTTCGTAGCCGGCGGCGCCGTTCAAGGTGGGCGAATACTGGGCACTTTCCCCGGTATCGCGGATGAACAGCTCTACCTCAACACCGATGTCGCAGCCACCACCGATTACCGCACGGTACTCAGCGACATTATTGTCAACTTCATGGGCAACCCGTCCTATAAAACCATCTTCCCAGGCTACAACGGCAGAGATGGTCTGGGTCTGTTCCCGACCGAACGCATCTTTGTAGACGAGTTTGAATCACTGTAACTCGCACCCATCCCCATCCTCAGAAAGCCCGGAACAGATCGCTGTTCCGGGCTTTTTCTTGTAATTTCAAGCGAAAACATTCCCATACCCAGGCTACACGAACGCAGCCCCCATCCCCCTGTTCTCCCACTACCCATATCAGCCATGTGAACATACCAGCCCCAAGTTATTGTTTTTTCTTTGGTTTCAACATATTTTACTTTTTTTCAATTTATGTTTTGCATTTTTACAAAACAGGTTGTATAGTTATGGAAAACAACAATGAGTCACTGGCATGAAATCCTGGCAACGTCCACCGCGAATCAAGGGGAGACAGCTCACATTCGGGCTTGCCAGCCAGCGCATACTGCAATTGCGTTCGGACCTGCCGGGGCGAAAGGAACTGCTCTCACGGCCGCAAGACGGCACCACGCCGCTGGATGCCTTTGGCTTTTTTCAGGAAATTCGAGAAAGAGGGATGGAAATCTGCACCGACCTGCATGTCGCCCATTGCATCCAAAAGAGCATCAAGCCCAAACACACCCCGTTCATTCATCACATCAACGTCTCCGCGGTCACCCTGGTCAATCCCCGTTTCCGTGAGTTCGTGCACTACCAGATGGAAGAGACCGACTGGCAGTGTGAACAAATCTGTTGGGAAATCACCGAGATGGAAACGGCTCCCGACCTTCAAGGCATCGTGAAAACCAGTGAGTGGCTGCTGGAGCAAGGCTTTCATGTAGCACTGGACGACTACGAACCCGGCAACCCCTATGAACCATTGCTGCAATACCCCCTGCCCTGGCTGGTCAAGCTGGATCAGTCCCTGCAGAACCAACCTGTGACCATGGCCCGTGTCATTGACATGCTGCACCAAAAAACACTCCCCGTGGTGGCGGAAGGCGTGGAAACGCTGCAGCAAATGGAGTTCTGCATACAACATGAGGTGGAATACCTGCAAGGTTATTACATCGAAAAACCACAACAACTGACCCCGACCCCCCCCGTCAACCAAGACAGTCTGACCAACCCTGAACCGGATGGAGTAAAACCGTGAGCCAACAACAACCCTTACAACAGGATCAAACGCTGGTCGATGGCGTGCTGAACATGCTTCGACGCATGGTACGCCCCATCGTGCGCATCTGCCTGCGACAGGGCGTTCGTTTCGATACTCTGAGCCGCATCATCGAGGAAGAAATGGTTCGAGCATCCGCTTACGACCCCGCGCTCAGAACCCCAGGCCACGCACAGAATGTTTCCAGAATCGCTTTTCAGACCGGCTTGTCACGCATTGCGGTGAAAAAGGCCCTGGAACACATCGAGGCCAACCAGGCCCTGCTGGACAAGGAACGCTGGAGCATTGAATCCCGCGTATTGCTCATGTGGTCGGAAGATCCGATTTTTCAGGACGAGGAAGGCCGCCCCAAGACGCTGGAAATACGAGGCGGACCGCAATCCTTCCAGGGCTTGGTACAACGCATAGGCAAGGGCACCAGTTATGGCCCCGTACTGGAGAGTCTGGAAGCTGCGGGGTGTGTGCAGCGAGAGGGGAATAAAGTCACCTTCAAGAGCTCGGTATTTGTACCTAGCAATATATCAAATAAATCAAGACTGGAAGTAGCCAACCGGGCAGCTCAGTTTTATTCCTATTATCTTTCAACCCTTGACGAAAACCTTAAATCAGATGGAGACTGGGCATATCAACAATCCATGTATACAAGGTATTGCCCCAGGGAAAAGGTACCCGAGTTCTTGGCTATGGTGAGAGATAAGTTAGATCAATACATGGATGATTTTGAGCCTGAACTGAAAAAATTTGAAGAATTGCCAATAGAAAAATCACTTGTTGGCATCGGCATGTTTGCCTTTACAGATGATAATAGCGAGGACACCGACTCATGAGCAACCAAAAAACCACCCAAATCTTCATCAACCATCAGAAATCCATAGAAAAAGAAGGTACTGGTAAAGGACCATCTAAATCAAACTTCAAAAGAAATATACTGGTCACCTTTATTGCGCTAGGATTTGGCACTGCTTCGATCGCATCTGACAAGATGCTCAATAATTTTATTGTTTCACAGTCAAACAATACCATTAATGTCTCATGGCATACTAAAACAACTTTTGGCGAAAGTCTTCAAATTATTGGACAAAGAAACATCAATGATGGTGATTCACCCCTGAATCTATATTCTGTAAAGCTGACAGAAGGCTATCCATCGTTGGAAAAAATTGGAACACTTGCCATAGGTAGTCATTGTGGCATGCAGAAAGCCGAACTCAAAGCGAACTCATATTGGTTGGAGTCAATTGCCTTGAACTGGGTTGAAGATGACCAGTACAAAACTCCCGAGCGAGAAGGCACAGGTACTCCCGAGCGAGAAGGCACCGGCACTCCAGAGCGAGAAGGCACCGGTACTCCCGAGCGAGAAGGCACCGGTACTCCCGAGCGAGAAGGCACCGGCACTCCCGAGCGTGAAGGTACCGGCACTCCCGAGCGTGAAGGTACCGGCACTCCCGAGCGTGAAGGTACCGGCACTCCCGAGCGTGAAGGTACCGGCACTCCCGAGCGTGAAGGTACCGGCA
>WFUE01000013.1 GCA_015485125.1 Lysobacterales bacterium | reverse complement strand
GGTCTGGGTCGCTGGGACGCCAGTGGCCCGGATTGCTTTCGGGAGCAAGGCTGATGGAAGAATGGGTCGGGCAGCAATGGCACAAATGGGTGGTGCGGGCCGCGCGCCGGCAGTACCCGCAGGCGGCCGTGCCGCTGGAAGCGATGAAAAAAACCGCTGGCATGCTGTTTCGCGCCCTCGGGGGCGACCCGGGGCTGGAACTGCGTGCGGCCAGTCTGGAAAAGCACCACAGCCGCCGTACACTGATGGAAAAAATCGCCGGAACCGGGCAACGGCTGCCGCTGGCATCACTGGCACCGCAGGCGCTCTATCTGCCGGGCGAGAGCGCCTTTTTTCCGCAGTCCGAACTCAATGCCCGGCTGTATCTCTGGCTGGCGGGGATGGCAGCGGTCTATGCACACCACGGCCACTGGCTGGCGGATAACCTGATCGCCAGTCGTCGTCTGATGGAAAAACTGCCGGGCATGCGCCCACTATGGCAGCGCTTGTTGCAGGCCCACCTGCGCCTGCGGCCACTACCGGAAAAACTCCGTGGCGCGGAAGCGGACAATGAACGGTGGCTGCGTCAGGCCATGGAACAGCTGGATGATGAAATTGCACTGGACCCAACCGCCCGCCCGCCCTGGCCGGTGCCCCTGTTTCTCTATCCCGCGCCGGATTTGCCGGCCGGCCTGAAGCGGCGGGATGCCAGCGAGCCGCAGGATGGGGAAAGAACGGAGGAAAGCCAGGCGCTGAAAAGTCCACGCCGGCACAAGGGCAAGCGGGTGGAAGCGCCGGATGAAAGGGGTGGACTGCTGGCCTTTCGTCTGGAAAGCCTGTTCACCCGCGCCGAGTATGTGGGCGTGGACCGCAGCCAGGAAGAAGACGAGGACGGCAATCAGCAGGACGCGCTGGAAGACATGGATGAAATCAGTGTCAGTGCCCAGAGCGGCATCACCCGTCACAGCGTACGTTTTGACCTGGACCTGCCACCGGAAGACGCCGATGACCAGATACTTTCCGGTGGCCTGCTGCTGCCGGAGTGGGACCATCGCAAGCAGATGCTGCGCCCGGACTATTGTCGCATACTGGAGATGCAGAGCCGGGATGCCGGCAACAGCGAACTGCCCATGGCCCTGCGCGCCCAGTCCCGCCGTATCCGTCAGCAGTTCGAAAGCCTGATGCCGGTACGGGTCTGGCAACGGCGGCAACTGGAAGGAGCGGAGCTGGATGTGGAGGCCTGGGTGCAATACCAGAGTGACCGCCTGCGCGGGCAGGTGGCCGCCGAATGGCCCGTGTTCCGGGATTTTCGCCAAAACCAGCGGGATCTTTCCTGCCTGCTGCTGGCGGATCTTTCCCTCTCCACGGATGCCGCTGCCGATGGCGAACGCAGGGTCATCGATGTCATCCGTGAAAGCCTGTACCTGTTTGCCGAAGCCCTGGGCGCCACCCACGACCCTTTCGCCATTTACGGTTTCTCCTCCCGCCGGCGCGATCACGTGCGCCTGCAGCGCATCAAGACCTTCGACGAGCCACACGGTGCCGCCGTGCGTGGCCGCATCGCCGCCATCAAGCCTGGTTATTACACCCGCATGGGCGCGGCCATCCGCTACGCCACCCGGCTGCTGGCCGCCCAGCCCAGCCGGCAGAAACTGTTGTTGATTCTCACCGATGGCAAGCCCAACGATCTGGACCAGTACGAAGGCCGTTATGGTCTGGAAGACACCCGCCATGCCGTACAAGCCTGCCATCAGGAGGAAATCCGCCCCTTCTGTGTCTCCATTGACCAGGAAAGCGCCGACTACCTGCCCTGGCTGTTCGGCAGCCAGGGTTTCGTGCACATCCGCAAGGCGCGGGAACTGTCGAAAAAACTGCCGTTGCTCTACGCCCGATTGACGGGCTAAAGCTGTACAATTTAAAAATGATACACATTTCTCACTTTTTCACGATATGGAAGCGTAGTCTGTAAGACGCAGGTTTCGTAACAAGGATGAAGCATGGGTATGACAGGCTATGGCCAACCCTGCTTGCAGATTGATAAGGAGTGAGAGATGAACATTGTTTTGTCAGGCTTTGTGGACAGGGAATTCACGGCGCTGAAGATTCTGCTGCAGCGTCGTCTGAACGCTGTCGTATTCAGGGAAGCGTGTACGGAGCCGGTCCGGCTGGTGCTGCTGAATGCGACCAGAAGGGTGGATGTAGCGCATTACCGACGCTTGCAGGCACTGTTCCCTGATACGCCCATGCTGGCGCTGGGTTCAGCGCCGGATCTGGAAGGCCTGGAAACCCTGCCTCAGCCCTTCAATTTGAAAACCCTGCTGGAACGGGTGCGGCAGATGCTGCGCAATGGTTCTCGTTCCGTTTCCGTACAAGGGAAACTGGTGGCTGCGTCCAGTGTGCAAGCGGCGGACAAGCGTTTCGACCACTATGATGTGAACAGCTGCCTGGCCGGCCTGCTGCGTCAGGCATTGAACCTGCAGGAACAGAAAAACCGGGATGTGCTGTTGGAAGGCCCGTTTTTTCTGCTGATTCAAACCGATGGCACTGTCATCAGTTCCATCAGTCGCAGTACCCTGTATCGCCTGGCTTCCAATCGCAGCCGGGATTTGCAATTCGGCATTCGGGTACTGGAAGAAACGGAAAAACAGGCCTGGTTGCAGGGATTATCGTCCGAAGTGCGCATGACCCGGCTGGACCGGGAAGCACTGGTCTGGGCCATGGCCGTTGCCAGTTCGCATGGCGAGTTGCCCGAACAGCTGGCGGACACGCTGCCTCTTCATCTCACCAGCTGGCCAGACTGCACCCATATCGAAAATGCCCATCTGGTATTGCCCGTGGTGGCGCAACTGGCTCGCCGGCCTTGCAGTTCCAGTGAGCTGGTGCACAACACCGGTTTTACCACCGGGCAGGTTGCGTCTGTCGTGACAGCCCTGTTTGTCGCTGGAAACATCCAGTTGCAGGAAAGTACGCGGCCTGTTGTTTGGTCGGCAGGCAAAACTCCCACGGGTATTTCAGGTATGTTGAGCCAGTTGGCCCGGCGGATGGCAGGCAAGATTTTTGGAGGTCAGCCCCAACACAAGGTTGCCTGAAATGACCGGGAAGTCGCAATACAAGTTCATCATCAGCGGGCCGGTGGGCGCGGGCAAGACCACGGCCATCGCCACGCTGAGCGATATTCCTCCGGTGGTGACCGATGCCACGCCCACGGATGAGGTCGCTGAACAGAAACATCAGACCACCGTAGCCATGGACTACGGCACCATCCGGCTGGAAGGCGGCCAGAAGGTGCATCTGTATGGCACCCCCGGCCAGGAGCGTTTCGATTTCATGTGGGACATCATGACCGAAGGCGCGCTGGGCTTGCTGCTGTTGCTGGACAACAGCCGGCCGGACCCCCTGGATGATCTGGAGCGCTTTCTGCGGGCCTTTTCCCCTTTTCTCGATCAGGCGCCCTTTTGTGTGGGGATTACCCATACCGATGTGGCCGCAGAACCGCCGCGCAGTGCCTACAACCGCCTGCTGGCAGCGCAGGGGCGGGTGGTACCGGTCTTTACCGTGGATCCCCGCTCCAAACCGGACATGAACCTGCTGATGCTGGCCATGCTGTCCATGATCGACCCGTCCATTGCATTGACGGCCTGTGCCAGCCGCGAAGGTGCCGAGGCATGAACAGGCAGGTCGGTTCTGCCGGCGAGCAAGGGGAAGGGCCCCATGTGCTGGTGACCGCGCTGGGAGCCTATCAATATGCCCGGGGTTTTCTTACTGGCGATTCGCGGCGGTTGCTGGAAGCGCTGTTTTGTCAGGAATCCAGCCCGCCATTGCATGCGGCGTGGCTGGGTGAAATGCCAACACTGTCGACAGAACAGGCCCACTCCCTGGTACGGCAACTCGCGGGCCAGGGTCTGGTGAGCCTGAGCGCTCATGCGCGCTCCTGCCCGCAGGGCACCATGCAGCACACCCTGCCGCAATTGCTGGCCGCTCTTTCCGAACAACAGAAGGCCATGTTGGTGGATGACGCCGGTTTTTGCATTGCCCAGCATGGTTTCAGCTCGCTGGAGGAAGGTGTGTTGCCGGCACTGGCCAGCAAGGTGGTCGGTGCCCTGCAACATGCCGAGCAGGGCATTCTCGATGTACTGGGCATGCCCCATGGGCTGCCCTGTTTGTTTGACCCGGAACGAAAGACCATGGTGGCTTTTCTGGATTTGCAGGTGGCCGGCGCGCCCTTTGTCCTGTTGATCTCGGGGCGCATGCGTCTCGGTCAGAAAGCCTTCCGGGATTTGATCTGGGTTTTGGGAAAACGCTACGGCGCAAGGAAATAAACCAACAGGAGAAGAAAATGAGAGCAGAAGCAATCTCGGCAATTCTTGCCGATTTGAACGGGTCTTCCGGAGATATCGAAGCCTCCGCGGTGGTTTCCAGGGATGGTTTGATGATGGCCTCCCTGTTGCCCAACAATGTGGAGGAAGACCGTGTCGCCGCCATGAGCGCCGCCCTGCTGGCGCTGGGTGAACGTACCGCTCGTGAACTGGAGCGCGGAGGGTTGGATCAGATGATGATTCATGGCAAGGAAGGCTTTGTGATGATGCGCGATGCCGGCCCGGAGGCCGTGTTGACGGTGCTGGCCAAAAAGGAAGCCAAGCTGGGTCTGGTCTTTCTGGATGTGTCCCGTGCGGCCAAGGAACTGGAAAAACTGCTGTAACCCTACAGCGCATAGCCAATCAATCAGTAAGGATTCGTGGCCCGTACAGGGCAGGAGGAGGTTTGTATGTCCAAGTTGGTGGAAGTGATGCAAGTAGTCATCGATGACATTCCGGAGCAAGCGCGGTTTTCCACAGCCGATGCCGAGGTGATTATTCAGCACAAGGATTATCTTCTGGGGCTGGAAGATGCGCTGGTTCAGGGCTTTTATGACACGCTGTTTGCCTTTGACCGTACGCGTGATGTCTTTCACGAAGGTGAACGACCGGCACGGGAAAACAGTCTGGCCAAATGGTGGCAGCGCACGGTGCAGGGCCCTTTCGATGAAGGCTATTGGGCCTGGCAGACCTATGTGGGGCTGCTGCATATCAAGCGCGGGGTGTCCAACCCGATGATGATCAGCATGTGGAGCTGGGTGCTGGATCTGCTCTCCAGCCGTATTGAGGAAGCGGATTGGCCTTCCGCCGAGAAAAACGCCCTCAACGGGGCCTTTCAGCGCATGGCCGCCATGACCGAGGCGCTCATCGGCGACAGTGTTTTTCGTTTCTACCTGCAGGGCCTGATGGAAGCGACCGGCTTCAATCAGAAGCTGCTGGATCGCATGGTGCAAAACGAAATCGACCAGATGCTGGAAGCCAACGCCCAGTACCGTCTGGAGCACTGAAAGACGTGTTCGTTGTTTTCGTCGGTTGACTGATCCGGCGTGCCGGGTCAGCCGCGGTTTCCGGGCCGTACCCGTGCCCGTTCGTCGGCCACCTGGTTGCGGACATAGAGGGGTTGCAGCGTTTCGGCGTTATGGGGCCGGGAAAGGTCGGCCAGTGGCAGCAGATGCCTGGCCTGCAACAAGGCATCGGGGAAGGTGGGCAGGGATTGCAGGTTGGTTTGGCTTTCCAGCAGCTGTTTCACCCCGGAGCCAGCCAGGCTGGCCGGCGGCTGGGGCAGCTTGGCCAGCGGCAGGGCTTCCGGCCTGTGCAGGGCCGGCGGGGTGAGCAACCGGCCGCGCGCATCGGCCAGCACCCAGTAGCATTCACCCATGCGCGCATCCTGCACCACCAGCACCGGCGCTTTTGCGCCGGCGGCCAGCGCGTCCAGCGCCAGCGCGGCCAGGGAAACCACCGGATACAGCGGCAGCTCCAGGGCCAGGGCAAAGCCCTGTGCCATGCTGATACCGGTACGGATGCCGGTGAAGCTGCCGGGGCCAATGTCCACCACGATGCCGTCCAGCGTGGCCAGTGTCAGCCCGTGCGGATCCAGCAGGCGGTGGATCATCGGCAGCAGATGCTCGGCGTGCTTGCGCGCATCCCGTTGCAGTTGCTGCTGGATTACATCGCCCTGTTGCAGGGCGACGGAGCAGTGTTCGCTGGCGGTTTCAAGACTGAGCAGTTTCATGGGTTTCCTGGGGTTCTGCCGGGGTTTTGAGCTGAAAGAAGCGCTGTACATCGGTGATCTTGGTACTGCGCGGCATCCGCGGCAGGCTGTCGAGAAAGGTTCGGCCATAGCCCTTGCTGCGTAGGCGTGGGTCGCAGAGGATCAGCACGCCGTAATCGCTTTCGGTGCGAATCAGCCGGCCCGCGCCCTGTTTCAATGCCAGCACCGCCTGGGGCAGTTGCAGTTCGGCAAAGGGGTTGCCGCCCTGCCGGCGGCTGCGTTCGATCCGTGCTTGCAGAACCGGGTCGTCGGGAACCTGGAAGGGCAGCTTGTCGATGAGTACCAGCCTCAGGGTGTCGCCGGGCACATCCACGCCTTCCCAGAAGCTGGCCGCGCCCAGCAGCAGCCGCCCGCCTTCGCGGAAGGCATCCAGCAGTTCCGGCCGGGAAGCCTCGCCCTGTACCAGCAGCTCGAAATCCGCGTGTTGACGCAGCCAGGCGGCGGCCGCTTGCAGCGCCCGGTGACTGGTGAACAACAGAAAGGCCTGCCCTTCGGCGGCCTCCAGCGCGGGCAGGCAGGCTTCCAGCATGGCATGGACATAGCTAGGATCGCGGGGTTCCGGCAGGTTGGGCGGATGAAAGAGCAGGCTGTTGTGCCAGTAGTCGAAGGGGCTGTCCACGCACAGGGTGGCAGGGTTTTTCAGCCCCAGTTGCCGGCTGAAATGGTCGAAGTTGCCGGCCACGGACAGGGTGGCGGAGGTAAAAACCCAGCTGGCTTGCAGTTCGGCCACCGCCTGCTGGAAGGCCTCGCCGATATCCATGGGGGTAAGATGCAGCTGGAAATGGCGGCTGCCGCGTTCATACCAGCCGATGTGGTTCTGGCCGATATCCTGCTGCAAGACCTGCAACAGGATTTGCGCCTGGCCGGCCCGTTCCCGGCAGCCATCCAGCGCGCGGGAGCCGTTTTCCAGTTGCTCGATTTCATGGGCCAGCCGCTTGAGTGCGCCCTGCAGGCCGCGACAGGCGCGATCCAGTTCGGTATCGGCCCTGGGGGGTTGCCAGGCCGCGCGCTCGCGGGCTTCCGGCAGCGCCAGCGTCAGGGCGCGCACGCGGTCTTCCAGTTCGGTGCAGGCCGGAGTCAATGCCGGCAGCACGCCGGTGATCTCGCTGGCGGCCAGACGGGTGTCGGCGGCCAGATCCTGCAACTGGCGCGAGCTCAGGTGTTCGCTGAAGAAGGTGGTGGCCACATCCACGGCCTGATGCGCCTCGTCCAGCACGATATGGTCACAGGCCGGCAGCAGCTCGGCAAAGCCGGTCTGGCGCAGGGCCAGGTCGGCAAACAGCAGATGGTGGTTGACCACGATGACATCGGCTTCCAGCGCCTTTTGCCGGGCCTTGTAGACCAGGCAGTCGTCGAAATGGGGGCAGTCGGTGCCGATGCAGTTGTCGCGGGTGGAGGTGATCCACGGTAGCAGCGGGTCGTTTTCTTCCACGCCGGAGAAACGGCTCAGGTCGCCATCTTTCGTGCGCTGGCCCCAGACGCGCACGGCTTCCAGCCGCTGGACCATGGTCTTGTCGGGAAAACGCCCTTCCGTGCGCGCCAGTTCCAGCCGGTAGCGGCACAGGTAGTTGCCCCGGCCCTTGAGCAGGGCCACGCGGGCGCGGCTTTCCAGCGCCTGGAGCACCAGTGGCAGATCCTTGCTGAAGATCTGGTCCTGCAGGGTCTTGGTGCCGGTGGAAATCAGAGTCTTGCCGCCGGCGGTCAGCGCCGGCACCAGATAGGCAAAGGTCTTGCCGGTGCCGGTACCGGCTTCGGCCAGCAGGGTGCCGCGGCAGGCCATGGCCTCGGCCACCATGGCTGCCATGCGCTGTTGTTCTTCACGCGGGCGAAAACCCGGCAGGGCCCGGGCCAGGGGGCCGTCTTCCCCCAGCAGGGCGGTCATGTCGGAAAGGTTTTCGCTCACAGGCGCTTGCCCGGTTGCACCGCGCAGCGGCGTGCCTGTTGTTCGGCCTCGCGGGCCCTGGCTTCCTGCTGTTCCAGCCGGTAGGCGCCGGCCATGGTCAGCCAGTTGCGGCTGCACAGGGGGCCGACCCGGGGGCCCTTTTCCCAGGAATCCCGCGCGTAGTTCAACGCCAGCTCGGCATGCCCTTCATTCAGCAGCAATTCAGCCAGGTATTGCAACAGTTCCGGGTGGCCGGGGGCCAGCCGCAGGGCCTGGCGGATGCGCTTGATCGCCCAGCGGTACTTGCCCTGGGCCTCGTAAGCCCGCGCCTGGGCGAAAAGCTCGCGAATGGCCGGGTCTTGCAGCGGGCGCACCTCAATGACGCCGGCCTGCTCGCTGGCCTGTTTTCTCAGGCTGTCGGGCCGGATGTCCGGGCGCTGCTGGCCGTTTTGGCAGGCTGCCAGCGCCAGCACACTCAGGCAGACAAGAGGCCGCAGTTTTGGCATGATAGTACGAATTTTTTCCGGCTCGAGAAAAGGGGCCATTCTAGCAGCCGCCAGCACAGGCTTCCATGTGTGGAAGCCGGGCGGTTTTTCTGTTTGCCGGTCGGATATCCGGCAGCTATCGATTGTAAGGAGTTGCTTGTGAAAAAGATGATCTTGAGTGTGGTGCTGGCCGCTGGCGTATTTCAGGCACAGGCCGATGTAGTGCTGGAATATCAGCAGGGCCAGAGCAGTCATCGTATCGTGGTGGCTGGAGAGAAGGTACGCATGGACAGCCCCAAGGGAGATGGCTACATGATCTATGATGCCGCAAAATCCGCGATGTACATGGTGACGTCTCGCCGCAAGGAATACATGGTCATGGATGCCCAGGCCATGGAAAAGATGTCCGGCATGATGAATGCGGCCATGCAGCAGATGGAAGCGCAACTGGCGCAGCTGCCGCCGGCACAGCGCGAGCAGATGCGGCAGATGATGGGCGGCATGATGGGGATGCAAAAAAAGCCGGTTCAAGTGGAGATGAATGCCACCGGAGAACAGGGTCGCGGCAAGCTGGGCCGTTGCGAATGGTATCAGATGAAGGTCAACGGCAAGCCCGTGCAAACCGCCTGCCTGGCCGATGCGGATGCCGTCGGTGTGCCTGCCGATGATCTGGCGGCCCTGCAGGGCATGTTTGCCTTCCTGAAGGAGATGCTGAGCAAGGTACCGATGATCAAGGCCGAAGACATGGCCGTGGGTGTGTTCGATGAAGACAAACTGCCCATCATTCACCGCAATCGCATGGGGCAGAACGATGGTGAACTGGTCAAGGTGAGTCAGGGGGAGGTGGATGCCGGATTGTTTGTGATTCCCGCGGGCTACCGCCAACGCACCATGGATGAGATGACACGTCGATAACTTCCCTATGAGCCGTATGCTCGATACACGCCAACAGGGTCAGGCCACAACAGGCCTGACCCTGTTGCTGTTTGGGGTGAGTGCCGAAAGCCCTGCCCTGCCCGATGACTGGCTGGCATCCGGCTTGCCAGTCACGTTGTGCTACCTGGGTGAGGCCGGTGCGCTGGAAGAGGGCCTGCATCTGGGTTCCACGCCGGATGGCCCCTGGTGGCAATGGCTGGGCCGTTGTCAGCAAAAATTGCCGGCGGCATTACGTGCCCAGCCGTTGCTGCTGCTGGATGCCCGTGCATCGTGGCCACCGTATCTGTTACAGCGGATCCGTCACGCCGCCGAGGCGCTGGATACCCCGGCGTTGCTTTGCCCCCTACATCCACGGCATCCGGCCCTGGAACCCCTGGCCGCACAAGCGGCCTGGCGGCAAGCCGATGCCCAGCAGCGGGATGCGGCCTGTTTTCTGCTCAATGAACCTTTTTTGCTGCCGCAGGCCTGGCTGAACCCGCAGGCGGCATGGGTTCACCCCGACCTGTTGGCGCGGGAACACTGGCAGGTCGAGGATCTGGCGGAAAGCAATGCCTGCTGGCTGCAGCCGGATCTGCTGCTGGGCAGTCTGGATGTGCCGGTGTCTGCAAGCCATGAGCATGAGCAGGCCCGGGCTGGCCAGTTGCATCATTTCGTGCAGCGGTTGTCGACCTTCGATACCTTGCCGCCCGCCTGCTGGCCGGGGCTGCAAGCCGAACCGGTGCTTCTGCATGTCACCCATGACTGGGGCGGTGGTACGGAGCAATGGTTGCGGGACTATTGCGCGGCGGAAGACCACGCCGTTCATCTGGTATTGCGCAGCCAGGGTGACTGGCAAACACAGCGCTATGGCCAGCGCCTGCAATTGCAACTGGGCCCCGACGGGCCGGTGTTGCGCGAATGGCCGTTACAACCGTCCATTCGTGGAGTGGCCGAACGGCATGCGGGCTGGAAGGGGCCGGTTGAATCACTGCTGGAGCGCTTTCAGGTGCAGCGGGTCGTGGTGTCCTCCCTGATCGGTCACAGCCTGGAGGCGCTACATCTGGACCAGCGGAGAACGCTCTGGCTGTTGCATGATTATTTTCCCTTCTGTCCGGCGTTGAACCTGTATTTTGGCGAGGTCTGCCAGCAGTGTGACAGGCCGCGCATGCAGGCCTGTTTTGCCGACAACCCCTGCAACCGCCTGCTGCAGCCACGTCAACCCGACTACTGGCTACAGCGTCGGGATCGTATCGAACAGCTCTTGAAACAGGCTGCCGTGATGCAGGCTGCCCCTTCCCGGCAGGTATTGGCGCAGTTGCGCCGTATCCATCCGGGTTGGGTGCGGGCGGATGCCGCCGTGATTCCTCATGGCCTGCCCGCCGCGCTGGCGGAGGCCGAGCCCCTGCCGTTGCCGGAAGATGTCGCCAGCGCCGAAAAACTGCGTCTGGTTGTGCCCGGCCAGCTTTCCACCGCCAAGGGGCTGGATTTACTGCGAGAGGCCTGGCCAGCACTGCAGGCGTATTGTGAGCTCTACCTGCTGGGTTGCGGCAAGGCCGGGCGTGCTTTCTGGGGCCGGCCCGGCGTGCATGTCATCCCCCGCTATCAGCGTGAAGCGCTACCCGCTCATTTGCGCCGTATCCGCCCGCATCTGGCGCTGTTTCTTTCCACCGTACCGGAAACCTTCGGTCTGGCGTTGGTGGAACACATGCACTTGCACGTGGTGCCCGTGGCCACCCGGTTGGGCGCCTTTGGCGAGCATGTGGAAGATGGCCGCAACGGCTGCCTGATCGAGCCGGAAGTCCAGGCGCTGGTGGCATGCGTGCGCGAACTGGCACGGGATCGCGGGCGGATTGAGGCCATGCATCAGGCCCTGCGGGGCTGGAAGGCACGCGATCTGCGGGCCATGGTGGCTGATTATCGCAAACGGCTGGGTTTGCGTAGAAAAAAATCACCGCCCCGTTATACTGTGCGCCCGCTGACACAGGCGACCCTGTTGAACCAGGAGCAGACCCTGGCGCAGGCATTGGCTGCCGAGGCCACGCTGGCCGAGACCCGCGCGCAGCTACGGGTACAACAGACGGAACTGGAAAAACGGGCGCAATGGGCACGCCGAACCGAGCGGGAACTGGCCGAACGCACCCATTGGGCGCTGGAAATGAGAAAGCAGGTGCTGAAGCAGGAATCCACCCTGAGAGGCTTGAGACAGGCAGTGCAGGATTTGACAGAGAACCGGAACAGTACGCAGGCCGCCCTGGCACAATCCGAGCAGGCTAGACAGCAGTTGCAGCAAGAAATCGCACAATTGCATGCCCGGATGCAGGAGCAGGAGCAGGTACTCAGCAGACAGATTCACCAGTTGCAACAGGACAAGGCCGAACTGCTTTCCAGTACTTCGTGGAAGGTCACCCGCCCCTTGCGCCTGCTGGGCCATGCCCTGAAAGTCACCCGCCAGCGGTTGGGTTATCACCTTCATCATGGCTGGAGCCTGTGGCGCGGCCTGTTGCGTAATCTGCGCACCCGTGGCCTGCGCGGTACCTGGCAGCGTATTCGGGAGCGTTGGCGTGACCGGCAGCAAACGGCAGCGCAGGCTGTGCTGCCTTTGACCGTGAACGAAGTGCCCGAGCCCGAGAATGCGAACGAATTGCCCCCCCTGCCTGTATTGCCATGCGCGGACCGGCCGCAGGTCTCCATCGTCATACCGGTCTACAACCAGCTGCACTACACGCTGGCCTGCCTGCGGGCACTGGCGGAAACCGTGGAAGCTATCCCGGTGGAAATCATCGTGGTGGATGATTGTTCCGGCGAGGATGCCACCCCGGAGGTGTTGCCGCAGGTGGCAGGGCTGGTCTATCTGCGCAACGAAGAGAATCTGGGCTTTGTCGGCAGTTGCAACCGTGGGGCCGCCGAGGCGCGGGGAGACTATCTGTTCTTCCTCAACAATGACACCCAGGTACAACCGGGTTGGCTGCCGCCCTTGTTGCGGCAGTTCGAGCAGCGGCCGGAAACGGGGCTGGTGGGCAGCCAGCTGGTTTACCCGGACGGGCGGTTGCAGGAGTCCGGCGGCATCGTCTTCTCCGATGCCAGCGGCTGGAATGTGGGCCGTTTCGAACACCCGGACGACCCGCGCTATGGCTATGCCCGGCAAGTGGATTATTGTTCCGGCGCGGCCATTCTCCTGCCACGGGATTTGTTTGAAGCACTGGGTGGCTTTGATGAAATCTACGCCCCGGCCTATTACGAGGACACCGATCTGGCCTTCAAGATACGCCAGCACGGGCGGGAAGTCTGGGTGCAGCCAGCCTCGCGGGTGGTGCATTTCGAGGGCATTACCTGCGGCACCGATACCGGCAGTGGAGTGAAAAAGCACCAGTTGATCAACCAGCGGACCTTCCGCGAGCGCTGGGCCGACACCCTGCAACAGCAACCGGTGCCAGGCAGTGACATTCAGCAGGCCAAGGAACACCGGGTGGCCGGCCGGGTATTGATCATCGATGCCTGTACCCCCACGCCGGATCAGGATTCCGGCTCGGTGCGCATGCAGAACCTGTTTCGCCTGTTCCAGCAACTGGGCTGGAAGGTCAGCTTCCTGCCGGAGAACCATGCCCGGCTGGAACCTTACACTACCCGCGTTCAGACCATGGGCGTGGAAATACTCTACGCGCCGTTTTTTGATGGCCCACGCTGGTTCGAACAGCGGGGTCACGAATTCGATCTGGTGATTTTGAGCCGCCATTATGTGGCCAGCCAGTACCTGGATCTGGTGCATGCATGGATGCCGCAGGCCCGGGTCTGGTTCGATACCGTGGACTTGCACTATCTGCGCGAGCAGCGGCAGGCAGCGCTGGAAGACAGCGAGGCTCTGCGCCGGCAGGCGGCGCAGACCCGCGAGCAGGAGCTGAAAGTTGCGCGCAGCTGTGACCTGACCCTGGTGGTCAGCCCGGTGGAGCAGCAGGAACTGGCGGAAGTGGCGCCCGAGGTGGATGTGGCGGTGCTGTCCAATATCCACAGCCTGCCGGAAGAAACCGGCCTGCCGTTCGAGCAGCGCCAGGGGCTGGTGTTCGTTGGCGGCTATCAGCACCCGCCCAATGTGGATGCCGCCCACTGGTTCGTGGAGGCAATCTTCCCGCTGATCCGCGCCGAGTTGCCGGAAGTGACATTCCATCTGGTGGGCAGCAAGGCGCCGGATTCCGTGCGCGCGCTGGGCGAGCAACCAGGCGTGGTCTTTCACGGTTTCGTGGAAGAGATCGAACCATTCATGCGCGAAGTGCGGCTGGCCGTGGCCCCGCTGCGCTACGGTGCCGGCGTCAAGGGCAAGGTGAACATGAGCATGGCCCATGGCCAGCCGGTGGTGGGCACGCCCATGGCCTTCGAGGGCATGTATGCCGAACATGGCGTGCACGGGCTGATGGCGGAGACGGCGGAAGACTTTGCCCGCGAAGTGGTGCGCGCCTATCAGGACCCGGAATTGTGGCAGCGGCTTTCCGAGGGCGGGCGCGAGAATGTGCGCCGTCACTTCTCCATGCAGGCGGCGCGGGAGCGGCTGCAATCCCTGCTGCCGGAAAAAGCCGGGGTGAGGACGGCGGAATAAGCGGCTGCTTCAGTCGCTCAGGCGCAGGGAGAAATCCACCGCCCGAACATGCTTGGTCAGAGCGCCGGAGGAGATGAAATCCACGCCGGTCTCGGCCACCTGGCGCAGCCGTTCCCCTTCCAGATTGCCGGAAGCCTCCAGTGTGACCGCCGGTGCCAGTTGGTTGCGCAGGGCCACGGCCTGGCGCAGATCCTCCAGGCTGAAGTTGTCCAGCAACACCCGGTCGCAGCCGGCTTCCAGCGCCTGGCGCAGTTCATCCAGGGTTTCCACTTCGATCTCCAGCAGCCGCCCCGGGTGCAGGCGGCGGGCCTGTTGCAGCACGGTGGCGATGGAGCCGGCGGCGAGGATGTGGTTTTCCTTGATCAGATAGGCATCGTACAGGCCCAGCCGGTGGTTGTGGCCGCCACCGACGGTGACGGCATATTTCTGTGCCAGCCGCAGACCGGGCAGGGTCTTGCGGGTATCCAGCAGCCGGCAGGGCAGGCCGGCCAGGTGCCCGGCCCAGTGGCGGGTCAGCGTGGCGGTGCCGGAGAGGGTTTGCAGAAAATTCATCGCCGTGCGTTCGCCGGTGAGTACCGCCCGCACCGGTCCGCGCAGGGTGCAGACGACGGCATCCGCCTGCAAGGCATCTCCCTCTTCATGCAGCCAGCGGGTCTGTACCTGCGGGCTGAGCTGGCGAAAGGTTTCTTCCCACCAGGGAATGCCGCAGAGTACCGCCGCTTCCCGTGCGATCAACCGGGCCTCGACGTATTGGTCAGCGGGCAGTAGTGCCGCACTGATATCACCTGCGCCGATATCCTCGGCCAGGGCGCGGGCTACATCCTGTTGCAGGTGTTCTTCGGTCAGGGCCGGGTGTGTCTTGCTGGCGTTCATGCTGCTGCCTTGCTTGCGGAAGGCGCATTATAGCCGCCTATTCGAAGCCGTTGCTGAATAGCCGCCCCAGAGGCTGTTGCAGACGCAGCAGGCGCACGAAGGGAATCTCCACATCCGCCGCGCCACCGTTGTAGATGCGCAGGTCGGCACCACCGGGCAGGGCGTTGGCGAAGGGCACGCTGCCCAGATCGAAACGCGCGGTCCTGAGCTGGCCGTCGTTTTGCTGGATTAACGCCGGAGTGAGTTGTGCCTGCTGGCCGTCGTGATATTGCACCTGCCACTGGGCCAGGCTGTTGTCCACATAGGTGACCAGCAACTGCCAGGACTGGCCGGGGTCATCGGCAAAACGATCATCGAGGAAGAAATACAGCCAGTCCTGCCCATTGGCGTGGTCCGTGCGCCGGCCCTCAATGGCCTGGCCGTTTTCCGGGGTCAGAACCTGATTGCGAACCCCCGTGCCATCGCGGCTCTGTCCGTCCGGTGCCGTGTTCCGCTGCACCAGCCAGCGTTCCAGGTTGCGTACCCAGGGCGTGTCGTTCCAGCTGTGGCTGCTGTCGCCATTGACCGGGTCCCAGTAGGTGTCTTCGGCACGGCGCAGGGCCACCCAGGCATCCGGCGCGTCCAGCACATCCTTGCCCAGTTCATGGCGCACCCAGTTCCAGTGCTGCGGGTAGGCGTTCATGTAGCTGTCTGCGGGCACTACATACAGGCGGTTGGCCCGCATTTGCAGCACTTTCAGATTGGCCATGCGCACGGCGTATTCGGGGTCGGCGGTGGTGTAGCCGCAAGCATTGAAGCATTCGTTCTCGCCGGCGGCGGTGCGCTGGCCCCAGCGGGAAAACTGGCCTTCATCCACCTGCACATGACCGTCGGCAGCAATGCTCAAGCCCCAGGCCGGCGCGTGGTTGAGGTGGAAATTGGCCAGTTCGGTGATGCCGTTGCGGATGCCCATGCCCAGTTGTACGGCATCACGGGCAAAGAGGTTGCTGGCGCCATTCCAGATGTCATCGAAGGGATAATCCTCGCCGGTGTAGACCAGTTTCCAGGCGTAGTCGTCATCCGGGTTCTGGTTCTCGCCGTTGGCGATATTGACCAGATCGGTCATGGCCTGATGAAACCAGCTGTCGAACTGGCTGAAGCTCAGCTGCCCGGCCTGGGCGGCCTGAAAGGGGATGTCGAAATCGAATTCCGTGTAGTAGAAGGCGCCCGGCACGTGGGTGAACTGCAAGTTGGGGTCGGCCAGCAGGCCCCAGTTCAGCCAGACCTGGCGGAACAGATCCTTCATGGCGTTCCAGACACAGCTGTTCCAGATGGGCAAGTGGCTGGCCTGGCCTTCGGCATCGGGCCAGGTGGTCTGGATGTTGCAATTCTGCACCACCCAGTCTGGCGCCCAGTCGCTGCCGCTGGTCCAGATGCGCAGCCAGTAGGGGCCGCCCTGGGCCAGTTGGTCATCCAGTGAAGGAAAGGTCATCCCGTCCACCACCCCGGCAGTGGTCCGGCTGAACACGCCCGGTTGCGGATTGAGCTGGCGCCAGCTCAGATCGACGACCCGTATATCCACTCCATGCGCCGGGCTGGCATTTTCGGAATAGAAGCGCTGGGGCAGGGGCTGGCTCCAGGCCGGCAGGCTCCAGTCGTAGCCCGGTGTGATGGTCTGTGCCGGCGGGCTACCAGAAAGCAACATTCCCAGCACAATAGCGAAAGCTTGAGTTTTAAGGGCATGGAATGGCAAGTTCATGATGGCCATTATCGGCTTTGAGTTTCATGCTGTCACCCTTGCTCCCTGGCATGCTCAGTGCGTATGCTTTGTCATTGGTGCTATCTCTGGAGTGGATGCAATGATACGAAGTTATTTTCTGAAAACCCTGTTGTGGATTGCAGTGGCGGGCTTTGCAGGGACCGTGGCGGCACAGAGCGTGGATACGGGTCGCTGGTATAGTGCGGAACAAGTCGAACAGGGTAGAGGCTTGTTTCAGCAGCATTGTGCTGCTTGCCACGGCAACCAGGCCCAGGGCAAGACAGCAAACTGGAAGCAACGCTTGCCGGATGGCAGTTTCCCGCCGCCGCCCCTGAACGGAACGGCTCATGCCTGGCATCACCCGATGAATATCCTCCGCTCCACCGTCTACCGGGGCGGGATTCCGCTGGGTGGCAAGATGCCCGGTTTTGGCGACAAGCTGCAGCCGGAAGAAATCGACGCGGTCATCGCCTATTTCCAGAGTTTCTGGAATGACCGCATCTATCAGGCCTGGTTGCAGAGAAACCGCTGATTCGACCGGTGGAAATCCGGGTCAGGTCTGAAAGTCGATGCTGACCCGGTCTCCGGCGACCGGCCGGAAATGCTGATCGGCGAAGGCCACATGGGCTGGATGGTCCCGGTAGCTGTCGATTACCGCCGGGTGGACGAATTCCACCAGCCAGGCGAAGGCATAGCGGGCCTGTTTCTGTATTGCGCGTCCGGTGATGACCCGCTGTACTCCGGGAATCTGTCCCAGCACACGCCTGCCTTCGGCCATCAATGCGTCTACCTGACCGCTGTCGATACCTTCCACATTGTAGAGAATGACATGTTCCACTGGCCGCCATGGTTGTGCACAGGCCAGCACGCTTTCGGCCTGGCCAGAGGAACGGAAGACCTGCATGCAACGTGCGGTTTCCTTGCTGATGGCTGAACGCACGCCGTCCAGCAGCCGGGTATAACCGGCCTGATCGTTCATATTGGCGCGGATGGTATGTGCAGCCGCATCCGAAAGTGCCGTGTAGTAGTTGATCTTGGCCACGCCATTGTCGATGAGTTGGCAAAATTGTGCGTCAGACAGGCCGGTGCCGCCGTGGATGACCAATGGCTGTTGTACCTTTTCATTGATGGCCCGCAACCTTTCCAGATCCAATCTGGGCTGGCCGCGCATTCTGCCATGCACGGTACCAATGGAAACAGCGAGAAAATCCACGCCAGTCTCCTCGATGTAGCGGGCCGCTTCCTCAGGTTGCGTATAAATCACTTCACCCGGATGGCGCTCCGCGTCCTCGCCCTCCACGCCGGCCACATAACCCAATTCGCCTTCCACTGGTACTCCACAGCCATGGGCCATGGTCACCAACTCGCGAGTCAGGGCCACATTTTGTTCGAAGGGGTGATGTGAGGCATCCACCATGATGCCGTTGCAGCCCAGACGGATGGCTTCCACCGCCGTTTCCATGGATGCACCATGGTCCAGATGAATGGCCACGGGTACACTTGCCCGTTCGGCTGCTGCCACACTGGCGGCCATGGCCAGTTGAAAATCGTAGTATTCGAAATGGGATTCCGCCAGGGAAAGTATCACCGGCGAGGATTCCCGTTCGGCCGCTTCCATGATGCCTTCAAGAAAATCCAGGCTGACCAGGTCGAATCCACCCACGGCATAGTGGTTTTCCCAGGCATGTTGCAGCATGTCTTTCATGTGAACCAGTGGCATGTGCTTTCTCCTGTTTTATCGTCTGGACTTCAATCGTGTTTCCAGGTGTTTTTCCAGATGCTCCAGTACCCTGGTCCGCAGGCCGCTGGCCAGATAGTGGTAGTAGTTGAGCTTGCAGGGTACGGGTTCGTGGATGCCCCGATCGGAGGACGGGGAAAAATCCACCCAGGCCAGTACAGGGACATCGCTGCGTCCACCATCCACCACCACCCAGGCCGTCGGTTCCAGAATCAGCGCCATGCCTTTCATGCCCGGCAGGGTCATGCGCAACGGCAGTTGCGCCCGCATGCGTGCCCGCCGCCAGAGGTTGTACAGTGGTGCCGGTATCTGGTCTGCCCGTTGCGCGAAAACCGGAACGCCATGAATGTGCGAGATCATGGCAATCACCGGGTCAGGCTGGCGAACAGGGTCGGCAGTTTCTCCGGCAGGCGGTTGACGTTGTCGATGATGGTGTAGTGGTTGGCTCCGAAAATGCGTGATACATAGCGGTCGGCTTCCGGGTCCAGGGTCAGGCAGTAGCTGAGTACACCATTGCGTCGCAGTTCTTCCGCGGCTTTCTTGGCATCCATGCGCAGGTATTGCGGGTCGCGCTCGTCAATGTCCGCCGGTTCGCCGTCGGTGACGATCAACAGCAGCTTGTGTTTTTCGCTGCGTTGCAGCAGGTGGCGCCCGGCGTGGCGCATGGCCGTGCCCATGCGGGTGGACAGCCCGCCCTTCATGCCGGCAAGGCGGCTTTTTACATCCGCGTCCAGCTGCTGTTCGAAATCCTTGAAGCGGTAGTACTGCACATCGTGCCGGCCGTCGGAGGCGAAGCCGTGTATGGCGAAGGGGTCGCCGATTCCGTGAATGGCCGTGGCCACCAGAGCGCAGGCTTCCCGGGTCAGCTCCAGCACGGTCTTTTCGCTGCCGCGTACCACTTCGTTGGTGGACTCGGAAAGATCCAGCAGAATCAGTACGGCCAGGTCACGCCGGTTGATGACGTGGCGCATGGTGATGCGCATGTCCGGCTGCAGGCCGATGCGCAGGGTGACCATGGCATCCACGGCGGCGTTGATGTCCAGTTCGTCCCCGTCTTCCAGCTTGCGCTGGCGGGTGATGCCCTGGGGCCGCAGACGGTCGATAATTTGCTTGATGCGATGGCTGACACCCTTGTGCTCGGTCAGTACCTTGTCGATGATTTCCGGGTCGCCCCGGCCTTGCCGACGCTCGTACACCGTCGCCCAGGCTGGCCGGTGCAGTTGAACATGGTAGTCCCATTCCGGGTAATGAAAGGGGTCGGAGACCGGTTCCTTGCCTTCCATCTCGTTGTAGGAAATGCCGTTGTCTTCGTAGGGGAACAGTTCGCTGGCCAGTACCCAGACTTCCTGGGCATCGTCTCCGGCGGTCTCCACGTCCACCTCGTTGACCATTTCCATCACATTGACATACTTGCGTACCTGCCGTTGGCTGGCGGGCAGGTAGGCGGTGCTTTCTTCCCAGCTGAATTCCTCCGCAGCCCAGAGGAAACGATTGTCGTCGCGGTAGGGGATGTTCAGGCCTTCGAGTATGCGCAGGCTGGGCACATCACGCCGCTGACTGAGCAGGTTGAACAGTTCCAGACCCAGTTCCATGGTAAAGCGGGTGTTGTCACGGTGGTCGGCGATCTTTTCGTGGAAGCGCTGGACGATGGCATCCACTGCTGTGTCACCCGTGGGGCTGGCTTCGTCCAGCAGGGCGCGCGCCACCTTTTCCAGTAAGGGCATGCCCCGGTGCTCGTGACCGTTGCCCGAGCCGTCGGGCATCAGGGCCAGCCACAGGGTTTTCATGCCGGGGAATTCATCGATGGCGCAGTATTCCACTCGCGCATCCTCGAACAGGCCGATGAAGTATTGTTGAGCCGGGGACAGGGCTTCGGCATCGAGTGGTTCCAGGGTGTAGACCATGTGTGCCGCCATGTGTGCGCCCATGGCCCGGTAGAGCTCATGGCCGGTCACTGTGCCGATGTCATCCACGGCATCCGGCAGGTGCATGGCATGACCTTCGATAAAGGGGCGGAAGCCCAGATAGTCCGCGGCGGCGGGGCGCAGGAAGAAGTCCCGCCCCCAGAAGGCGCGCAGGTAGAAATTGAGCCGGCGCTGTTCATCGATGAACAGTGTACCCTTGCGTTCCTGTTGCAGCATGGCCTTGGAGTCTTCGCTCTCCAGGCCGAAATAGGCCGCCTGCTTGGGCAGGTCACGGCGGTAGGCGTCCGCGCCGAAGTCCACCCAGCGGCGCAGGCCGGACAGGGTGAGCTTGGATAGCAGTTCGTCCAGCACGTTGAGCATGGGGCGCAGGCCACGTGGGGCACGAGCAGCCAGGCGGTGCAACAGCTGGATGTAGGCCCGCAGCAGGTCCGGATCTCCCAGCCGGCGGGCGGCGGTGGGCAGGGTGGAGAGCATGAGCACCAGCACTTCGCCGGAGACCATGGAGGCCAGTTTGAGGATGCCGGAAGCAATGTCGCGGATGATGTCGTCGCCACATTCCCGGGCTACCACCGGCACTTCATCCAGCCAGGCGGTGACCAGAGCAGGGCCCTTGCCCAGGTTGACCATGCCGCGGGCACCATCCAGATAGTCCTTGAGGCTGGATGGCGACATCAGCCGGGCGGCCTCGTGGAAACTGGATTCCAGGGTGTCGGCCAGTTCCGGGGCGGCGGCGATCAGCTCGTCACGGTAGTCATCGAGATTGACAGACATCTTCTGCTCCTCGCGCGGTGGGTCTGAACCGGCCGGGGCCGGTCACGGCATTTGCGCCTTCAGCCGAAGAAGGTACTGATGGCCGCCTGCAGGGTGTCGCGCATGTCCGGGTCGTCGGTCAGGGGTTCCACCAGCGCCATCTGGCAGGCATTGGCGGCGGGGATGCCCTTGCCGATGAGCTGGCCGGCGTAGATGAGCAGGCGGGTGGACATGCCTTCATCCAGGCCGTGACCCTTGAGGTTGCGCGAGCGTTGCGCCACCTGTACCAGTTTCTCGGCGGTGGCCGTGTCCACTCCCGCTTCGTGAGCGATGATTTCCTTTTCCACTTCCGCTTCAGGGTAGTCGAAGCTCATGGCGCCGAAACGCTGCTTGGTGGACTGTTTGAGATCCTTCATCATCGACTGGTAGCCGGGGTTGTAGGAGATGACGATCTGGAAGTCCGGGTGGGCCTTGACCAGTTCGCCCTTCTTTTCCAATGGCAGTTCCCGGCGGTGGTCGGTGAGTGGGTGGATCACCACGGTGGTGTCCTGGCGGGCTTCCACCACCTCATCCAGATAGCAGATGGCACCGATGCGCGCAGCCACGGTGAGCGGGCCATCCTGCCAGCGGGTACCGTTGATATCCAGCAGAAAGCGGCCGATGAGGTCGGAGGCGGTCATGTCTTCGTTGCAGGCCACGGTGATCAACGGCTTGCCCAGTTTCCAGGCCATGTATTCGACGAAGCGCGACTTGCCGCAGCCGGTGGGCCCCTTGAGCATTACCGGCATGCGCACGTCGTAGGCCGCCTGGTACTTTTCCACCTCGTCGCCCACCGGGCGGTAGTAGGGCTCTTCCCGGATCAGGAAATCTTCTTGGTTGATTTCAGTCATGACATGCACCTCGTGGGGTTGATTCTCTGAAAGCAGGAGCCTTGCCCAAGACCACCCTGGTCGATGGTTTTGGGGAAGGCCCCGGAATCCGGGCGGAGCCGTGACGCCGCCCGGAACGGGGCAGAGCGCTTACTTGTGTACCAGATCGTAGGCATGGACCGCAGAAGCGGATTCCATGCGGTCCAGTACTTCGCCTTCCAGCGGCGCCTTGTAGATCACCATGTTGGCACCCTGGGTCTGCTTGTAGTTGTCATAGCCCACCAGGCGCACGTGGTTGCCCGGGTTGGCTTTCTTGCACAACTCGATTTCCTCGAGAATGCGGTCCACGTCGGTCTCGCCGAACATGGGCAGCTTCCACATGTACCAGTAGTGGCTGGCCGCGTACTGGGGCTCGGTGTGCTCGATGGCCGGGTTCCAGCCCTGGTTGACGATGTACTGCACCTGCTTGCGGATCTGGTCCTGGTCCATGTCCGGAATGTAGGAGAAGGTGCCCATCTTGCGGCTGTTCGGGTCCGACAGTCTGGAGCGGTAGTCTTGTACTTCACTCATGATCAATACCTCTAGTTGATTCGGTTCGGAAAGAGATTACTTGTGCGAGACATCGAGCTTGTCGACGGTGTCGAACTCGAACTTGATCTCTTTCCAGGTTTCCATGGCCATCTTCAGCTCGGGGCTGTGCTTGGCGGCGTTGGTGAGGATGTCCTTGCCTTCCTTCTCCAGCTCGCGACCCTCGTTGCGGGCCTGGACACAGGCTTCCACCGCCACGCGGTTGGCCGCGGCGCCGGCTGCGTTACCCCAGGGGTGGCCCAGCGTACCGCCACCGAACTGCAGGCAGGAGTCGTCGCCGAAGATGGACACCAGCGCCGGCATGTGCCAGACGTGGATGCCACCTGAAGCCACCGGCAGCACGCCCGGCATCTGGCCCCAGTCCTGATCGAAGAAGATGCCGCGCGAGCGGTCTTCCTTGACGTACTTGTCGCGCATCTGGTCGATCCAGCCCAGGGTGGCCTCGCGGTCGCCCTCCAGCTTGCCCACCACGGTGCCGGAGTGCAGGTGGTCGCCGCCCATCAGGCGCAGCATCTTGGTCAGCACGCGGAAGTTGATGCCGTGATGCGGGTTACGGTCGATCACGCCGTGCATGGCGCGGTGGACGTGCAACAGGATGCCGTTGTCGCGGCACCACTTGGACAGGGAGGTGTGCGCCGCCCAGCCCAGGGTCAGGTAG
>WFUE01000012.1 GCA_015485125.1 Lysobacterales bacterium | reverse complement strand
CGGACGGGTGGTGGACAGCAAATACCGCCCCATCGCCGACGCCCTGATCCAGTTGGATGACCGCGATCCCAGCATCGCCCCCGTGTTCAGCGATGCCAGCAGCGGCGATTTCTTCCGCCTGACGCCAGGCGGTGTGCACAGCCTGCGCATCACGGCACCCGGCTATGCCCCGCTGCAAGTACCCAAGGCCGAAAGCTGGAACCCGGAAAGGCCTGCCCCCGTCTACATACTCTGGCCGGCCAGCGATGCCAAGCGACAGCGCTTGCAAAAACGACCACTTCATTGATAATGCCGCCCTTTTTGCTGCGGCCGAGAGGAAAACCATGAAACCAACCCGCATTCAGGACTGCCTGCAAGGCCAACACCTTGGCGAAAGCGTGGAAATCCGCGGCTGGGTGCGTACCCGGCGGGATTCCAAGGCCGGCTTCTCTTTCATCGCCGTCCATGACGGCTCCGGCTTTTTCCCCATCCAGGTCATTGCCCCGGCCGACATGCCCAACTACGAAAACGAGATCCGCCACCTCACCACCGGCTGTGCCGTGGTGGTTCAGGGCACACTGGTGGAATCCCAGGGCAAGGGGCAGAAATTCGAGATTCAGGCCGAAGCCATCCAGGTGACCGGCTGGGTGGAAAACCCGGAAACCTACCCCGTCCAACCCAAGCGCCACACCATGGAATTCCTGCGTGAAGTGGCCCACCTGCGCCCGCGCACCAACACCTTCCTGGCCGTCAACCGGGTACGCAACGCCACCGCCCAGGCCATACACCGCTATTTTCACGAACGTGGCTTCTACTGGGTCAACACCCCCATCATCACCGCCAGCGACTGCGAGGGCGCCGGCGACCTGTTCCGGGTCAGCACCCTGGACCTGCTCAACATCCCGCGCAAGGAAAACGGCCAGGTGGATTTCGAACAGGATTTCTTCCATACCGAAACCTTCCTCACCGTCTCCGGCCAGCTCAATGTGGAAACCCACTGCATGGCCCTGAGCAAGTGCTACACCTTCGGCCCCACCTTCCGGGCGGAAAACTCCAACACCACCCGCCATCTGGCGGAATTCTGGATGGTGGAACCGGAAATCGCCTTCGCCGACCTCAATGACCTGGCCACCCTGGCCGAAGACTTCCTCAAATACGTCTTCCGCGCCGTGCTGGAAGAATGCAGTGACGAAATGGATTTCTTCAGCCAGCACATCGAAAAAACCGCCCGCCAAAGGCTGGAACAACTGCTGGAAGACCACTTCGTGCACCTGGACTACGCCGAAGCCATCGACATTCTCAAAAACAGCGGCCAATCCTTTGAATACCCGGTGGAATGGGGGCTGGACCTGCAAACCGAACACGAACGCTACCTCACCGAACAGCATTTCAACAAGCCGGTGGTGGTGAAAAACTACCCGGTGGAAATCAAGGCCTTCTACATGCGCATGAACGACGACGGCAAGACCGTGGCCGCCATGGACGTGCTGGCCCCCGGCATCGGCGAAATCATCGGCGGCAGCCAGCGGGAAGAACGGCTGGATGTACTGCTGGAACGCATGCAGGCCCACAACCTCGACCCCGAGGACTACAGCTGGTATGTGGACCTGCGCCGCTACGGCACCGCGCCCCACGGCGGCTTCGGTCTGGGCTTCGAACGGCTGGTCAGCTACATCACCGGCATGGCCAACATCCGGGATGTCATCCCCTTCCCGCGCACACCGGGCAACGCGCGCTTCTGATGGCAGAACGCGTTCTCACCCCCAGCCAGCTCAACCGGGAAGCCACCGAACATCTGCGGCACCTGTTCGGCATGATCTGGCTGGAGGGTGAGATCAGCAACTTCACCGCCGCCCGTTCCGGCCACTGGTACTTCACCCTCAAGGACGACCAGGCCCAGGTACGCTGCGCCATGTTCGCCAACCGCAACCGCCTCAGCCGCATCCAGCCGGAAAACGGCATGCTGGTGCAAATTCGCGCCCAGGTCAGCCTCTACGAAGCCCGCGGAGAATTCCAGCTCATCGCCGAACAACTGCGCGAAGCCGGCATCGGCGCCCTGCACCGCCGCTACGAGGCCCTGAAAAAAAAGCTGCAAGCCGAAGGCCTGTTCGAACCTGAGCGCAAACAACCCATCCCGCCCTTTCCGCGCCACATCGTGGTGATCACCTCCGCAAAAGGCGCGGCCCTGCAGGATGTACGCCAGACCCTGCAAAGGCGCTGGCCCCAGGTACGCCTGACTCTCATCGACACCCTGGTACAGGGCGAACAGGCCGCCGGGCAGATCGTCAACGCCTTGCAACAGGCCGACCAGCTGGCCGCCGATACCCTGCTGCTGGTGCGTGGCGGTGGTTCACTGGAAGACCTCTGGGCCTTCAACGAAGAACCCGTGGTGCACGCCATCCACGCCCTGCGAACACCAGTCATCGCTGCCATCGGCCATGAAACCGATACCACCCTGGCGGAACTGGCCGCAGACCTGCGCGCCGCCACCCCCACCGCCGCCGCCGAACAGGCCACTCCCGACCGCCACACCCTGCTGCGGCAACTGGGCCAGCAACAACAGCGGCTACAACAGGCCCTGCAAGGCCAGCTGCAACAGCGGCAACTGCATGTGGACCACCTGGAAAAACGCCTGCAACAGGCCCACCCGGCCCGGCGGCTGCAACAACAGCGCCTGCAATTGCAACACTTGCGCCAAAGCCTGCAACAGCACATGCACCAGCGGCAACACCATGCCCACCACCAACTGCAGCAACTGACGCAAAGGCTGCAACGCCAGCACCCGGCACTGCGCCTGGAACGGCTGCGCCACCGGCTGGTGGAAAACCGCCAGCGGCTGCAACAACAGGGCCGGAAAATCCTCGACCAGCGGCAGCAAACCTTTCAACAGCAGTTGCAAAAACTCAACCTGCTCAACCCCCTGCACACCCTGGAACGCGGCTACAGCATCACCCGGGACCAACAAGGCCATGCCGTTCAGGACATTCATTCGATCGAAACCGGCGACCTGCTCACCACCCGCGTGCAAAACGGCGAAATCCAGAGCCGGGTCATCGACAAGACCCCGCTGACACAGCCCCGGTTGCACACACCCGTGAACAAGCGATAAGCTGGACACAGCCGTTCACTCCGGCGGGCACGGCTGAAACCAGACCACCGGACAAGGAAACCCAAGGAGAAATCATCATGCCGAAAACCACACGCACCCACGCCACAAGCCTGCTGTTTCTGCTGAGCCTGCTGCTCTGCGCCACAGCGGCCCTGGCCGAAACACCCCAGCAGTTCCATGTGGACATCGCCATCAGTTACCAGGGCCAAAGCTACCAGGCACAAACCATCCAGCAGCAAAACAAGACCGCCACCCTCACCTGGGAAAAGGACGGGCAAGCCCAGGCCATGCAGGCCCGCATCACCGTCGGCAAACTCAGCCAGACGGACGACCAGCAAACCGTTGCCTTGGTCGACATCACCACCGCCCTCGTCCACCCGGAAACCGGCGCCACCCTTGGCAAAACGGAAACCCTGCAAATGCATGTACTGCTGGGGCAAGAAGCCATGCTCTCACTGGGCAGCGACAATACGGAAGATGCGGACAACCTGAAAGTACACCTCACAGTCAGCCCCGCGCCTGCCGCCACACTGGCCAGCCGCAGGTAAACCCCAAACCGGACGGGCATGGTTCTCTCAATGCAGAGATACGGAAAACAGGCCGCCCATTTCCTTTTCTACCAGCACCCATTTTGGGCGAGCGGTTTTTCGCAAATCGAGGCGCAGGGGGCAGATTGCGAGGGAGCGTACTTCAAGTACGTGACCGAGCAAGATGACCACTGCAACGAAGAGTTGCGGAAAACAAGCCGCCCAAAATTTTGGACGAGCGGTTTTTCGTAGATCAAGGCGCAAGGGCTGAATCACGAGGGAGCGTACATATAAGTACGTGACCGAGTGAGGCAGCCCTTGCAACGCAGAGATACGGAAAACAAGCCGCCCAAAATCACATCCAGCCTAGCTCAAAGGCCTTCAACACCGCCCGCGTCCGATCCCGCACGCCCATCTTGGAGAGGATGTTGGAAACATGGTTTTTCACCGTGCCTTCAGCCACATGCAGGGAGTTGGCGATTTCCTTGTTGCTGAAGCCGGTGGCCATCAGGCGCAGGATCTCCATCTCCCGCTCGGTGAGCTCTTCCGGTTTCTCCAGGCTGGAAAATTCGTTGTTCATCGCCTGCAGGCCCTTGAGCAGACGTTGTGTCACGGCGGGCTGCACCAGCGACTTGCCCGCGGCCACTTGCCGGATGGCATCGGTGAGCTGCTCCAGCGAGACATCCTTGAGCAGATAACCCATGGCACCGGCCTGTATGCCTTGCAGCACCAGTTGGTCGTCATCAAAGGTGGTGAGGATGATGGTGGGCACCAGGCTGTCTTCCCGTTGCAGGCGTTGCAGCAGTTCCAGCCCGTTCATGCGCGGCATGCGCATGTCCAGCAGCATGACATCCGGTTGTACATCCGGCAATTGCCGCAGGGCGTCCTCGCCGTCTTCGGCCTGCGCCACCACCTCCATGCTGTCGCACAAGGACAGCAGGCTGAGGATGCCCTGGCGCACCAGTGTCTGGTCGTCAACCAGCATTACGCGGATTTTCTCACTCATGATCGTGCTCCATGGTCACGGGGTTCAAGGGCATAAAGATTTCCAGCTCGAAGCCTTCTCCGGGGGCGGTGGTGGTGCGCAGCCAGCCCTGGCGCTGCTCCACCCGTTCCCGCATGCCCCGCAGGCCGTTGCCGGGCTTGAGCGCGGCCTGCCCGACACCGTCATCCTTGAGGTGGATATGGATACCCCGGTCGAGGTGGTGAATCTGTATCCACAGATTGCGGGCACGGGCATGGCGGATGCAGTTGGTTACCCCTTCCTGCACCAGCCGGATGATTTCCTGGGCCAGCGCCGGGTCCGGCACATGCAGGCTGGCCGGCTGGTTGAGCTGAACACGCAAGCCGCTGATGCCGGCCACCAGATGACGCAGGGCTTCGCCCAGATCCAGCTGATCTTCTTCACGCAGGTCCGAGACCACCTGCCGCACATCCGAGAGCAGGGAACGGGCGATTTCCTGTGCCCGGCGAACCTGTTCCCGCGCGGCTTCGCCTTCCTGATGACTGGCTACTTCCAGGTTCAGGCTGAGCGCGGTCAGGTGGTGACCGATGACATCATGCAAATCACGGGCGATGCGCAGCCGTTCGGCCATGCGGCTGCTGTCGGCCAGCAGGCCACGGGTAGCCTGCAACTGGGCGTTGGCGGCACGCAGCTGTTCCCGTGCCTGAAACTGTTCCCGTGCAAACAGGGAGAGCAGAAAGACGAATCCGGAAAAGCCCAGGAACACCCCCGTGAGCATGGCCGCCTGGGTGAGGCTGGTATCCGGCAGCTGGCGAAACACCAGGAACAGGGCTACATGGGTCGCAACCACCCAGGCCATGCCCTGCCAGCGGTGAAGAACCCACGGCAGCACGCCGGCCAGCACCACCAGCAGAATGGCACCCAGGCCACTGAGGCTGAAATAGCCCACGCCCAGCGCGCAGGCAGTCAGCACCAGCAAAATCAGGTACACTGTGCGGTCGTGAAGCAGGGGCTTGAGGTCGCGTACCAGCCACCACCAGGCCAGGCCAAAACCCAGGTGGCTGGCCGTCCACCAGAAGTAATCCTGCAAGGGCATGCTGAGGCCACGCATGAAGGGCGTCAGCACCAGCGGAATGCCCACCAGCGCCCAGACCACCAGCCCGCCGCTTCTCAATAACTGAAAGTGATTCAAACGGATACGCATGACAGCATGATAACGGCTCAGCAACGGAATCACACCTCACGAAAGTCATGAAGGACAGCAGATGAAAATCAGCATCGAAGCGATGAAACCGGCGTGGATCGAAACCATCCTGGCCATGAACAACGAGGCAGGCGAAGAAATTCTTCCACTCAGTGAGGGAAAACTGCGCTGGTTCATGGAGCAGGCCGACTATTTTCGCGTGGCCCTGCTGAACGGCGAACCGGCGGGCTTCATGATCGCGCTGGAAAAGGGTGCCGCCCATGACAGCCCCAACTACCAGTGGTTCGACCAGCACTATGAAGCTTTTGTGTACATCGACCGGGTGGTGGTGGAAGCTTGCCATCGCCGGCATGGCATTGGCCGGGTGCTGTATGCCGATGTGCAATCCTGGGCGGAACTGCGCGCCCCGGTACTGGCCACCGAGGTACCACTGACGCCCGACCAGCAGGTTTCCATGGTGTTTCACGGCACTTACGGCTTTCATGAAGTCGGGCAGCTGGACCTGCCCTCGCAAAACCGCCGGGTCAGCCTGATGATCAAGGAGCTGCCCGATCACGCCTTCATCCGCGCGCAGGGCTGCCATGTCACGGCCTGAATGCGGCTGCCGGCTGAAGGCCGCCCGTTTCAGCCTGCCGGTTCTGCACTTTGACCGCATGGACCCGCAGGCCACAACCGGTTTTATCCGCGAGCAAATGGAGCGGGCTCGCGCACTGCTGGAAGATGCCTCCATCCTGCTGGCACCGGCAGCGTGCCTGTCGAAGGCAATGCCCGACGAAATTCAGGTACTGATACAAGCCTGCCGCGAGGAACGGTTGTACCCGGTGGGCCTGGCACAGGGGGAAGCCGCCGAACACTGGCAGGCGAACAGCCCGCTGCGCATCTTCCACACCGGCAACATGGCCACGCTGGAAGAAAGCACGCCCACGGTTCACATCCAAAACCGCTGCCTGCAGCAAATGGTGCGTTCCGGCCAGCAGGCCATGGCCGCGGAGGGCTCGCTGACAGTGCTGGCCAATGTCAGCGCCACCGCCGAAGTACTGGCCCGGGATGACATTCACATCTACGGCACGCTGAAGGGCAAGGCGCTGGCGGGGATTCAGGGCAACGCGCAGGCACGCATCATCTGCCAGCGCTTCGAAGCCGAACTGGTGGCCATTGCCGGCCACTACCAGCTGTTCGACGAACCGGATCCGGCCTGGTTCGGTAAACCGGTATGCATCTCCCTGCAGGATGACCAGCTGGTACTACAGGTTTTTGATCGACATTGAAAACCGCTGGCTGCGGCATGGACAAAACCGTTCACATGCCGTACAAAGAGCCACAAACCCAAACAGGATAAGGAGTACATTTCGTGGCAGAAATTATCGTTGTCACTTCCGGCAAGGGCGGTGTGGGCAAGACCACATCCAGCGCCAGTTTCGCCGCCGGCCTGGCCCTGCGCGGCCACAAGACCGCCGTCATCGATTTCGATGTGGGCCTGCGCAACCTCGACCTGGTTCTGGGTTGCGAACGGCGGGTGGTCTACGACCTGGTCAATGTCATCCAGGACGAGGCCAAGTTGCATCAGGCCCTGATTCGCGACAAGCGGCTGGAGAACCTGTACATCCTGCCCGCCTCCCAGACCCGCGACAAGGACGCCCTGACCGCCGAAGGCGTGGAACGGGTGCTCAACGAACTGAAGGAAGAATTCGACTACATCGTCTGCGATTCCCCCGCCGGCATTGAGCGCGGTGCCTTTCTCGCCCTCTACCACGCCGACCAGGCCGTGGTGGTGGTCAACCCGGAAGTCTCCTCGGTGCGGGATTCCGACCGCATTCTCGGCATACTGGCCAGCAAGTCCAAACGAGCGGAAGAAAACGCCGAACCGGTGAAAGAGCACTTGCTGCTGACCCGCTATTCCCCGGAAAAGGTGGAAAAGGGCGACATGCTCAGCGTGGACGATGTGTTGGAAATTCTCGGCATTCCCCTGCTGGGCGTGATTCCCGAATCCGAGGCCGTGCTGCAATCCTCCAACGCCGGCGTGCCGGTCATCCTCCAGGAGGGCAGCCATGCCGCCGAGGCCTACAAGGATGCCGTGGCCCGCTATCTGGGCGAGGAGAGGGAAATGCGTTTTCTGCAACCGGAGAAGAAGGGGCTGTTCAAACGGCTGCTGGGAGGTTGACATGGGCTTGCTCGATCTGTTCAGGAAGAAACCAGCCGGCAGCGCGCAAACCGCCAAGGAGCGCCTGCGCATCATCGTGGCCCAGGAACGGGCCCAGCGAAACACGCCGGACTATCTGCCGGTACTCAAGCGCGAGATTCTCGAGGTGATCCGCCGCTATGTGCAGGTGGACAGCGATGCCATCCAGATCAATGTGGAAAAGGACGACCAGCAGGAAGTACTGGAACTGAGCATCAGCCTGCCCACGGATGAACGCTGAAGCCCCAGCCCATACGCCAGTGGTCACCCGCATCGGCGACCGGCCAACCCATTGGTGGCCGGCCTTGCGCGCCCTGCTGCAACGCTGGGGGCAGCAACTGGTGGCCGTGGATGACGGGCAAGCCATTCCCGGCAGTTTCTGGGGTGAAAGTGAGGCCGGGCTCATCGCCCATCACTTGTATGCCCGTGCCGACACCCCCATTCACTCCGTGCTGCACGAGGCCTGCCACTACATCTGCATGAGCCCGGCGCGACGGGCCCGCCTGCATACCGACGCCGGTGGCCGCGACCCGGTGGAAGAAAATGCCACCTGCTATCTGCAGTGCGTGCTGGCCGACCACCTGCCCGGCTATTCCCGCGCGCGGATGTTTGCCGACATGGACGCCTGGGGTTATTCCTTCCGTACCGGTTCGGCGCAAAGCTGGTTCGAACAGGATGCAGAGGAAGCCCTGGCCCGGCTGCAAACCTGGGCGCTGGTGGATGCCCGCCAGCAACCCACCTTCCGCTTGCGTCAGGCACCGGACCCCGGCTGATTATTCTTCCCCCCGGTCGCAGCGGATGGAGGTGGCCGGCAAGGCCAGTTCAATGGGCATGCTGCCCGTGCCATAGCCACTGGCCTGGGCATCCCAGCGCAGCTGAGCGTGGGTGCAATCACTGAAATCCAGCTGCAACTGGCCCCAAACCGGGGTGTTCAGCGTTTCCGGAAGAAAATCCGGGAAGGTCATCCCCTCGGGCGCGTACATTTCCACCGCCACATGGCTGCCGGTATTCTCGGCGGTGCCAAACAACCACTTGCTGTTTCCTGTACGGTCATACGCCATCCACATCACCACCAACTGGCCGTTATCATCCACGGTCAATTGCAGGCCATGGCCGGGCTGCGCCGGGTTGGCCCACAAGCCGGAAAAGGCTTCCGGCAGCACATTCTCCACCACCAGCGGCACCTCCTGCCACTGGTTGTAAAAATCCAGATCCGCCGTATGCACCACCCGCAGCGTATGCGCCCCGGCCGGCAGCACGCCCAGATCGAAAGCATACTCCACGGTTTCATATTCGCGGTCAAAACAGATATTGCCCCCGGTTTCGATCACCAGCTCCCACAGGTGCTCGTCCAGCTGACGGACAATGGTATTGCCCGTGGGATAGGGGCAGTCGTAACTGTTGTACAGCACGACCCGTTCAAAAGGGTTCAGGGGCACCCGGTTCCAATAGCTGTTGAAAGCCAGGGCCGGGCTGGTGAGCCACCCCGTCAGCAGCATGAACAGAAACAAACGCATCGCACTCTCCACATCCACCGCAACATGCATGATTTTCCCATATCTTGAGGATGAAAGCCGTGATGCGGCACAAAAAAAGGGCGCCGAAGCGCCCGAATCCACTCTGGGGAAAGTGGTGTACCTGCCAGGGTCAGGGACCCGGTTTTCGGCACATACCGAAAACCGGGCAAACCGGCTTCAGAAAATGATCAGGAATTGAGCCGACAAGCGGTCATCCATGCCATCCAGAATCTTGTTGGGCCCGGCGGTAGCCGGCGCGTTGGGTGCTTCCGCATTGCGAAACTCGTAGTTCAGCAGGAAGCGGGCCTTCTTGTTGAAGAAATACTGCGCACCCAGGGTAAAGGTATCGAACTTGCGCTCGGCCGCGGTGATGTTGGTGGCCCGGTTGTAGGTATCATAACGGGCATCCAGTTCCAGCTTCTTGGTGGCCATGTAACCCACATGGGCATACCAGCCATCGGCCTTGGCCGTGGGCAGCATGTTGAAGGAAGCCACCGCCGTGCCGGCATTATTCAGGCTGCCGGGCACGGCCGCGCCATCGGAACCGGCGAAGATCATGCCATCACCGGCCATGTACTCGAAGGCACCACGCCACTTGCCCTTGCGGTAGGT
>WFUE01000011.1 GCA_015485125.1 Lysobacterales bacterium | reverse complement strand
TTTTTATGGTGCCTGAACGGCCGGGCAGCTTACTGATAGTCGATGAAGAACATCACGCTGCGGCCGGGCGTATTGTAGCCATAGGCCAGGGCGTAGTCTTCATTGCCCAGGTTGTCCAGCCGGATGCGGCCTTTCCAGTGCTCGTTGAAAGGCAGGATGAGGCTGGCATTGAGCAGGTTGTAGCTGTCCAGCCGGGCGCCGAAGTCCGCCGCGGCACCACTGTGGAACCATTCACCGCGCAGTTGCCACTGGTTGGCAAACTCGTAGCCATAGCTCAGTTGATACTGCTGGTGTGGGCGGCGCAGCAGGTCGGTATCGCTGTCCTTGTCTTGCGCGTCGAGCAGGGTGAAGTTGGCGGCCAGGTCGTGGGCACCACGCTGGTAGCTCCAGCGCAGTTCCAGGCTGTCCATTTCCGCCTTTTTCAGGTTGATGGCCTGGAAGGTGTCACCGCCGGCGTAGGTGATCAGGTCTTCCACCTCGGTGTGCTGCACGCTGGCCTCTAGTCGCTGGTAATCACTCAGGTGGGCCTTCAGCCCCAGTTCCACGCTGGTGGAAATTTCCGGCTTGAGGTTGGGGTTGCCGGCATACCAGCCACCGTAGCCGGGGTGGAACAGCTCATTGAGTGTGGGCGTGCGGTAGGCGGTACCGGCGTTGCCGTACAGGGTCCAACGGTCGTTGATGTCCCAGCCGGCACTGATCTGGCCACTGCTGTGGTTGCCGTATTCGCTGTGGTCGTCCAGCCGCAGGCTGGCGGTGGTGCGGAAAGCATCGTTCCACTGCTGGTCCCACTGGCCGTAGACGCCCAGATTAGTTTGGCTGTCGTCATAGTTGAAGGCACTGACGCCTTCCTGCTTCTGGTAGTCGGCACCAAACAGCAGGGCGGTCTGTTCGCTCAGGCTGTAGCGGTTGTGCCATTCCACCAGATTACGGGTGGATTGCAGCGAAGAAAAATAGGCCGGGGTTTCGATATCGTTGGTGCTGCGGCTGTATTGCAGGCTGTGCTGCCAGCGTTCACTGAGCTGGCCTTCGGCCTTGAGGCTGTAGCGGGTGATGTGGCTGTAGCTGGTACCCTGGTCGAACTGGCTGTCGGCGTCAATCACATTGGCCTGCGCGCTCAGGGTGTAATGTTCGCCCAGGGGGCTTTCCAGTTGCAGGCTGCCGCTGCGGTTGTGGTAGCCGTCGCGGTCGGGATCGTAGGAAAAGCCATTGGGGTTCTGGCTGGAGAAGCCCTGGCTCTGGTCGTAGGCCAGATTGGCGTTGAGCTGGAAGCCACCTGCCGTGCCGGCATGGGCGGATGCACTGGCGCCGAAACGGTCATAGCTGCCGGCATAGGCACCGGCACGGATGCCCGTGGGCCTGCGGGTGAAGATCTGGATCACGCCGCCAATGGCGTCCGAACCCCAGGTGGTGGCGCGGGGGCCACGGACGATTTCGATGCGCTCGATCAGGTCCAGATTCAGATGTTCCCAGGCGAAGCTGCCGGTATGCGGCGAACTGACGCGCACGCCATCGACGAGTACCAGCACCTGGTTGGAGTTGCTGCCACGCATGAAAATGCTGGTTTGCGCGCCGTGGCCGCCGGTACGGGCGATCTGGATACCGGTCTGGCCACGCAGCAGTTCCAGTAGGTCCGGCGCGGCGGCCTGTTCGATCTGCTCGCGGTCGATGACCGTCACGCTGGCGTTGACCTGTTCAATGGGTTCTTCGGATTTGTCCGCGGTGACCACCAGCACTTCACTGGCATCGTCCGCGTGGGCCACCACGGCCAGGCCGGCCAGCAGCAGGCCGGCGGAAAGAGCGTTTCTGTTCATCATCATGTCCTCGTTGGTTTCGCACACCCGCGTGCGTCAGCGCAATGCGCCGACCGTTGTCGCCAGGTCGGTCTCCGGGCTTGTTGCATAACCTGAACCGCCTTCCCATGGTGTGTGCACCACAGTGGCTGTCCTGATGAGGGACTGGTCGGGCCGTCACAACTTACCGTTGCGGGGGCAGCGCCGGATTTTCACCGGCTTCCCGTTTCACCTGCGAGCGGGGGACTGCAGGCACCTGACAGGCGCGGAGAATACCCACAAGTTTCTGCGATTGCAACGGGGCTCAAGAGGTAGTCAGGCCAGTGGTTGCATGGGCTGACGGGCGCAGCATGCGCGTGGGGAAGGCGCAGGTGAAAGTACTGCCGCGACCCACTTCCGATTCCACCAGCAGATGGGCGCCATGCTGTTGCAGCACATGCTTGACGATGGCCAGGCCCAGGCCGGTGCCGCCGGCTTCGCGGGAGCGGTCGGAATCCACCCGGTAGAAGCGTTCGGTGATGCGCGGAATGTGCTGGCGGGGGATGCCGATGCCGGTATCCATGACGGCAAACTCGCCGCCTTCGGGGCCGGTGCGCCAGATCAGGGTGATCTGCCCGCCTTCCGGGGTATAGCGCACGGCGTTGGAAACCAGATTGGAAAAGGCCTGGTACAGGCTTTCATTGCCCTGCAGCCATTGGTCCGATTGCAGCTTCAACTCGATGGTATGGCGCTGCTGGCTGAGGGCGCGGGCTTCCTTGGCCAGGGTTTGCATCCAGGCGGGCATGTCCAGGGCCTGCTGGTTTTCCAGCAGGTTTTCCGCATCCATGCGCGAAAGCGTGAGCAGGTCATCGATGATGTGCTGCATGCGCAGGCTTTGTTCGCGCATCTGGGCCACCGCCGGTTGCCATTCCGGAAGCTCGGCATCCTGCATCATTTCCAGATAGCCGCTGAGTACGGTCAGGGGGGTGCGCAGTTCGTGGGAGACGTTGGCGACGAAATCCTTGCGCGTTTGTTCGATGCGTTCACGCTCGGTGACATCCCGCACCAGCAGCATGTGCCGATTGTGGCCGTAGGGTATGCGGCGATATTGCAGGCGTATGCGGTTGTTCAAGGGCGCGGGCAGGGTGATGCAGCTTTCGTCCTGGCGGGCAAACCACTGGATGAAAGCCGGGGTGCGAATCAGGTTGGACAGGTTGACGCCCACATCCTTGACCGGGTTCAGGCCCAGCAGGGTTTCGCAGCGGTGATTCATCCAGAGAATGTTCTTGCGGTTGTCGAGAATGATCACCGCGTCGGGCAGGGCACTGGCGGCATGGCGAAATTCGCGCATGAGCTGCACGCCCTGATGCGCCCGCTGGCGCTGGCGCTTGATGCGGCGCACGGTCAGATCGTGAATGTCGGCCCAGACGCCCTTGCCCTCGGGTGGATAGAGCTGGCCGTCACCCTGCAGCCAGTGGTGGTAGTTCCAGGTACCGCGCAGGTACTGGCGCAGCCACCAGAGCAGCAGCACGATGGTGAATACACCGGGCAGGCCGGTGAGATAGTCCAGCAGCAGGGCGGCGGCCAGGGAAAGGGCCATGCGAAACTGGCTGGCCCGCCAGATTTCACCCATGGGCGTCTTCCGGCGAGAAGCGATAGCCCGCGCCGCGCACGGTCTGGATATAGCCATCGCATTCGAAGGGTTCCAGCTGCTTGCGCAGGCGGCGTACATGTACGTCCACGGTACGTTCTTCCACATAGACGCTGTTGCCCCAGGCGTTGTCCAGCAGCTGGCTGCGGCTGAAAACGCGATCCGGATGGGTCATGAAGAAGCGCAGCAGGCGGAACTCGGTGGGGGCCAGGTTGATTTCCCGCCCGTCCACGCTGCAACTGTGCCGGGCCAGATCCATGACCAGCCTGCCGGTCTGCAGGCGTTCATCCCGGCGGTAGCCGCGGGCGCGGCGCATGACGGCATCGATGCGCGCCAGCAGTTCGCGGGTGGAGAAGGGCTTGCCCAGATAGTCGTCGGCACCGGCATCCAGCCCGGCGATGCGGTCATCTTCCTGATCGCGGGCGGTGAGCATGATGATGGGCAGGTCGCGGGTTGCTTCCATGCGGCGCAACTCGCGGGCAAATTGCAGGCCGCTGGTGCCCGGCAGCATCCAGTCCAGCAGCATCAGCTGCGGGCGCTGGTCCGCCAGTGCGCTGCGGGCCTGGCTGACATCCGCGGCCGCGCGGCAAGGGTGGCCGGCCTGCCGCAGGGCCATGCAGACCATGTCGCGAATGGCGGGCTCGTCTTCCACTACCAGAATGTCGGATTCCATTACGCTGTACCTGTGGGTCGTTCAATTTTTGCACATTGAACCCGTTGCATGTTACCGCCTTATGACAGGTATCGCAAAAGCCTTCAGCTCTTGTAAATTCAGCGCAAGTGCTTGTCCTGGCGCTGTTGTTTCTTCATCAGTTCCGGGTCGGCCTCGCGGTATTGTTTCAGGCGTGCTTCCAGTTTGCTGCGCTGGTAATAATTGAGATCTTCCCGCTTTTTCAGCGCCTTGAGGGTTTGCACAGCCTGGTAGAGATTGCCGTTGAGAAAGTTGACCTGCGCGTCTGCCATGGTGGCATTGATGTCATGGCCCAGGGCGTGTTCGGCCCGGCCCAGCAGGCGGTAGAGATCGGGACGATCGGGGAAATCGGCCAGTGCCGAACGGACCAGCGCGCGGCTTTTCTTCCAGTCGCTGCGACGGTCTTGTTCCAGCAACAGGTTGGCGTAAGGCAGGATGACGGCCAGATCATCCGGATTGTGTTGCAACAGGGTGGCGTAGGCCTGGCGAGCCTCGGGCAGGCGGCCGGCGCTGGCCAGGGCTTCCGCTTGCGCCAGTTGCAGCCAGCGGTTGCCGGGGTCGGCGGCCAGCAGCGGTTGCAGGCGTTGCAAGGCCGCGTCGCCACGGCGGGTGTGGCTTTCCAGCAGGGCCAGGCCGTATTGCAGCGCGGCCGCCTGGGCGGCGTTTTTTACCGGCTGGCGGGCGCGAGCGAGAAAGGCCTGGTAGGCCTTGCCGGGGGTGTCCTGGCTCAGGGCGCGGATGCGTTCCTGGGCGAAGTGAAAACGACGGTCGTCTTGTTTCAGATGATCGCCCCGCATCTGGGTGGCGCGGGCCTTGGCTTCGGCAATGCGGTTGGTGCTCAGCGGGTGGGTGCGCAGCAGTTCCGGCACTTCCTTGCCGTAGTTGCGTTCCAGCCGCTGCATCTTGCCGAAAAAGGCAGCCATTCCGCTGGGGTCGTAACCGCTCTGGTACAGGGTGCGGATGCCGATGCGATCGGCTTCGTATTCATTGTCACGGGTGAAGTTGATCTGGTTTTGTTGCAGCAGGCCCTGGCCGGCAATGACCGCCGCCATGCCGGCGTTGTTGGATTTGTCCAATCCGCTGGCACCGGCGATGAGTACGGCCAGCATGCCCAGCATCACCGGCAGGTTGGCCTTGATGGTGCGTTCGGTGGAACGCAGCATGTGGTCCTGGGTGACATGGGCGATTTCATGCGCCAGTACCGAGGCCAGTTCTGATTCGTTGTCGGCCATGTCGATCAGCCCGGAGAAGGCGGCGATGAACCCGCCCGGCGTGGCAAAGGCGTTGACCACCGGGCTTTTCAGCACATGAAACTGGAAGCGCAGATTGGGTTTTTCCGAATGGCTGACCAGGGAGAAGCCCAGGTTCTGGATGTACTCTTCCACCAACGGATCTTCCAGCAAGAGATCGTTCTTGCGCAGCTCGCGCAGGTAGATCTGGGCGATTTCATCCAGCTGCTGCCCGGTGAGCATGCTGTCGGCGGAGTTGCCGAAATCCGGCAGGCGGATCTGTTCCGCAGCCCAGGCCAGTTGCTGCAAGTTCAAAAGCGTACACAGGAGAAGGACCAGCCCTTTTTTCATCCACTTGCTTGCGTGCATGGGGTTTCCGGTGCGTAAGATGTGCGCAGGCTAGCATGACCGGGCGTTAACAGCTTGTTTTCCATCGAATCACCTGTATTCCGAGTGGGTAATTCGCGGGGCGGGATACCACCCCACAGGCCAGTCTGCCTGCCGTTCGAGTGAATGCTATAATTGCGAATCATTTTCAGTTGGAGCCGGTACACATGCCGCAAACGCCCCTACGCATCATGCCCGATATCGCCAATGAAGCCCGTCCCCACGTGGAAGGCGCGCTGGACTGGGTGGGCATGAATGAAATCGAACTGCCGGTGCTGATCAAGGCCCATGATGGCACGGTCACCCAGGTGCCGGCGCGGGTCACGGCCTTTGTCAACCTGAAGCAGCCGGAAGTGCGCGGCATTCACATGTCCCGCCTGTATCTGCATCTGGACGAACTGCTCACTTCCGAAGTGCTGGCACCGGCCAGCCTGCATAATGTACTGCGGGCCTTCCTGCATTCCCATGCCGATCTCAGCGACCATGCCTTCGTGGAGATCCGGCTGGATTATCTGGTCCGCCGCCCGGCGCTGGCTTCCGACAACGCCGGCTGGAAGCGCTATCCGGTCACCGTGCGCGGCATCATGCGCCAGAACCAGCTGGAAACCGAGCTGGATGTGCAGATTGCCTACTCCAGCACCTGCCCCTGTTCCGCCGCACTGGCGCGGCAGCTGATTCAGGAGCGGTTCGAGCGGGATTTCGCCCCGGACCAGCCGCTGGACCGGGATGCCGTCTACCAATGGCTGGGCTCGGAACAAGGCATCTGCGCCACACCGCACTCCCAGCGTTCGCATGCGCAACTGCGCCTGCGCCTGCGCGCCGATCACGCCTGCCTGCCCATCATTCAGGTCATTGACAGCGTGGAAGAAGCGCTGAAAACGCCGGTACAGACCGCCGTCAAGCGCGAGGACGAACAGGCCTTCGCCCGTCTCAATGGCGAGAACCTGATGTTTTGCGAGGATGCCGGCCGGCGCATCCAGAAAGCGCTCAACCAGCTGGATTTTGTCGAGGATTTCTGGGCACGCGCCGTGCACTACGAAAGCCTGCACCCGCATAACGCGGTTTCCGTGGTCACCAAGGGCCTGCCCGACGGGTATAATGCCACACGCATTTTTGACTGGAACGCCTGAGCCCCGGCCGGTGTTTCGAACCCTTACTGTTTGAATCTGGAGAACTACACCATGAGCATCATGCTTGAAGAATACCCCAGTGTACTGGTGGGCCGCGAAGCCCCGGATTTCACCGCCGCAGCCGTGCTGGGCAACGGTGAAATCGTCGATGAATTCACCCTCAGCGAGCAGATCAAGGACAAGTACGCCGTTGTCTTTTTCTACCCGCTGGATTTCACCTTCGTCTGCCCCTCCGAGCTGATCGCCTTCGATCACCGTCTGGACGAGTTCAAGAAGCGCAACTGTGAAG
>WFUE01000010.1 GCA_015485125.1 Lysobacterales bacterium | reverse complement strand
GGGTGGACCTCAGCCAGTTCGAACGCTGGTACAGTCAGGCCGGCACCCCGGAAGTGCATATCGAAAACCGCTGGGATGATGCGCGCGGAGAACTGACCCTCACCCTGCGCCAGCACACCCCGCCCACGCCGGGACAGGCGCAGAAAGAGCCGTTGCACATGCCCTTTGCCGTGGGCCTGCTGGACAGCCAGGGGCGGGATCTGCCGGTACAACTGGCCGGCGAGACCGAAGCGCCCGCCGCCGGTACTCGAGTGCTGGATTTCACCGAGGCGGAACAGACTTTCGTCTTCACCGGCCTGAAAGCAGCACCGGTGGTCTCGCCGTTCCGCAACTTTTCCGCCCCGGTCAAGCTGACCTATCCCCGCGGCGAGCAGGAACTGGCTTTCCTCATGGCCCACGACAGCGATGCCTTCAACCGCTGGGACGCGGCACAGCAACTGGCCTGCAACCTGCTGCTGGCCCGGCTGGATGACCCCGCCGCCGAAGTGCTGCCGCAGACCTTCCTCGCCGCCTTCAGGACGGCTCTGCTCAGTGGCGAGGATCCGGCCCTGATTTCCGAAACCCTGACCCTGCCGGCGGAAAGCTATCTGGCCGAGCTGGTGGAGGTGGTGGACCCGGCGGCCATCCATCAGGTTCGCCACCAGCTCAAGCAGGCGCTGGCGCAGGCGCTGGCGGCGGAGTGGCACGCCATCTATCAGCAACTGAACGACAGCCAGCCCTATGCCTTCACCGCCGAACAGGTGGCCCGCCGTTCCCTGAAAAACACCGCCCTGGGCTACCTGGCCGAAACGGGGGATGACCAGGCCCAGGCGCTGGTGCTGCGCCAATGGCAGCAGGCCGACAACATGACCGACCAGCTGGCCGCGCTCACCCTGCTGGTTCACCACCGCATGCCGGGGCACGCCGAGGCGCTGGCTGAATTCCGTCAGCGCTGGGCCAACGAGCCGCTGGTGCTGGACAAGTGGTTCAGCCTGCAGGCGGCCTGCCCGGATGAAACCACCCTGGAACAGGTAAGGGCCTTGATGCAGGATGCCGCCTTCAGCATGGAAAACCCCAACAAGGTGCGTGCGCTGGTGGGGGCCTTCTGCCGCAACGCGGTCAACTTCCACCGCCCGGATGGCACTGGCTACACCTTCCTGGCCGAGCGGGTGCTGGAGCTGAACCGCATCAACCCGCAAATCGCCTCGCGCATGGTGTCCTTCTTCAACAGCTGGAAAAGGCTGGAGCCGGGCCGGCGGGAAAAGATGCGCCAGACCCTGGAGCAGATCGCCGCCGAACCGGCCCTGGCCCGGGATGTCTACGAGATCGTTTCCAAGGCGCTGGCGGAACCGGCCTGAGTTTTCCGCTCAGGCCGGCAGAAAGGGCAGCGTGGCGCGGTCGAAGCGGCTCAGATCCGGGAACAGTTCCACCAGCCGGCTTTCCGGCAGGCCGAACCAGCGGGCCAGGGTGGCCTGATACTGCTGTGTGGCGGTGGATGGCAACATGCGCCCGTAGCCGAAATCATCCGGCCCGTTGCCGGCCAGGTTGGGAAAGCGGCCCTGGAAACCGCTGCCGCTCAGGGCGCCGCCCATCACCATCTGATGCGTGCCCCAGCCGTGGTCGCTGCCATCGCCATTGCTGGTCAGGGTGCGGCCAAAATCACTGGCGGTGAAAGTGGTTACCGCGTCGAACACGCCCAGGGTCTTCAGTGCGTCGGCCAGCGCGGCCATGCCTTCGCTGAGGGTTTGTGCCAGCCGCGGGAAATCCTGCAACTGCCGGTCATGGGTGTCCCAGCCCGGCAGGGCCACGAAGAACAGCTGGCGGTTGTGCCCCAGGCTTTCACGCAGGTCGATGAGCCGGGTCACCATGGCCAGATCGCGGCCAAAGGGCGTGTCGGGAAAAGGGGTGTCCAGCGGGGGCTGATCCTGCAGCAGGGCAGCCAACTGCCGGCTGTTGGCCAGGGCGCTGTCCAGCCGGCTGGCGTACAACCGCTGCAAGGGGCGTTGGGCATTTTTCCGCGCCGCCTGCAACAGGGTCTGCAAACGGGCGTGCATGGCATCGGCATGGTCGGCGGAATAGGTCTCCACCAGGGTGGAAACGCCCTGATTGCCGAGGATGAACGGCCCGCTGCGTTCCCCCGCCTGCCAGGGGTTGGCAAAACCCAGGGCAAAGGCCGGGGCGATGGCGGTATCCGGCAGGTTATCCGCCAGCATCTCCCGCAAGCGGCCACCCCAGCCGCTGGACTGCTGGCGCAGGGCCTCGCCGCGCATCCAGTGTATTTGCTGGTCGGCATGGGAGAACAGCTGGGCCGGCAGCAGGCGATGGTCTGTTCGGGCCTCCTCCAGTGTCAGAGGCTGGCGCAGGGCGCCCACATTGCGCACGAATTGCAATTCGCCGGCGGCAAACAGGGCCTGCAGGCGCTCGCAGCCGGGGTGCAGGGCAAAGGCCATGCCTTCATCGTCCGTGCCGGTCAAAGGCAGCAGGGTGTCTTCCTCCAGTGCCAGCACGGCCCGGCGCTGGCGGTAGGTCTGCCAGGGTTCCGGGTCCGTGGGCAGCAGCAGATTGTGGGTATCGGCACCCCCATAGAGAAAGATGCAGATCAGGGCCCGATAGCCGGTCAGGGCGGGCGTGTCCACCGCCAGGGCCAGCGGCAACCGTGCCAGGCCCAGCCCGGTACCGGCCAGACCCAGATGACGGAGGAAGGTTCTGCGTTTCATCGGCTCACCTCTGTACGGCATATTGCGGGGAAGAAAGCATCAGCCACAGGGCATCCACCAGCCGCAGGCTGCCCGGTGGCAGGCCCTCCATGGCATAGGGCAGGGCGTTCAGGGTCTGGACCAGTTGCTTGTACATGTCATCGGGCATCTGGCCTGCCATCATCAACAGGTTCAGATGCTGCACCAGTGCTTCCGGCATCACCGCCAGCAGTGCGGTTTCCGGCAGATGGAGCAGGGGGAAATCGTCCTCGATAAAGGGCTCGCCGGCAAAGCTCCACAAGGCGAACTGGGTGAAATAGCTCCAGGCATTGAGCTGGTTGACGGCGGTGGATTCGCTGAGCAACTGCATTTCCGGCAGGGTAAAATCCGCCACGCCCTCCGGTCCGACGGGACGATAATCCGGGTCGAAAAAGCTGAACACCGATGGGGCACGCAGCGGCCCCTGGCCGATGAAATACTCCGGGTAGTCCAGCAACCAGTCACCATTGGCCGATGCCGCCCGGCCCAGCCGCCAGAGGTGGGTAAGCTGAATCAGCGGTTCACGCAGCTTGCCGAAGCCCGGCGGCGGGTTGGGGTCGCGGGCTTCGGCGTCCAGCAAAATGGCCTTGACCATGGCCGCCAGATCACCGCGTACACCCTGGCCGTTGTCGGCAAACACCGCCGCCACCCGCTGAATGTAGGCAGGAGACGGGTTGCTGGTCACCAGCCGTTGAATCAGCAAACGGGCCAGGAAGGGGCCGGTATTGGGGTGGTGGAACAGCAGGTCCAGCGCCTGTTCCAGATCGGCCCGCGCGCCCTGTTCGGCCGGGAACACTTGCCCCATGACCACCTTTTCGCCTTCATCATGATAGCCGGGTACCGGTTCCATGGGCCGGATGGTGGCATCCGTGGCATCGGCCAGATACCAGCCGGTGAATACCCGTGCCAGGTTTTCCACATCCTGCTGGCCGTAGGTGGGCAGGGGCTGACCCTGTGCATCCAGCACCGGGCTGCCGTCCGCGTGCAGCTGCACCAGCCCGATGGTGAACAGCTGCATCACCTCGCGTGCGTAGTTCTCGTCTGCACGGGTGCCCAGGCTTTCATCTCCCTTGAAGTTGCCCAGCGTACCCAGGTACACCCCCATGGCCGGGTTGAGGGTGACCTGCTCCAGCAAATCGCGGAAATTGCCCAGCCCTTCATGCACAAGCACATCGTAATAGGCCGCCGTGGCGATGGCCTGATCGGCCAGCGCGGAATTGCGTTCCGAGATCACCAGGATTTCACTCCAGGCAAAGGCCACCCGCTGGCGCAACTGGTCGGGAGCGCGTACGCTGATTTCCCACCAGGCCTGCACGCGCCGGTCCACATCGCCGGGCTCGGCCCCTTCATCCAGCAGTCGTTGCAGGTGGGAGGTGGCTGGCAGCACCAGCTGTGCGTCGATCCAGCCTGCCGGGCCCAGCGCCACCACCTGCTCCATATCGGTTTCGGTGGCCCCGAAACTGGCTTGCTGCAACAGGCGCACGGCATCCACCCGCGCCGGGTCGATGCCTCGGGTCTGCGCGCTGGCGGTTATGCCCAGCGCCAGCCAGAGTACAAGCCCAATGATCCGATTCATGGCCACCTCTTTTTGCCGTGCTTCTTGTATCTATGCTACAAGCATGAGAAAAGGTTGACCGTGTTTTTTCAAAAAATCCACCGGCTGCTACCCAGAAACCTGCCAGGGGTTGTCAACCGATGGCCAACTGGTGGCATATATGGGCAGGTAAAGGAGGTGTTTGGTGACTGACCCGGCCTTGAAACCGTATCAGCAACAGTTTCCTGATGTGACGGCGCACTGGCGTGGCTTGTCCGCGCCCGCCATGACCCTGCCACAGTACCAGCCACGCGCTGGCGGGCATCGGTGGTGGTGGGTCTTGCCGGTATGGTTTCTGCTCTGGCTGATGCTGCCACCCGCACCGCAGGAAAGCGGCCCGGTGCGCCAACCGGTGGTGCTGGTGAAACCGCCACCGCTGCGGGTGCAGGTGCGCCTGCCGGGTACGGCACCCGCTCTGCCCCGGGGCCGTTTGCCACCCCTTTCCGCCCCCCGGCCTGAGCGCAAGCCGGTGAGCGGGAAGGCGCTGCGTGCGGGCTGATGCAGGAAACGGAATGGCAGTGGCTGCGCCAGGCGCGCAAGTCGCCGGCGGAAATGACGGCTTTCTTCCGTCGCTGGCAGCCCTATGTGTGGAAACTGGCGCTGGGGTTTGCCGGCCACGCGCTGGCTGATGACATCACCCAGGAAGTGATGCTGCGGGTGATGCAGAAACGCTGGCTGCTGACGCCGCGAGCGAAGTTTTCCACCTGGCTGTACCAGCTGGTGCTCAATGTCAGCCGGGAGCAGATTCGCAAGCAGCAGCGCGCACAGGGCGATCTGGATGTGCAGTTGCTGGCCCTGCCGGTACCGGACCAGGCGGAAGTACAACTGCAATGGCAGGCCTTCATCGAGCATCTGAACGGCCTGCCCCAGCGTCAGCGGGAAGTGGTGGTGCTGCGCTTTCTGCAGGGCTTCGGCACCCGTCAAACCGCCGAAATCATGGGTTGCAGCGAAGGCAGCGTGAAAACCCATTTGCACCGGGCCGTGCAACAGCTGCGTGCCCGAAACGAGGACAACCCTGTGAATGAAAACCGAGTAAACCGAGGAGACGAACCATGAAGACAACACGCATATTCCTGTTGAGCCTGCTGTTGAGCCTGCCCTGGGCTGCCGGCGCGGATACCACCGGCCAGCAGATCCAGTTTCTCGACATGCTGGATCGCTATCTGGCCATTTCCGATGAAGTCACCCGCATTGCCGGCCAGCCCAACCGCGTCAGCTACATCGCCGTGGAAGGCATCGTGGAAATTCACGAGATGCGTGGCAATGCCGCCCAGGCCATTCCGGAACTGGAGAAACTGCTCAAGGAAACCCGCAACAACCAGACCTTGCGCAACATCCTGCACCTGAAATTGCGTGATCTGTACAAGGACAGTGCCCAGGGCGAGAAAGCACTGCAACACCTGCGGGCCATCCTGCGGGAAAACCGGGCAGGCCGGTAAAGAAAAAGGGCCTGCCGTGTGTGGCACGCGGCAGGCCCCGGATGACGGGATTGGCGCGAGTTTAGATCGCCGCCTTGCGGGTCAGGTAGTAGCCGCCCAGTGCCGCCACGGCCAGCATCAGCAGCCACAGGCCCAGGGGCTGGGTGGTCGGTACCGGCAGCAGGGCCAGATTGTAGCGCACGTAGTAACAATTCAACTGGAAGGTAACCGGCAGGTCGTTCCAGAGCCCGGTGGGTGCATTGATCTCCAGTGCATCTTCATTCCCGCCCGCATCATTGGGTTCTAGCCCAGGATTCCAGTTGTTGTACATGCCGCCAACAGCGGAACCGGCCTGATTGCCCTGCCAGAACTGGGTGCCATCCAGCCAGCGCCATTCGCCTTCCACGGCGGCATCCGAACCACCCAGCCAGCAGCTGGAGGGGGCACCGGCCAGCAGACCTTCAATGGCCGCCTGCTCGGCCGCGCTGAGCACACTGGCCAGCTCGCCGTTCAGCCCCAGATAGGTGCGGGTGGCCGCCTCGGCCTGCGCGTCGGCAAAGGTGACATTGGCGCTGTCCACCCGCTCAAAGGCTGCCTTGCCGACTACAGCTACTTGTGCATGGGCCCATTGTGCAAGCAGCAACATGAGCATGGTAAATAGACTTTTCATGGTTCCCCCCCTTTGGTTCATGGATAACAGTGAAATATCCGCCAAGTATACAGATGCCTTATGCTTAAGTAATCACATTTTTACATACTGCAACCGTCACCTTCGATGTTGACGATCTTCTGCAGGCTCAGCGAGCCGCTGCCAAAACCGGCGGCAGACAGGTCATAGCTCATGGAGCCGGCACTGCAGCTGGTAAAGGTGAATTGCATGCTGCCGGCGCTCTGGCGGTTGATCTGGCTGGGGCTGTAGCTGTTCATGCCGAAACGACCGCCTTTGGGGCGCAGAACCTCATCGAACTGAATGCTGTCACCGTTGATGGTGCCCACGCCCACAAACCAGGCCTGGTTGCCGCTGGCATCATAGGTGAACCAGTAGGCCACGGCGGTGCTGTCATCCAGAATCTCCAGCAGCCAGCCCTCGCCGTCATGGCTGGGATCGTACCAGGGCCCGCTCATCTGCGAGGAAACGGCCTTGGGTTGCATGGGTGATGCCTTGGCCGTGCCGCAGGGGATGTTCTGCAGGCCGGTAATGCGCTGGATGT
>WFUE01000009.1 GCA_015485125.1 Lysobacterales bacterium | reverse complement strand
ATGGTACGCGGCTCCGACCTGGTGGTGACCGCCATCGACGAAGGGCGCCAGGCCGCCGAAGGCATCCTCGACTATCTGCAAGTGGAATAAGCCGGCTGCCTTTCACGAAAAAAGGGGCCAGCGGGCCCCTTTTTGCCAGCCAGTGGACTCAGGATGAACCGAACCACAGGTTCGGCCAGCCTGGCCTGCCCGGCGGCACACTGCTCGAAGCTGTCGGCAAACAGCAGATCCGCCGTCTGGCATGCAGCGCTGGCCAGTACCCAAAGCGCTATCCAACAGGTTTTCATTGGGCCGTCTTTCTGTTTTCTGCTTCAACCCGTCTTTTGCTGTTGCAGAACAACTCATAAACCCAATGGATTCTTATGATCCCAGCTTTGCGGTTGCTTGCAAAAACAAGAAACTTGTGCCTAGACTGCGCGTTTTGGGGCTCAACGCCCCAAACCAAAGAGGAAAGGCCGTATGTTTTCTGTTCGCATCATGATCATTGCTTTACTTCTGGGCACAAGCCTCGCCGGTGCAGCCAACAATCCGGCCAGAGGTTTATGCCCGGATGATATCGATGGTGATGGTTTTGACAGCACATACTGTGGTGGTGCGGACTGTGACGACACCGATGCCAGTGTTTATCCGGGTGCAATCGAAATCTGCGGAGATGGCATCGACCAGAACTGTGACGGCATCGGTGCCAGCAGCACGGATGACGAAGATCTGGATGGTTGCAGCAATGCACAGGAAAACACCCTGCTCACGGACATCTGCGATGCAGATACCGATAATGACAATATTACCGATGGTGATGAAGTCGGTGGCAATTGTACCGTTGACGCCAATGAGACCAGCCCCAGGGATGCGGACAGTGATGATGATGGCATACCCGATGGTGCGGAAAGCCGCACGAACGATACTGACATGGACGGCCTGCCTGATGCGCTGGATCGTGACAGGGATGGTGACCTGCTCCCCGATGGCCTTGAGGTCGGCCTGACCAGCGGCATACCGGGGGGCACTTCCGAAGGAGTAGGCGTATTGTTTCAGGGTAGCAGCAATTTTACTCCTGACAGCGACCCCACAACTACAACCAACCCCAACACACCCGATACCGATGGCGATGGTCTCCTGGATGGTCAGGAAGATTTCAATCTCAATGGCGCTGTTGACGCGATGGAAAGCGACCCGAATGACAGCGACAGTGATGATGACGGGCTGGACGACGGCGCGGAAGATCTGAACAAAAATGGCATTCTGGACTTGCAGGAAACCAGCCCTACTAATCCCGATAGTGATGGCGATGGCATCTGCGATGGCGACCGGGTCGATAACGATGGTGATGGCATCAACCCCACAGATCCTTGCAATAGTAGCGAGAACACCGAGGGTACCGACGCACTGGATGCGGACACTGATGACGATGGCCTTTCAGACGGAGAAGAATTGGGTTTGGGGTTGGACCCCACCAACCCCGACTCCGACAACGATCAGCTCAGTGATGGCCTGGAAAGAGGGGTGGTCTCGGGCCTGCCAATTGTCGGCGTGATAGCAGGCACTGCCGCTTCATGGATTGCCGACAATGACCCAAGCACAACGACCGACCCGCTCAATCCCGATACCGATGGCGACCAGTTGCCGGATGGTACCGAGGATGCCAATATGAACGGTGCAGTTAACAATGGAGAAACTGATCCTAATGTTGCGGATACGGACAGCGATGGCATCAACGATTTCGAGGAGCAGCTTTGTGGCTCCGACCCCCTTGACCCGCTTTCAGCCAGTGACTGCCTGATCGTCAGTGACAGCTTTGAATAACTTACTGCCGGTAGTCACCGGAAAGTACAAGAAACCCTGGACTTTCTGCAATTACCACATGGATGTCTACTCCACATCAAACTAGGGGTGCATCTCCTTAGGCGAGCCGACGATCAGGGCATCCGGGGCCACGGCCACTTCCGGGTTCTTGTCCGGGTAGTCGAACAGATTGAGCAGATAACGCATGGTGTTGATGCGCGCGCGTTTCTTGCAGTCGGATTTCACCACCGTCCAGGGGGCATCGGCGGTGTCCGTGTAGAAGAACATGGCATCCTTGGCCTCGGTGTACTGGTCCCAGCGGTTCAGCGACTGCACATCGATGGGGCTGAGCTTCCAGGATTTCAGCGGGTCGGTCTGCCGGGCCTTGAAGCGGCGCAACTGTTCCTCGCGGCTGACGGAAAACCACAGCTTGATCAGGTGAATGCCACTGCGTACCCACATCCGTTCCAGTTCCGGCGTGGCGCGCAGAAATTCGTGATATTCGTCATTACTGCAAAAGCCCATTACCCGCTCCACGCCGGCACGGTTGTACCAGGAACGGTCGAATAGCACCATCTCGCCCGCCGTGGGCAGCTGGCGGATGTAACGCTGGAAATACCACTGGCCCCGCTCCACTTCCGTGGGCTTTTCCAGCGCCACCACCCGGGTGATCCGCGGGTTGAGGTGTTCGGTCACCCGCTTGATGGTGCCCCCCTTGCCGGCGGCATCCCGCCCTTCGAACGCAATCACAACCCGCTCTCCTTCCCGCTTGAGCCACGCCTGCAACTTGAGCAGTTCCGTTTGCAGATCCCGTTTCTTGCGTTCGTACTCCTTGCGCTTCATCTTGCCGGGATAGGGGTAGACACCGCGTTCGAAGGAAGGCAGCACCCTGGGGTTTTCCGGCGAGATCTTTTTCAACAGTTTTTCCGCTTCTGCACGATGGGTACTGTCACTTTCGAACATGGCGCTTTTCCTATAGGGTCATATCTTTGAATATACCGCCACAATCACGGATTTCCATGGCTCCGGTCAACGCTTTATCCTTTACCCGCTACTGGCACGCACTGGAATGGCTGCTTGCAAGCCCACCACTGGCATGCCCGTCAGCCAGTGCGCAACACTGGCCCGGTAATCTGGGAAGTTTCTGGCCAGATCATAGCGCGCAACTGCAAACACTGAAAAACCAACCTGAAACGCTGCTTGCGTGGATGGCAAAACAGCCAGACAGGCGTTTAGGCAGCGTTTTCGAACAGCTGCTGGCATTCTGGCTGCATCAGCAAGCGCACCTTCAAATACTGGCCACCAACCTGCAAGTGCATGAAACAGGCCGAACCCTGGGCGCGCTGGATTTTCTGCTGCTGGACCGACGCGACGGAAAGATCTGGCACTGGGAAGTAGCCTGCAAGTTCTACCTGCAAGCGCCTCTGCCCAACGGTGGCTGGCAATGGCTGGGGCCGGGCAAGCAGGATAGCCTGGAGAAAAAACTCCGGCACATGCAAACACACCAGCTGCCCATGAGCGAGCACCCGTACATCCGTCAGTGGCTGGCCGAACAGGGTTACCGGGGAGAAATTCACCGCCTGGGCTATGTCTGGGGCCGGCTGTTTTATGCGGAACAAACGCTCGCTGGCCATGAACCACTGCCTCTGCACCCGCAACACCCGCGCGGGCGCTGGTTCCGGCAACCGGCCCCGCCCGGCTGGCAGCCCGCGAGCAAAATGGACCTGCTCACCCCGCAACTTTTGCCGGCAAGCCATCCAGCGCCCAGCCCGAGCCAGCCCTACCCTGTGGTGCGCACAAGCACAGGTTCGCAACCGGAATGGGGATTTGCAGTTCCTGCCAACTGGTGAGCACTTTATTCATGCCATGGCTTGATTACACACCGCCGCTACCCAAATACCCTTTTTATTTCGCCACCTCACCGCGCGCTTTTTCAGCCAGGCTTTCCCGCAGGCGGCTGAGCAATTGCTGCTGGTTGGTCTGCAAAACTTGCAGGGCCTGCTCCAGTTGCGCTAACTGTTGCTGCTGAGCTTCCCTGTCAAGTAACAACAAGCTCAGTTGCCGTTCCTGCTGCCGGTTTTGTACCTTCAACCGGGTCAATTCTCGCTGCTGTGCCGCCAGCAAGGCTTGTTGCGGCAGGCCCACCAGAACCTTGACCTGGCCATTTTCGCTGGTCGTCAGCGCCCGGCCAATCACGCGGGCAATCTC
>WFUE01000008.1 GCA_015485125.1 Lysobacterales bacterium | reverse complement strand
CTTTGGGCTGCTGCCCAAACTGCTGGCCGCGACCAGCACGGCGCCATCACTGGTCTGCAGGATGGCCGAGGCCTGATCGTCTCCACCCTGATCCAGCATCTGCAAGCCGCTGCTGTTGAAGCCGGTATCCAGACTGCCATCGTTCAGGTAGCGCGCCACCACCAGATCGTTGCTGCCGCCATTGGCACTGGCACCGGCCACCAGCAGCTTGCCGTCCGATTGCAGGCTCAGGGCCAGGACGCGGTCCTGGCCGGTGCCCCAGTCGGCGTAGACCGTGCCGAAATAGCCAAAACTGGTGTCCGCAAGATTGCCATCCGCATTGTATCGAATGAGAAAGGCCGGGTCGGTATTGCCGTCGGTGAATGCACCGGCCACGATGAAACGGCCATCGCTTTGCAGGGTCAGATCTTCTACCTGCGTGGCGTACCTGCGATAGGTTTTGCGTCCAGCGCCTGCGGCAAAAGCGGTATCGGTACTGCCGTCCGTGTTCAGTCGGTAGGTGCCCAGGGCCTGCACACCGGCCAGTTCGAGCTGGGCGGCGGCCAGAATCTTGCCGTCGGGCTGTTCGCTGAGTGCCATCGTGCTGGCCTGGGGCTGCACATCGGCGATGGTCTTGCCGGTGGTGTTGAAGCTGGTGTCCGTGCTGCCATCCGCGTTCAGGCGAAAGATCAGGCCATTGCCGGTGACCGAGGTGGCATGGTGCCCGGTCAGCAGCAACTTGCCATCCGCTTGCCGGGCCAGTGCCCTGTTATAGGTCACGGTACCCATTTCCGCGGTGAACTGTACGATGCCATTGGTGCCAAAGCCGGTGGAAGAAAGCACACCATTGGTTTCATAGCGGAGCAGCAGCCAGTCGGCCAGTTGCCCGAGACTGGCCGTGGTGGCGCTGACGATGGGGCGGTCGTTGCTGTCGATGACCAGATCCACGGCAAAATCCAGCACGTTGATATTCTGCACCAGTATGCCGTCCGTGTCCCAGCTGGTATCCAGGCTGCCGCTGCTGGTCAGGCGGATCAGCAGGAGATCGTTGCTGGTGCCGCCGTTGCCGGTCTCCCCCAGCAGATACAGCAGCCCGTTGCTGTCACGGGCCACCGCCCGGCCGATTTCATTGGCTCCCTGGTCAATAGTCAGCAACCCACCGGTCCCAAAGCCAGTACTCACACTGCCTGCAGTGGTAAATAGCGAGGCGGCCAGGTTGTATTGTGAGCCGGCGGTGACGAACAGCGAGCCAACCACGACCAATTGACCGGAGGCATTCAGGCCCATGGCATGGGCTTGCAAATTTCCAGTGGTTGTGCCCTTTTGCCCGATGCCATTGGTGCCGAAGCTGGTATCCAGGTTGCCATTGCCATCCAGGCGCATGACGGCCAGATACCCGGTGCCATTGTCCAGCAGTGTGCCGCCGAGAATGAAGCCGCTGGGGCCGGAAGCGCCTTCCTGTACATACAGGCCAACGGGAGTGAAATTGCGCGTGCCCAGGTCGATGGTGGCCACGCCGTTGTTGGCAAAGCCGCTATCCAGACTGCCGTCCGGGTTCAGGCGGGTGAGCCTTACCATGCTGCCACCCCGGGAGTAGAGAATCTTGCCATCGGCTTGTAGACTGAGGCTACTGGGTTCGCTGGCAGCATCGGCATCCAGATAGATGCCATTGCTGGCGAAGGTGGTATCCAGCGAACCATCGCTGTTGAAGCGCATCAGCAGCAAAGTGCGGCCCAAAGCTTCGGTATAGCCGCCCACCAGAATCTTGCCATCGGCTTGTACTACGGTCTGCAACAGAGCTTCCCCATGGTTGAATGGCGTGCTGACGACCCCGCTGCCGCCGAAGCCGGGGTCCAGGTCACCAGGCAGGGCCTGTGCGTTCAGGGAAAGGAATAGCAACAGCAGCAGGTTGATACTGAGATCGCGGTACATTTTGACCCCCTCGCTGGAAGTAGGCATCAGGGATCAGCATACCAATTGGTACAGTTTGTTGCAAAATATATCGCAACAGAATGCTGTCAGCCGCCCTCTCCGGGTTCATAGGCCAAATTCTGCCCCAGCCAGCGTTCCAGTACCGGCAGGTCCATGCCCTTGCGGCGGGCATAGTCTTCCATCTGGTCGCGGCCGATGGCCCCCACGGCGAAGTAGCGGGATTGCGGGTGGCTGAAATACACGCCGGAAACCGCCGCGGTGGGTACCATGGCCTTGCTTTCGGTCAGCCAGATGCCGGTGTTCGCCTCGGCGTCCAGCAGGTTCCACAGGGTGTCTTTCTCGGTGTGGTCGGGGCAGGCCGGGTAGCCGAAGGCGGGGCGGATGCCCTGGTATCGCTCGGCGATGATGGCCTCGTTATCCAGCTGTTCATCGGCGGCATAACCCCAGTACTTTCGTCGTACCTGCGCGTGCAGCCATTCGGCCAGGGCTTCGGCCAGGCGGTCAGCCAGAGCCTTGAGCATCAGGGCGCTGTAATCGTCGTGGTCGGCCTCGAAGCGGGCGATATGCGCGTCGATGCCCAGCCCGGCGGTGCAGGCGAAGGCGCCAAGCCAATCCGCCTTGCCGCTGTCATGGGGGGCGATGAAATCAGCCAGGCATTCGTTGTACTTGCCTTCCGGCTGGCGGGTCTGCTTGCGCAGGAAGTGGAAGGTCCAGGCGTTTTGCCCGTCGTCCACCCGCACATCATCCCCGTGCCGTTGCGCCGGGTACAGGGCGATGACGGCGCGGGCTTCGAGCCATTGTTCGTCGATGATCTGCCGTAGCATGGCCTGGGCGTCGGCGAACAGCTTGCGCGCTTCCTCGCCCTTGTCGGTGTCGTCGAGGATGCGCGGGTAGCGGCCCCTGAGCTGCCAGGCGTGGAAGAAGAAGGTCCAGTCGATCCAGGGCAGCAGGGTTTCCAGATCCGGTTCCAGCACGTGCAAGCCGGGCCGCTTGGGTGCCGGCGGGGTGTACTGGCTCCAGTCCGTGGGCAGGGCGTTGGCGCGGGCCTCTTCGATGGAGACCAGCGCGCGCGCGGCGTTTTTCTGGCTGCGTCGCTGGCGTACCTGCTGGTATTCCTCGCGAATCTGTTGCAAATAGCCGGGCTTGTGCTCGGCGGAGAGCAGCTGCCCGGCCACGCCCACGGCGCGGGAGGCGTCGGGTACATAGACCACGCCGTGCGGGTAGGCGGGTTCGATCTTCACCGCCGT
>WFUE01000007.1 GCA_015485125.1 Lysobacterales bacterium | reverse complement strand
CCCAGCACGACCCGGAGATCAGCCAGGCGGATATCGAGGAAGCGGTGATGGAGATGATCATCAAGCCCGTGCTGCCGGAACACTGGTTGAAAGCCGACACCCGCATCCACATCAACCCCACCGGCAAGTTCGTCATCGGCGGCCCGGTGGGCGATGCCGGCCTGACCGGGCGCAAGATCATTGTGGATACCTACGGCGGCATGGCCCGCCATGGCGGGGGCGCCTTCTCCGGCAAGGATCCGTCCAAGGTGGACCGTTCCGCCGCCTATGCCGGCCGCTATGTGGCCAAGAACATCGTCGCCGCCGGCCTGGCCGACCGCTGCGAGGTACAGGTCTCCTACGCCATCGGCGTGGCCGAGCCCACCTCCATCAGCGTGCAGACCTTTGGCACCGGCAAGGTCTCCGATGCCGAGCTGGATGCCCTCATTCGCCGCCATTTCGACCTGACGCCCTGGGGCATCATGCAGATGCTGGACCTGATTCACCCCATGTATCAGGCCACCGCCAGTTATGGCCATTTCGGCCGCCAGCCGCAGGCCTTGACCGATGCCGACGGCAACACCTATCACAGTTTCAGCTGGGAGCTGACCGACCGGGCCGAGGCGCTGCGCGCCGATGCCGGCCTTTGAGGAGTACACATGAATACCGTAGTTTCCACCCAAAATAGCGGCGATTTTGTCGTGGCCGATCTGGCCCTGGCCGAATGGGGCCACAAGGAAATCGCCATCGCCGAAACCGAGATGCCGGGCCTGATGGCCATCCGCAAGGAATACGAGGGGCAGCAGCCGCTGGCGGGCGCCCGCATCGCCGGTTCCCTGCACATGACCATTCAGACCGCCGTACTCATCGAGACCCTGGTGGCGCTGGGTGCGGAAGTGCGCTGGGCCTCCTGCAACATCTTCTCCACCCAGGATCATGCCGCCGCCGCCATTGCCGACCAAGGCATTCCGGTGTTCGCCGTCAAGGGGGAAAGCCTGGATGAATACTGGGATTACGCCCACCGCATCTTCGACTGGGGCCAGGGCGAGACCGCCAACATGATTCTCGATGATGGCGGTGATGCCACCCTGCTCATCGACCTGGGCAGCCGCGCCGCCGAGGACGAAAGCCTGCTGGAGAACCCGCAATCGGAAGAAGAAACCGCCCTGTTCGCCTCCATTCGCCGCAAACTGGCCGAGGATCGCGGCTGGTATGCCCGGGTCAAGGCCAATCTGCGCGGCGTTACCGAGGAAACCACCACCGGTGTGCACCGTCTCTACCGCATGGCCGATGAAGGCAGCCTGTGGATGCCGGCCATCAATGTGAACGACTCGGTGACCAAGTCCAAGTTCGACAACCTCTACGGCTGCCGCGAATCGCTGGTGGACGGCATCAAGCGCGCCACCGACGTGATGATTGCCGGCAAGATCGCCGTGGTCTGCGGCTACGGCGATGTGGGCAAGGGGTGCGCCCAGTCCCTGCGCGGCCTGGGTGCCACCGTCTGGGTGACCGAAATCGACCCCATCTGCGCCTTGCAGGCGGCCATGGAAGGCTATCGCGTGGTCACCATGGAAGAAGCCGCGCCCCAGGGTGACATCTTCGTCACCGCCACCGGCAACTTTCATGTGATCAACCACGATCACATGCAGGCGATGAAGGATCAGGCCATCGTCTGCAATATCGGCCATTTCGATTCCGAAATTGATGTGGCCAGCCTGGAGAACTACACCTGGGAAGAGATCAAGCCACAGGTGGACCATGTCATCTTCCCCGACGGCAAGCGCATCATCCTGCTGGCCCGGGGCCGGCTGGTGAACCTGGGTTGTGCCACCGGCCACCCCAGCTTCGTGATGAGCAATTCCTTCACCAATCAGGTGCTGGCACAGATCGAGCTGTTCACCCGCGGGGACGCCTACGAAAATCGCGTCTACGTGCTGCCCAAGCATCTGGACGAGAAAGTGGCCCGCCTGCATCTGGAGAAAATCGGTGCCCGGTTGACCACCCTGACGCCGGAACAGGCCGCCTACATCGATGTGCCGGTGGAAGGGCCGTTCAAGCCCGATCACTACCGCTACTGAGGCTGGAGCCGCGCCATGAAGATCAGCTTCGAGTTCTTCCCGCCCAAGACCGAGGCCCAGCGCGTCACGCTGGCGGAGACCCGGCAACAGCTCATCCCGCTGGGGCCGGAGTATTTCTCCGTGACCTTCGGTGCCGGCGGCTCCACGCTGGACCACACGGCGGAAACCGTCGCCGACATCCATCAGCACGATGGCGTGCCGGTGGCGCCGCATCTGTCCTGCATCGGCGGGCGGCCGGAATCCATCCGCCAGCTGATCGAGAACTACCGCCAGCAGGGCATCGACCGCATCGTTGCCCTGCGTGGCGACCTGCCCTCGGGCATGGCCTCGCTGGGCGAGTTTCGTCATGCCAGCGAACTGGTGGCCTTTATCCGCGCGGAAACCGGCGACCACTTCCACATCGCCGTGGCCGCCTACCCGGAAGTCCACCCGGAGGCGGAAACCGCCGCCATGGATCTCAAGCACTTCAAGGCCAAGGTGGATGCCGGGGCCGACAGCGCCATCACCCAGTATTTCTTCAATGCCGACGCCTACCATTTCTTCGTCGAGCGCTGCCGCAAGGCCGGTATCGAAACCCCCATCATTCCCGGCATCATGCCCATCACCAACTACAGCCAGCTCAGCCGCTTCTCCGAGATGTGCGGCGCGGAAATGCCCCGCTGGCTGCGCAGGCGGTTGCAGGATTTCGGCGATGACCGCGCCGCCATCGCCGCCTTCGGCACCGAAGTGATCAGCCGCATGTGCGAACAGCTGATCGCCGACGGCGTGCCCGGCCTGCATTTCTATACCCTCAACCAGGCCCGGCCCAGTCTGGCCATACTGCGCAATCTGGGGCTGGCACCGGAATAATGCGAACCCTGTGCGTGTTCTGCGGCTCTTCCAGCGGCCATGCGCCGGTATTCCGCGAGGCCGCGCTGCAACTGGCCGACACCCTGCTGCAACAGGACGTGACGCTGGTCTACGGCGGTGGCAATGTGGGGCTGATGGGCGTGCTGGCCCAGGCCATGCTCGACGGTAGCGGCAGCGTCATCGGCGTGATACCCGAACACCTGCGCCAGCGGGAAGTGGCACTGGAGACGGTCAGCGAGCTGATCGTCACCGCCGACATGCACAGCCGCAAGGCGGAAATGGCCCGGCTCAGCGATGGCTTTCTCGCTCTGCCCGGTGGTCTGGGCACCTTTGAAGAACTCTTCGAAATGCTCACCTGGACGCAACTGGGCCTGCAAGACAAACCCTGCGCCCTGCTGAATGTGGCAGGCTTCTACGATGGCCTGTTGCAGCAAGTCGAGCACGCCAGTCAATGTGGCTTCATCCATCCGGCCTTCGCCGCCATGCTACTGGCGGGCGAGCAGCCCGAGGCCCTGTTGCAGGCCATGCGCCACTGGCGGCGGCCGGCCGTGGACAAGGCCGAAGAAGCCCTGCGCAAAGGCTGAGTTAGTCGTCCAGCAACGCCTTCAACCGTTGCAACTGGAACTGGCGGCGTTCTTCCGCCCGTGCCGCGTCGCGCTTGCGGTTCTGCCCTTCCCATTCCAGCAGGTCACGGGGCAACTCCTTGAGAAAGCGGCTGGGCTTGACCCGTTCCACCACACCCTGACGCTTGCGCTTTTTCGCATAGGTGATGAACAGTTTTTCCCGCGCGCGGGTGATGCCCACATACATCAGCCGGCGTTCTTCCACTTCGCTGCCTTCTTCCAGCGCGTTGGCGTGGGGCAGGCGGCCTTCTTCCACCCCCACCAGAAAGACCACCGGAAATTCCAGCCCCTTGGCCGCGTGCAGGGTCATCAAGCGCACGGCGTTGCCGGGGTCCTTCTGTTCGTCCGGGTTGTTCTCCAGCGTCATCCGTGCCACCAGCTCTGCCAATTCGCTACCCGCCGGTGCCCGTTTCTCGCTTTGCTCCAACCAGCGCACCACCTCCCGTACCGCCGCCCAGCGCCGTTCCGCCTGGCTGCGCTGGGCCGCCTGTTCATGCAACCATGCCTCGTAGCGGATGTCTTCCAGCAACTGCCGCAACACACTGCTGGCCGGTTCTTCCAGCAGGGCCGCCTGCCATTGGTCGAACTGACTGACAAAACGCTGCAGGGCACGGGCGGCGCGCGGATTCAGCTGGCTGTGCAGCAGATCCGCCCGGGCGGCGTCCAGCAGGCTGCCACCATGGCGGTCGGCGTAGAGAGCCAGGGCTTCCACCGTGCCGGGGCCGATTTCCCGCTTCGGCGTATTGATCACCCGTAGAAAGGCACTGGTGTCGTCCGGGTTGGCCAGAAGACGCAGCCAGGCCAGGGTATCTTTCACCTCCGCCCGCTCGAAAAAGGACTGCCCGCCACTCAAGTGGTAGGGAATCTGCCGCTGACGCAGCTCCTGCTCGAAAGCACGCGCCTGCTGGTTGCTGCGGTAGAGAATGGCGAAATCACACCAATCCCGCTCTTCCCGAAACTGCAGGCTCTGCAACAGCACCATCACCCGCCGCACTTCTTCTTCCTCGTCCTCGCAGGCGAAAATCTGGATGGCCTCGCCATCACCCAGATCCGACCAGAGTTTTTTCGGAAACAGGTGCGGATTGTGCTCGATCAAGGCATTGGCCGCGCGCAGGATGCGCCCGGTGGAACGGTAGTTCTGCTCCAGCTTGATCACTTCCAGGGCCGGGAAATCCACCTGCAACCGCGCCAGATTCTCCGGCTCCGCCCCGCGCCAGCCATAGATGGACTGATCATCATCTCCCACGGCGGTGAAATGCCCGGCATCACCCACCAGCTGGCGCATCAGCCGGTACTGGGCGCCATTGGTATCCTGATACTCATCCACCAGCAGATAGCCCATGTTCTCCTGCCAGTGTGCACGGGCGGCGGCATCTTCCTGCAACAGGCGGCTGGCCTGCAAGATCAGATCATCGAAATCCACCGCGTTGTAGTGCAGCAGTTTCTGTTGATACTGCTGGTAGCAATCCAGCGCCTGTGCCAGGGCCGGGTTTTCCAGCTCCACCTGTTCCGGCAGCAGCGAGGCATTCTTCCACAAGCTGATCTGCCAGCGCACATGCTCCACCAGTTCACGGGGCACATCCTTGGGCAGCAGGTCGCGGATCAGGGTCAGGCTGTCCTGGCTGTCGAAAATACTGAAACCCGCACGATAGCCCAACGCGCGCCCATGACGCTGCAAGATGCGCAGGCCCAGGCTGTGAAAGGTGGCAATCAGCGGTTGCACCTCCCGCTGGCCCAGATGTTCCGCCAACCGCTCGCGCATCTCCCGCGCGGCCTTGTTGGTAAAGGTGATGGCGGCAATCCGGGCCACGGGCACCTGGTTGCTGGCCATCAACCAGCGGATCTTCTCGATGATCACCCGCGTCTTGCCACTGCCGGCACCGGCCAGTACCAGCAGCGGGCTGTGCAAATGCCGCACCGCCGCCTGTTGCTGCGGGTTTAGTTGTAGATGTGGGGCGGGGCTGGGTGACATGAGCCTGCAACAAAAGGGCACAGCATACCTACCCGTGCCACCGGGTCAACTCCCCTCCAAATACACACGGACAGGAACTGCGACCACGAGAGCAACCATTTGCGGTCAGCTTGTTGTGTATATACAATTAACACATGACGCAACCCGACCTTGTATTTACCCATGCGCGCCTGCTGCAACCCGGGCAAGCCATGGACGCCACACCCCACCATGTCTATTGCCGGGGTGGCGTAATCGAACGGGTGGAACCAGCGCACCGGCCGGTTCGAGCGGCCGATCGGCAGGTGGATTGCCGAGGCCGCTGGCTGACACCCGCGTTCACGGACTGCCACACCCATCTGATCTTTGCCGGTTGCCGGGTGGCAGAGGCCCGCGCGCGCCTGGCCGGTGCCAGCTATGCGGAAATCGCCCGTCAGGGCGGTGGCATTCGCGCCACCATGGCCGCCACCCGTGCCGCCAGTGAAGAGCAGCTGTTGCAGCAGGCCCTGCCCCGGCTGGATGCCCTGCTGGCCGAGGGCGTGCTTTGCGTGGAGATCAAGTCCGGCTACGGGCTGGATTTTGCCAGTGAACGGCGCATGCTGCGGGTGGCCCGGCAACTGGCACAACTGCGACCGGTACACATCCAGACCACGTATCTGGCCGCCCACGCCCTGCCGCCGGAATTCGAAGGACAGGCGGATGCCTATCTGGCCGCCCTTACGGATGAATGGCTGCCACAGCTGGCCGAGGAAGGGCTGGTGGATGCGGTGGACATATTCTGCGAGTCCATCGCCTTCAGCCCGCAACAGGGCGAAAGGCTCTGGCAAAAGGCCCGTGCGCTTGGGCTGGGCATTCATGCCCATGTGGAACAACTGAGCTGGCAAGGGGGCGCGGTGGCGGCCGCTCGTGCCGGGGCCTGGTCGGTGGATCACCTGGAGTACCTGCGGCCACAGGACTGCGCGGTACTGGCCGGGCAGGGCGCCACCGCCGTGCTGTTGCCGGCGGCCTGGTATCACCTGCATGAACAGCAACTGCCACCGGTGGCGGCCCTGCGTGATACCGGCGTACCCATGGCCGTGGCCAGTGATTTCAACCCCGGTTCCGCCCCCTTCGCCTCTCTGCGATGGAGCATGAACCTGGCCTGTCACACCTTCGGGCTGAGCCCGGATGAAGTGCTGGCCGGTGTCACCGTTCATGCCGCTGCCGCGCTGGGCCTGCACGACCGGGGCCGCATTCTACCGGGGCAGCGGGCCGACCTGCTGCTGTGGGAAATGGATCACCCGCACCAACTGGTGCTGGAGCTGGGCACCGCGCAACTGACAGGCCGCTGGTTGGCCGGACAGGCGATCACGCCATGAGCACGCACTGGCAACCTGGGCACTGGCAGGGCCGCATCGACAACGAACAACCGGCGGCACAGACCACCCGCCTGCACCAGTGCATCCGTCACCAACCCGCGCCCGGCTGGCAACTGCTGGGCTTTGCCTGTGATGCCGGCGTGGCCCGCAATCAGGGTCGCACAGGTGCCGCCGCCGGCCCGCAGGCCATCCGACAGGCGGCGGCTTCACTGGCCTGGCCGGCCAGCCTGCGCCTGCATGACCATGGCGACCTGCTGGCCGGTGAATCACTGGATGCCGCCCAGCGCCAGTTCGGCCAGCGGGTAGCCGAAGCACTGGCGCACGGCCCGGTGCTGGCACTGGGCGGCGGGCACGAAACCGCCTGGGCCAGTGGTCAGGGCCTGTTGCACTGGTTGCAAACTCATCCCGGCCTGCGTCTGGGCATACTCAACTTCGACGCCCATCTGGACCTGCGCCAGCCCGACGGTGAGGAGGGCAGCTCCGGCACGCCCTTCTACCAGCTGTTGCAGGCCTGCCGCCGGCAGGGCCAGCCGGTGCAATACGCCTGCCTCGGCCTCAACCGCTGGGCCAATACCGCCCTGCTGCGCCAGCGCGCCCGTGACTGGGGCGTGTGGGTGGTGGAAGACCGCCACATCCGCGAACCCCGCCTGGATGCGTTGCGCC
>WFUE01000006.1 GCA_015485125.1 Lysobacterales bacterium | reverse complement strand
GAGGTCATCCCCTTCGGCGGCTTTTTCTTCCTCTTTCAGTGCCGGTGGCGTGACTTCGCCCGGCGCCTTGCCCCCATACAGATCATCGAGTACCTTTTCGAATTCGTCATCGGTAATCAGATCATCACCGCTGCCCTCTTTATCGCTGGGCGCATCCGCTGCCGGGCTGACGGTCTCCAGCAGGGCATCAAAGGCAGCTTCCGGATCTTCCTCCGCCGGCGCTTCGGCCTCGGCAGGAGGTTCAGCCTCTGCGGGTAGCTCTTCCACCGGTGGCTCCACTTCCGCCGCGCCACCCTGCAAGGCTTCCCAGGAACCGGGCGCGCCAGGCGGGAGGGAGAAGCCCTTCAGGGTTTCCAGCAGTTCCGGATCGGCAGGCTCCGGTTCTTCCGCGTCCTGCAGGCTGGCAAACATCTCGCCCAGGGCATCCACCACCTGCAAGATGGCATCCATCAATTCCGGGGTGACTTCACGCTCCCCTTGCCGCAACAGGTTGAAAGTGTCTTCCGCCTTGTGACAGACCTCGACCACGGCTTCGATATTGAGAAAACCGGCACCACCCTTGATGGTATGGAAACCACGGAAAATGGCATTGAGCAAGTCGCTGTCCGATGGGCTGTTTTCCAGCTCCACCAGCTGCTCTCCAAGCGATTCCAGGATTTCCCCGGCCTCGACCAGAAAATCCTGAAAAATGTCGTCTTCGAAATCAATGCTCATGGGCGCTCGCTTTTCTCATCGGGCCGGACCGTGATTCTCCCCGCCCTTTGAGCAGCGGTTCAGAATCCCAGACTGGCCAGCAGGTCGTCTACATCGTCCTGGGAGGTCAGCGGCTTCTCGCTGACCTGCTCAGCTTGTTGCACATGCGCGGCTTCTCCCAGCAAGGCCACCAGACTGAAATGCAACCCCGTCACCAGTGTGATGACCTTGCGCAGAATCTGACCGGACAAGTCCTGGTATTCCTGCGCCATGACCACGTTGGTCAGACTGGACTGCAACTGGTTGATCAGTTCCTGCAAGGCCGATTGATGCTCAACAATCAGCTTGCGGGCTGCGGCATTGCGTTCCGGGTCGTCCGCGTGTTCCAGTGCTTCAAAGGCCTTATCGGCAAGTTCATTGCTTTTCTTGAGGATTTCTTTCACCCGGGCCTGGCTTTCCTCGGCAGCTTTCAGGGTCTTGTGGGCCGCGTCCTGGGTCAGGTCGATGACATGTTGCAGGCGATCACCAGCGTCGGGCAGATCCTTCTCGGCAAACTGGCCGGTGAAATGCTCTCGCTCGTATTCGTTGAGGTTCTCGTGAAAATCCCGTGTCAGGCGGCCCAGTTCGTTGAACAGGGAATGATCATGCAGGGCCGACAACTGCTGCATGGCCTCATCGACCGCCTTTTCGTCATCCCGTTCGGCTGCCTGCTTCAGCGCCTCGGCCAGTTCGATCAGTTTTTCCCGGTCATACTGTTCCGCGTTCATGAGGCTAAGTCTCCTGTGCTGGGGTTACTGGTTCAGGCGGCTGAAGATGGCATCGAGCTTTTCCTTCAGGGTCACGGCCGTGAACGGCTTGACGATATAGCCATTGACGCCGGCCTTGGCCGCTTCGATGATCTGTTCCCGCTTGGCTTCCGCGGTCACCAGCAGTACCGGCAGGGTTTTCAGTTTTTCATCACCGCGTACCTTCTTGAGCAATTCCAGGCCGGTCATCTGCGGCATGTTCCAGTCGGTCACCAGAAAATCGATGCCGCCGGCCTGCAACACCGGCCAGGCCGTGGCGCCGTCATCGGCTTCCACCACATTGTTGAAACCCAGTTCTCGCAACAGGTTCTTGATGATGCGCCGCATGGTGGAAAAGTCATCCACCACCAGTATTTTCATATTCTTGTCCACAAAAAATGCCTCCGCTAGGAATGGATCTTGTGACAACCGGGCAGGTTCATTCCACCCAGTCCTTCATTCGGGTACGCAATCGGGCCAGTGCCTGGGCGTGAATCTGGCAGACGCGTGATTCACTGACTTCCAGTACCAGGCCGATTTCCTTCAGGTTCAGGCCTTCATCATAATACAATCCCATGACCAGTTTCTCCCGTTCGGGCAGACGGTCGATCATCTCCACCAGTGCTTTCCTGAAGCCTTCATCCTCCAGGGTGGCCAGTGGATCAGGTTCTCCGGCATGACCGCCTTGACGATTCCCCGGCTTTTCAGGCCGCTCGGCCAACAGCTCGTCCAGGCTCAGCAGCGGCAAGGCAGCCGTTTCCCCCAGCATGCGGTTGTATTCTTCCACGTCCATTTCCAGTGCGGCGGCGATTTCTTCCGTGCTGGCCTGACGGCCATGCTGCTGTTCCAGGTGCTGCATGACCTCGCCCAGTTCACGCATGCGCCGGCGCATGGAACGGGGAATCCAGTCGGACTTGCGAATCTCGTCCAGCATGGCGCCGCGAATGCGAATGCCGGCATAGGTTTCGAAAGAAGCCCCCTGCGTATCATCAAAATTGCGCGCCGCTTCGATCAAACCGATGGCACCAGCCTGAATGAGATCGTCCACCTGTACCGAGGGTGGCAGACGCGCCACCATGTGATAGGCAATACGCTTGACCAGTGGCGTATGCTCCAGCACCAGACGATCGACATCGCTCTGTTGAACACTTTTGTAGGCTTCTGCCGCCTGCATGTTCACCTCCCTCGGGGGTTGCTCGATCATGCCACCACCCGTTCGATAAAGAATTGAATACCGCCATTGAGCTCCTTGCGCACCGGCAGTTTCAGCAATTCCCGCGCCAGCCGTTCGAAGGCACGGGAAGAAAGGCTGCCGGGAAAAGCCTGCACCACCGGTTTCTGTCGCTGCACGGATTTGCGCAGCATTTCATCGTGGGGAATGCTGCCGAGAAACTGCAAGGTGACATCAAGAAACTTGTCACAGACCATGAACAGCTTGCGAAACAGATTGCGCCCTTCATCCGGGCTGCGCACCATGTTGGCAATCACATGAAAACGCTGTACACGATGCTGACCGGAAAGCACCTTGATCAGTGCATAGGCATCGGTGATGGAAGCCGGTTCGTCGCACACCACCACCAGCACTTCATCGGCGGCGGCGGCCAGGGTGGTGACGGAACCGGAGATGCCGGCGGCCGTATCGACCATGAGAATGTCCATGCGCCCGGACAGTTCACTGAACGCCTGTACCAGGCCGGCATTTTCCATCTGACCCAGATTGGCCATGTCGCTGATGCCGGAAGCCGCCGGAATGATGGACAAGCCCTCCGGCCCGTCCACCAGCACTTCTTCCAGCGTGCGCTCGCCCTGCATGACATGGGAAAGATTCCACTGTGGCTTCAGGCCCAGCAACACATCCACATTGGCCATGCCCAGGTCGGCATCCATGAGCATGACGCGCTGTCCCAGCCGCGACAACGCCACGGACAGGTTGACCGACACATTGGTCTTGCCCACACCACCCTTGCCGCTGGTAACCGCGAATACCCGTACTGGCTGCCCTTGTGTCATCTGTTTCAGTCCCGTTGCCTGTGCGCCCATGATTCAAGCCGTCTTGCCAGCAGTATACAAACTCTTGGGCAGGGGTTGCACGCCCCGTTCCGAAGGCTGTTCCATGGCACGCACCACCAGCCGCGCGGCACGCGCCCGCTGCAAGTCTTCCGGAATCTGCGCGCCATCACTGATCCAGGCCAGCGGCAGGTCGTGACGCATCAACACCGACAGTGCCGAGCCCAGTTGCACCGCATGATCCAGCTGAGTGAGTACCAGGCATTCCGGTTGCAGGGCCTGCCCTTGCTGAATCTCATGCTCCAGTACCGATGGCAGGGCTGTAGCCGGCAGCACTTGCCAGCTTTCCCAACCGGGACGAAAACCATGACGCCGAACGAAATCCTCCCGTTCGATTTCCCGGGTAGGCATGGCGGGGGTATCCACCAGCGTGAGGGTATCGTGCCCCGTGGAAGGCAGTTCATCCAGACTGCCGGCGGTGGTCAGCGGCACACCGAGTATGGCGGCCAGCGCTTCCAGCTGGGCGCGCGCACCCAGGCGCTGATCATCCATGCTCACCAGGCGCAGCCGGGCGGCACCGTGTTGCAGCACGAAGCGCGAGGCCAGTTTGATCAGCGTGGTGGTCTTGCCCGCGCCCGGCGGGCCAAAGAAGAGGACCCGCATGCCCGGCTCCAGATCTTTCTGCACCACCGGCAATTGCTGACTTAGGCGCACCAGTACATCATGCCAGCCCCGATCGGCATTGCGGTCAGCAGCCACCTGCCGGGTCAACGCACGCGCGGTGGCTTCGTCAAAACCGGCGTGCAGCAATTGCTGTACCCATTGCGCACGGGTCGGTTCCTGTATTTTCAGCCTTTCTCGCCCCCATTCCCGCAGTTGTTGATCCAGCAGCGCTCGCATGGCGTGCAGCTCCCGCTGAATTTCCGTGTATTGCGCCTGGGCGGCCCGTTCTTCCAGTTGGCTTTCCACCGATGGGCGGGAGGCATCCCGCACTTCCACCACCACGTCGCGCTGTGCGCGTGCTTTTGCTCCGGCTTGTCCGGGCCGGTCGGTTGGCTGAACAGGTATTTTCAAGGGTGCTGCCGGCATGGTCGCTTCCCGCGGTTTTTCTCGGGGCTCCGATGAAGCAGGCGGGGCGCCCACCATGGCTTCCACTTCCTTGCGACTGGCTTCGAACAAGACCGGATCATAGTCGCTGGCGGCGATCAGTTCGATCATGCGACCATCCTTGCGATTGGAAATAATGACGGCATCCGGCCCCAGTTCTTCCCGGACCAGCCGCAGGGCCCGGCTCATGTCCGGCGCACTGAACTTGCGAATCTTCATGATATTTCTGCCCTTTGTGTTGCCTGGCTCTCAGGCTGCCCGCCCACGCTGGCGATCACGCGAACGGCCTTGTGTTCCGGTATTTCCGTGTAGGCCAGCACATGCAGGCCACGAATCTGTCCACGCAGCATGCGCGCCATCCATGGACGCAGGTCGGGGTTGACGACGAGTATGGCCGGCTCACCGCGACTTTCCTGTTCTTGTGTCCATTGCTCCAATGTGCGTTGTATGCGTTCCATCAGGCCCGGTTCCACGCCCACGCCGCTCCCCTCACGCACGGATTGCAGCAACATCTGTTCCAGAGACGGGTCCAGCGTCATCAGTGGCACGGGTTCGGTATTGCCGGCGGCCTGCTGCACGATCACCCGCCCCAGACTGGCACGAACCTGTTCGGTCAGTTGCTGCACATCCTTGGTGGTCTGCCCGTGTTCCAGCAACGCTTCGGCAATGGAACGGAAATCCCGCACCGGCACGCCTTCACGCAACAGGTTTTGCAACACGCGGGTAACCGTGGCCAGCGGCAGGGTATCGGGCACCAGATCCTTGGCCAGTGAAGGTGAGGTGGTGGCCAGCCGATCCAGCATCTGCTGCACATCCTCGTAACCCAGCAGTTCATGGGCGTGCTGCTTCATCAGCTCGCTCAAATGGGTGGCGATGACCGTGCTCACATCCACCACGGTATAACCCAGCGCCTGGGCCCGATCCTTCTGGCTGGGGTGAATCCAGACCGCATCCAGGCCAAAGGCCGGATCCTTGGCCGCGATGCCCTCCACGGTGCCAAATACCTGGCCGGGATTGATGGCCAGCTCGCGATCCGGGTGGACGCTGTTTTCCGCCAGCGGTACACCGCGCAGGGTGATACGGTAGGCTTCCGGCGCAAGATCCAGATTGTCACGAATGTGCACCGGATGAATGAGAAATCCCAGTTCGCCGGACAGTTTCTTGCGCACCCCCTTGATGCGTTGCAGCAACTGGCCGCCCTGGCCCGGGTCGACCAGACGGATCAGACGATAGCCCACCTCCAGCCCCAGCACATCCACTTCTCCCACATCGTCCCAGCCCAGTTCGCGGCTTTCCGCCGGGGCTTCGGTGCGTTCCAGCGCCTCCTGTTCCACTTCCACGCTTTGTTGCTGTTTTTGCCACTGGTACCAGCCTGCCGCTGACAGCACCAGCGCCAGCAACAGAAAAACCGTATTGGGCATGCCGGGAATCAGCCCCATGACCGCCAGAATGGCAGCCACGATGAACAGTACCCGTGGATTGCTGAACAACTGGCCCAGTACCTGGGCACCCATTTCCTCCGCGCGGGACACCCGCGTGACGATGATGCCCGTGGCGGTGGACAGCACCAACGCCGGAATCTGGGCCACCAGCCCGTCGCCAATGGTCAGCAGGCTGTAGTTTCGAAAGGCATCACCGATGGCCATGCCGTGCTGCATGGCACCTACCACCAGGCCACCGAGCAGATTGATAAAGAGAATCAGAATGCCGGCGATGGCGTCACCGCGCACGAATTTGCTGGCACCATCCATGGCCCCGTAGAAGTCCGCTTCCTGCGCCACCTGTTCCCGCCGGGCCCGTGCTTCTTCCTGATCGATCAGGCCGGCATTGAGATCAGCGTCGATGGCCATCTGCTTGCCCGGCATGGCATCCAGCGTGAAACGTGCGGTCACTTCGGAGATACGCCCGGCACCCTTGGTGACCACGACGAAATTGATGATGACCAGAATGGCGAAGACGACGAAACCGACGGCATAATCCCCGCCGACAACAAACTCGCCGAACGCCTGAATCACCCGACCGGCGGCATCGGTACCTTCGTGTCCGTTGAGCAGCACCACGCGGGTGGAAGCCACATTCAGCGCCAGACGCAGCAGGGTGGCGATGAGCAGTACCGTGGGGAAGGCGGCAAAATCCAGTGGCCGCAGGGCATAGACGGTCACCAGCAACACCACCATGGACAGGGCGATGTTGAAGGTGAACAGCATGTCCAGTATCCACGGCGGCAGCGGAAGGACCATCATCGACAGCATGGCCAGCAGCAGGACGGGCGTGCCCAGACCGGCGATATGCTTCAGGTTTTGCTTGTCGAGGAGAATGCTGGCCACGTGTTGGTTTCTTGACGGTTGTTTGCCTGTTGGCTCAGGCTGCAAGAAACAGGCCAGCTATTAATGCGTGTTGTCAGCCCGCTGCAATCGCCGCAGCAATTCCTCAAGAATCCGGGCAGTCACGCCCCAGATATCCTGCCAGGGCGCGGCAAATCCCACGCTCTGGCGTTTCTGCCCCTGCCAAAAGCCTTCCACGGGTTGCAGGCCAGCCTTGCGCAAGTCCCGCAGGGGCGCGTGAAACACGGCAGAAACTTCATCCGGCTGCAAGGTGCAATGGGGTGTCTGCGGGCTCCAGGCGACAAAAGGATGAACCTCGAAACCACTCAGGGTTTCCCGGGATTGCAGGCGGCCCACAATCCGGGCCGCATCCAGAGACAAGCCCACTTCCTCCCGGGTTTCACGCAAGGCGGCATTCATGGGGGAGGTATCCTGCGGTTCCAGCACGCCGCCCGGGAAGGCCACCTGGCCGGCATGGTGCCTGAGCTGGGTGCTGCGCCGGGTCAACAAGACCTTCAGGCAGTCCGCACTTCCATCGCTGCAATCACCATGAAGGAACACCAGCACAGCCGCCTGGCGCAAGTGCGCATGCAAAAACGGCAGTGGCTCCAGCGGGAGCAACTGCCGTTTCAGCGCATCCGGAAAAACCGGCGTCATGTCAAGCCGGGGTTTTACTTGCCCTTGGCGGCTTTTTTCACCGGCGGGTTGATGTCCACCAGCTTGAGATCAAAAATCAGCACTTCATTGGGGCCGATGGGTCGGGGCGCACGAATGCCGTAACCCAGCTCCGGCGGAATATAGACTTTCCACTCCGCACCCTTGCGCATGCGGGGCAGCACTTCCTGCCATCCGGGCAGCACTTCTTCAACCTTGAACAGGTTGGGCTTGCCACGGGCGAAGGAGCTGTCGAACTCGAAACCATCCATCAGCGAGCCGCGGTAATGCAGCAGCACGGTATCGCTCAGCTTGGGCTTGGCACCCTTGCCCTCTTCGATTACCTTGTACTGCACGCCACTGGGCAGGGTGATCACACCTTTCTTCTTGCCGTTTTCAGCCAGGAACTTCTCGCTCTTGGCCAGGTTCTCGGCCGCCAGCTTCTTCAGCTGCTCCAGCTGCTCCTTCTTGAGTTTTTCCTGCAACGCGGTCAGGGCCTTGACCATGTCTTCCTTCTTGAAGGCGGGTTCCTTGCCGGCCAGGGCATCGCTCAGGCCCTGCTTGACCTTGGCGCTGTCGATATCCAGCTTGCGGGCCTTGAAATCGAAACCGGCCTGGAAACCCAGGGCATAGCTCAGGACATTCTTGTCAATGGCCTGCTCTTCGGCAGCCTGCGCCATGCCGGTCAACAGGATTGAAAACACCAAACCGGCGCGTAGTACTTGTTTCACGAACTAACCTCCACTACTGGGATTGTGCAAAGCAGGCGATTCTACAGAAGAATTGGTTACGAAGCCATGAAGACACCCCACCCAGCAGCACAAGATCGCATTTGAACCGCTTGCCCGGGTGGTCTATCCTGCAAGGACGATCATCAGGAAAGAGGGTAACCATGTTTGGCAACAAATCCATTGACGAGTGGATCGCTGACTACGAAAAGGGCCACCAACACCCCATGAACCGGCTGACCCATCTGTTTGGCATCCCCATGATTGCCCTTTCCCTGTTGCTGATTCCCCTCTGGTTTGTGACGGAAACACCCTGGAAACATCTGCCACCCGCTCTATTTATTATCGGCTGGATCTTCCAGTTCATAGGCCATGCCTTCGAGGGCAAGCCGCCGGAGTTCTTCAAGGACTGGCGTTTCCTGTTCGTGGGCTTGCGCTGGTGGTTCAAGGCCATCGCCGGCAAGGCCTGAGACTTGCTGCAAAGGGCGGGGCGATCTGCTAGAATCGCTGCCCTTTTCCTCCACGGCAGTTCCCCTTCATGATCGACGGCACCCTCAACTTCATGCGCAAGACCGCCGACCGAGTCGGCCAGTATGTACTGCAAGCCTACACCCATCTCGGCAAGCATCAGGTGCGTGAAAAAACACCGGGGGATTATGTCTCGGATGTGGACCTGGAAGCGCAACGGCGGATCATTGAGCAGATACAGCGTACTTTTCCTGACCATGCCATTCTTGCCGAGGAACTGGAGCAATCCGTCGGCCCTGCCGATGCTGAACATCTCTGGATCATCGATCCCATCGATGGCAGCAACAACTTTGTACGCGGCGTGCCGCATTTTGCCATTGCCATCGCCCACCGTTTCCGTGGCCGGACCGAGCAGGCGGTCGTATTCGATCCAGTGCGCAACGAAATGTTCAGCGCCGTACACGGCAAGGGCGCCTTTCTCAATGACACCCGCATTCGTGCCAACCAGCGCAAGCAACTGGCCGGTAGCCTGGTATTGACCGCCCTGCCCTTTGCCAACCGTGCGTTGACCCAGGCCAGCCTGCAGGTGCTGGAAGCGCTCTACAACCAGGTACAGGA
>WFUE01000005.1 GCA_015485125.1 Lysobacterales bacterium | reverse complement strand
CCCTGCCAGTGCCTGAAACAGACCCCACAGCAGGCCCCAGGCCAGTGGCAGTACCGGCAGAAAAAACAGCAGATTTTCCATGGCCAGCTGGCGAAAAATCTGCCCCGGCGATGCACCCAGGCTGTATCGCAGGCGGAACTCTTGCAGCCGCTCCGGCAGCTTTTCCAGCAAAAACAGCAGGATCCCGGCCAATACCAGCGCAGTCAAACTGGCGCTGATCCAGAGCATCAGCTGGCTCAGCTGGCGGGTACGTCGGCTGGCCTCCGGCAGAGCATCCAGCCCCGGCCAGGCTTGCAACTGCCCCTGTACCAGCTTGCTGGTCAGTTGTACCGGCCTGCCATCCATCAGCAACGGTGGCGGTTGATAATCCTGAAACGCACGCAGAGCCTGGTTCCAGCCAGCCACATCGTAGCCGGGGCGCAATTGCCCCAGCAATAATGCGCCCGGTGTGCGATCCCGCATCCGGTACATGAGCCTTTCCATGCCTGTCAGATGCCCGGGTGCGGGCAGGTCGAGCATATCGACACTGAACCACAACCCGATGTTTTGCCGGGAAAACCCGCGAAAACCCGCTGGCAACACCCCCTTCACCTGAAAACTCTGGCCATCGACCTCAATGACCTGCTGTAACACATCCCGGCGACCGGAAAACCATTGTTGCCACAAATCATGGCTGAGCAGCACTTCACGGGCGGCCTGTTCCGGTTGTGGAGAAAATCCCCGCCCCAGCGCCATCTGCAGTTGCAAGTGCGCAAAGAGTTCGCGCCCGACCAGACGCAGCGCAAAGCCCTTGGGCAGGGGCAGCCCCTGCCAGGTGGGCTTGACCTTGAACAACCACATCAACGGGCTGGCCCACTGCCATTGCGGCTGTTTTGCAAGTTCACGCACCAGCAACAGCGGCAAGGGCATCATCTGCTGCTGTTCCGCGAATGCAGCCGTGGTCACCAGCCTGGGCTGGGTCTGAAGGGTCGCAGGAATCTCGAAGTGACTGCGAACACCTACCTGCAAGGCCAGCAACAGCATGGCCAGGGCAATGGCCAGTACCAGAAAATGAAAACCACTTTGCCAGGGCGTGGCTTTCCAGGGCCGCAGCCACTGACGCAGATAGAATCCCATGTCAGTCTTCCTGCAGTTGCCCATCCCGCAACCGCAAGCGGCGCTGGGTGCGTTGGGCAAAATCCGGGTTGTGCGTGGCCATGACGATGGTGGCCCCATCGGCGTGCAGGCGGGCAAACAGGGCCATCACCTGTTCGGCATTGCCGCTGTCCAGATTGCCTGTGGGTTCGTCGGCCAGCAGTACATCCGGTTCGGCCACCAGTGCGCGGGCAATGGCCACCCGTTGTTGCTGCCCGCCGGAAAGCTGACCGGGCAGGCTGTCTGCCCGGTCCGCCAGCCCCACCTGCTCCAGCCGCTCCATGGCGCGCTGTCGGTAGCTGTCACGGGGCCATTCGCTGTACTGCAAGGGCAGCATGACATTGTCCAGCACACTCAGGTCGCCCAGCAGATTGAAGGTCTGAAAAACAAAGCCGAAATGACGGTTGCGCAACTGGCAGCGACGGCTGAAGGAAAGGGCCGTGGTAGGCTGGCCCTGAATCCGCACTTCGCCCTCGCTGGGCACATCCAGCAAACCCATCAATGCCAACAGGGTGGATTTGCCGCTGCCGGACACCCCTTCCAGGGCGAGGTATTCACCCGCCTCGATCTGCAGACTGACCGCCGACAACGCCTTTTGACCGGGGTAAAACTTCCCCAGATTTTCACAAGAAATCAATGACATGAATCAATATCCTTATCCAATGAATGAAGTCAGGGCTGGAAAGCTTTTTCCAGCTTCAGGGGCCGGCCCTGCCACTGGCTCAAATCGGAGATGACCAGCCAGTCGCCTTCGCGCGCACCGGAGCGCACTTCCACCTCGCCACGCCCCAGCGCGCCGATCTGTACTGTGACCGGTTGCAGATCGGCTCCTGATACCCGGTACAGCGCCAAACCCTGCTGGCTGTGGGCACCGGCCGGCATGCGCAGCAGCAATACCTGCGCCTTGCGCTCGGTTTCCACCTGCGCCCGTATTGGCTGGCCGGGCTTGAATGCGGCCGGCAGGGGACGCGGCAGACGCACATCCAGCAACAGGTTGCCTTCCTCCACCACAGGATGAATCCGGGCCAGGCTGCCCTGGATCTTCTGCCCCTGTCCGCTGACTTCCACCGTCTGGCCGACGGCCAGTGTTCCACCATAGAGGGCCGGTACGCGTACCCGTGCAGTCAGGTGCTGGTCCCGGGCGATCCGGGCCACCGTCTGCCCGGCCTCCAGCTTCATGCCCGGGCGGAAATCCTGTTCATAACGATACAGACGCCCATCGACACCGGCCTTCAGTGCCAGTGCCTCCCGCTTGCGGGCCAGCCTGTCCACCCGTGCCTGTTGCTGCTCCACCTTCAACCGGGCCGCCTGCAAGCGGGCCTGACCGGACTGCTGGAGACCGGCCTGCTTTTCCCGCAGCAGCTGCAGACGCAGGCGCGCCTTTTCACTGTCGATTCGGGAAGCCACATGCTTGTCAAGCAACTGCTTGTGAGCCTGCCAGTCCAGCTCGGCCATGGCCAGGTCGGAGGTCAGCTGTTGCTGCTGGCTGCTGACTTCCGCCTGCACGGTCAAGGCATCGGCCTGGGCTTGTTGCAACTGGAACAGGGCCTGCTGGTAGTCATCTTCCAGTTGTGGATTCACCAGCACCATGAGGACCGTATCCGCAGCCACTGCCACCCCCGGCTCCACCACGATTTGCTGAATGATGCCGCCGGTGTTGGCCAGCAACCAGTGCTCGTCCTCCGGCTGCAACGCTCCGGTACCACTGACGCGCACTACTAGATCACCGCGCTTGACCTGGGCGATGTCCAGCTGCTCGATGGCCAGTTCCGGCACGGGGCGTACAAAGGCGCGCACACCCCAGATCGACAAGGCCAGCAGCGGCAGTAGCAACAGCCAGCCTTTTATGCCGCGCATCGTCATCTGTTCAGGGCTTGGCAACCGGTTGATCGGCTTGTTTCACCTGCAAGACCTGTAACGCCGGCCCCTGTGGCAGGGCGCGGATTTTTCTGAGGTAGTCTTCCACTTGATCACAGATCGCGCAATTTTCAGCCGACGGGTCCATGGTCAACACCACCACCAGCCCCTTATCCTCCACCGCCCACGCGGCATCTCCCGCCAGTGACTGCAGGGTATGCATCAAGTCCGGGTCAGGCAGCCCCGGCAAATGGGGAATCTTGTCGGCTTTGGTGGCAATGGAGTTAAGCAGGTCATAGGGGTTGCCCTGCCCACCACCGGCCCGCGCCACCAGACCGGCTCGGTTGAACAGAAAAACCTGTGGTACTGTTTGCCCCAGCCCGTGCCGGGCCAGTGTGTCGAAATCCAGGGGAGATGCCGCTGCCTGAACGGCAAGGGAGAAAAATAAAGCCATCATCAATGCTTTCATGCGCAATCCTTTTTGAATGATGAAAAACAGACTCGCCCGTCACGAGTGACAGGGATATTACCAACCCCCTGTATTCACATTGTGTAAAACTCCCAAAACAGGAAGGCATGCAAAACACTCAATAGCTGACGAGTGATCCCCTCCAACACTGCCATGGGATAAAACCGATCGCTGAAACCGCTTTGTACCCTTGCTGAATGTCAACGCCTTTCGTATGCTCGCAGCAAGCTTACATCGGAGAGAGAACATGATTGCCATCGGAGATCCTGTACCGGATATCGCCCTGCCTGCCACCGGTGGGCAGACGCTCTCACCTGCGGATTTCAAGGGCCGCTGGCTGATGTTGTATTTCTATCCGCGTGATGCCACGCCCGGCTGTACCCAGGAAGGGCAGGATTTCCGTGATCACTACCCCGCGTTTCAGGCATTGAACGGTGAAATCCTTGGCGTGTCGCGGGATTCGGTGAAAAAGCACGAGAACTTCAAGGCCAAGCACGGCTTCCCCTTCGAACTTTTGGCCGACGAGGAAGAAC
>WFUE01000004.1 GCA_015485125.1 Lysobacterales bacterium | reverse complement strand
CGGTGCCGCATTCATGCGCAGGCCTTCCAGCCAGGCACACAACTGCGGGTAGCACGCCCGCACGGTTTGCTGGATGGCATCAGGTTGGTGGTCCCGGTGAAACCGCCCCCACAACCAGCCTTGTGCCTGTCGCCAATCTTCTTTCTCGATAGCCAGGCGCAATTGCTCGTTGAACAGCCAGGCCCGACCGGTGGAGATCATGCGGCTGTCGTTGCGTCGTGGGCGTCCACGTGCCAGCGTTTGCTGGAGCCGTGCCAGATTGGCACCGTCACGGCCGAAACGCTGCGGGCCGAAGGCATTGGCGAAGCCTCGCCGTTGCAAATCCTGCAGGCGCTGCTCCAGCAAACCGTGATCGCCCCGCAACTGACGCAACACCAGCGTAAAGGCATTGCCCGCATGATCGCCGGGCCGCAGCTTGCAGGGCTGGCGCAGGCTGTGCAGCAGGCGCACACCCTCGATTTGCAGGCTCTCCGGCGCAGGGGGTTCCCGCCCCGGCAGATACAGGCTGAACCACTGGCGAGTGACGGCGTGGCGGTCTTTCAGCCCCGCCCAACCCACATCCCGGACCCGAATACCTGCCCAGCGTGCCAGCTGCTGCCCGACCCAGGCGGTATTCTGGCCCGTTTTCTCCAGCCACAGCCACAGGTGCTCGCCGCCGGCCTCAGCCGGTTGCAAGCATTCCTCGACTTCAAAATCGGCCGGGTTGCAACGATAAACCCCTTGTACCGGCAGACATGGCCAGGCCCGCAAGGTGATCAGCCGCCAGGGTTCATCCATGTTGCAACAGCACCACGGCCAGGGCGACAACGCCTTCTTGCCGGCCGCAAAAACCCAGTTTTTCCGTGGTGGTGGCCTTGATGCTGACCGCCTCCTGCTCCACCTGCAACAGCCCGGCCACCGAGGCGCGGATGGCCGCTTTCCACGGGTCCAGCCGGGGTGTTTCCGCCACCACGGTCAAATCCGCATTCTGCAAGCGCCAGCCCTGCTCCTGCGCCTTGTGCCACACGGCAGTCAGCAAATGCTTGCTGTCGGCATCCTTCCAGCGATCCTCCGAAGGTGGGAACCACTCACCGATATCACCCCAGCCCAGGGCGCCCAGCAGGGCATCGATGAGCGCATGCAGCAGCACATCCCCATCGGAATGGGCTGCAAACCCCTGATGATGCGGGATGCGCACGCCACCCAGCATGACATGGTCCCCTTCGCAGAAAGCGTGCACATCCACACCCTGACCGATTCTCAACATGATGCGTGCTCCAGGTAGAAGGCCGCCAGGGCCAGGTCTTCGGCGTGGGTGATCTTGATATTGCGATGGCTGCCGGGCACCAGCCCCGGCCGCATGCCTGCCGCTTCCATGGCCGAGGATTCGTCGGTGATGCTCAAACCCGATGCCAGAGCCGCTGTCAACGCATCGGTCAGCGGGGTTTTGGGGAACATCTGGGGTGTGAGCGCGTGCCAGAGCCGCGCCCGCTCCACCGTGGCCGTCACCCTGTGCTCGGCGTCACCGCGCTTCATGGTATCCCGTACCGGCGCGGCCAGCAGCGCTCCCTGCGGAAAGCTATCCCGGGCAGTAATGAGCCTGTGCAGGTCTTCCGCTGGCAGGCAGGGCCGGGCGGCATCATGCACCAGCACCCAGTTACAGGAAGGTGGCAACACATGCAAGCCAGCCAGCACGGAGTTGGCGCGTTCCCTGCCACCCGCAACCCGCAGCAAAGGCTTGTCGGCCAGGGATTGCAAGGGAAAATCCATCCAGTCGGGGTGCAGGCAGACCACGGCACCGGCCACTTGCGGGTGGGACAACAGGGCATTCAGGCTGTGTTGCAAAACGGAATGCTTCCCCAGCTGCAGGAACTGCTTGGGTTGCCGGCTACCGAATCGACGGCCCACGCCGGCCGCAGGCAACAGCGCCCAGAGCATCAGCCTGAAGCGGGGTTGAAATGACCCGGCCCGTGCTCAAGTACCCGTGTGCAATGTGCTAGAGCTGTAGACATATTCCGGCTATTGCACCAGTTCGCTGGCATCCACGACCCGGATGAATTGCTCACCCGGTCGAATATAGCCCAGATTTTCCCGGGCAATTTCCTCCACGGTCAGGTTGCCGTGGGTTAAATCGTCGATTTCCGCCTGCAAGGCCTGGTTGCGGGCCTCGCGCAAGGCAATGGCCCGCTCCGTGGCCAGGCGCTGATCACGGTGATGCAGCCAGGTTTGAACGCCGCCCTCGCCCAGCCACAACTGGCCTTGCAGGGCCAGTAACAGCAGCAGCAATACCGCGTTCAACAGTTTCATCCCTTCTCCCTGATGCCCGAAGGCATGCCGTTCAACCGTTCAGGTGCCGGAAGGCGTGGGTGCCAGCATAGCAGGCTTTGTCACCCAGCGCCTGTTCGATGCGCAGCAACTGGTTGTATTTTGCCACACGATCGGAGCGAGACAAGGAGCCGGTCTTGATCTGGGTGGCGGAGCTGGCCACGGCGAGATCGGCGATGGTGGTGTCCTCGGTTTCTCCCGAACGGTGCGAAACCACGGCACTGTAACCGGCCTTGCGGGCCATTTCGATGGCTTCCAGCGTTTCGGTCAGGGTGCCGATCTGGTTGAGCTTGATCAGGATGGAGTTGGCAATGCCCTGATCGATGCCTTCCTGGAATATTTGCGTATTGGTGACAAACAGGTCGTCTCCCACCAGTTGCACCTTGTCGCCCAGCCGTTCGGTCAGCAGTTTCCAGCCGGCCCAGTCATCTTCAGCCAGCCCGTCTTCGATGCTGATGATGGGGTAGCGTTCCACCCAGTCGGCCAGCAGATCCACCATGCCGGCGGCATCCAGACTGCGGTTTTCCGAGGCCAGGTTGTAAACACCATCCTGGTAGAACTCAGAACTGGCGATATCCAGCCCCAGCCAGACATGAGTGCCCAGGTCGTAGCCGGCGGCATGTACGGCCTCCACGATTACCTGCATGGCCTCTTCATTGGAAGACAGGTTAGGGGCAAAGCCGCCTTCGTCGCCCACAGTGGTGGCCAGCCCGCGATCATGCAGCACTTTTTTCAGGGCGTGGAAAACTTCCACCCCGCAGCGCAAGGCTTCGCTGAAACGATCGAAACCGGCGGGGATGATCATGAACTCCTGCACATCCACGCTGTTGTCGGCATGCGCGCCGCCATTGATGATATTCATCATCGGCACCGGCAGCTCCACGGGCTGATCGCCGGCCAGATAGCGAAACAGTGCCTGACCGGCATCCGCCGCGGCCGCATGGGCGGCGGCCAGGGAAACGGCCAGCAATGCGTTGGCGCCCAGCCGGGATTTATTGTCGGTACCATCCAGGCTGATCATGGCCTCATCCAGCGCGGCCTGCTCGCGCACATCCCGGCCCTGCAACAGCCGGGCGATTTCGTCATTGACATGGCCCACGGCCTTCAACACCCCCTTGCCGCCATAGCGCGCGGGGTCGCCATCACGCAGCTCGATGGCTTCGCGCGCACCGGTGGATGCACCGGAGGGCACGGCCGCGCGGCCCAGAGTGCCGTTCTCCAGCACCACGTCCGCCTCGACGGTGGGGTTGCCGCGGGAGTCCAGAATCTCCCTCGCCTGAATCTGTCTGATCTTGCTCATGTGTTTTCCTGCTCGAAATTCAAGTATTCGTTTTCATGCATAGGCTGTGCCTTGATCTGCTCGTCCAGCGCCTTGAGCACGGAAAGCAGGGAGGCCATCTGCCCCAGTGGCCAGGCATTGGGGCCGTCGCTCAACGCCTTTTCCGGCTCGGGGTGGGTTTCCATGAACAGGCCGGCCACACCGGCAGCCACCGCCGCGCGCGCCAGCACGGGCACGAACTCCCGCTGCCCGCCGGAGCTGGCACCCTGCCCACCAGGCAATTGCACCGAATGGGTGGCGTCGAAGACCACCGGGCAACCCGTGTCACGCATGACCGCCAGCGCGCGCATGTCGGAAACCAGGTTGTTATAGCCGAAACTGGCGCCACGCTCGCAGACCATGATCTGCCGGTTGCCGGTGGACAAGGCTTTCTCCGCAACCTGTTTCATGTCCCAGGGGGCGAGAAACTGCCCCTTCTTGATGTTGACCGGCTTGCCGGCACGGGCCACCCGCAAGATGAAATTGGTCTGGCGGCAGAGAAAGGCCGGGGTCTGCAACACATCCACCACATCGGTCACTTCGTCCAGCGGGGTGTCTTCGTGCACATCGGTGAGGACGGGCACGCCCACCTGCTCACGCACTTCGGCCAGTATCTTCAGCCCCTCGGCCATGCCCGGCCCGCGATAGCTGTGCACGGAGGAACGGTTGGCCTTGTCGAAACTGGACTTGTAAATAAAAGGCACGCCCAGGTTGCCGGTGATCTCCTTGAGCGTCGCGGCCGTTTCCAGCGCCATGGCCCGGCTCTCGATCACGCAGGGGCCGGCAATCAGGAACAGAGGGTGATTCAGCCCCGCTTCGAAACCGCAAAGCTTCATGCGCACTTCTCCGCCTGCTGCTTCTGCCGGCGGTGAGCCAGCGCCGCGCGGATGAATCCGGTGAACAGGGGGTGGCGGTCACGGGGGGTGGAAGTAAATTCCGGGTGGAACTGGCAGGCCACAAACCAGGGGTGTTCCGGAATCTCGATGACTTCCACCAGGGTGTCATCCAGCGACCGGCCGGAGAACTCCAGCCCGGCGTCTTCCAGCGCTTGCCGGTAGTAATTGTTGAATTCGTAACGATGACGATGCCGTTCGTGGATGATGTCCGCACCGTACATGCGGTGTGCCAGGGTGCCGGCCTTGAGGCGGCAGCCCTGTTCGCCCAGGCGCATGGTACCGCCCAGATCCGAGGTTTCGTTACGCTTCTTCACTTCACCGGAGGCGTCCAGCCACTCGGTAATCAGGGCGATAACCGGATGTTCGCACTGGCGTTCCATTTCCGTGGAGTTGGCACCTTCCAGCCCGGCCACATGGCGGGCATATTCGATGACGGCCACCTGCATGCCCAGACAGATGCCCAGGTAGGGTACCCGTTGCTCACGGGCATAACGCACGGCGTGCAGTTTGCCGGCAAAACCACGCTGGCCGAAGCCACCGGGCACCAGCACCGCATCGAAATCCGCCAGCGTGGAAACATCGCCCTCGTCCAGGCCACTGGCATCGATGGGATGGATATTGACCTGGACCCGGTCATCCAGCCCGCCGTGGCGCAGGGCCTCGATCAGCGATTTGTAGGCATCCGAATGTTCGACATATTTGCCCACCATGGCGATATCCACTTCCGCCTCCGGATGTGCCATGGCGTCCACCACTTCCTGCCATTCGCTCAAATCCGCCTCGCCGGCCTTCAGCCCCAGCCGCTCCACCACCAGGTCATCCAGCCCCTGCTCGCGCAGATAGGCCGGCAGGGCATAGATGTTGTCCACATCCATGGCCGGGATCACCCCGCGCTCGGGCACATTGGTGAACAGGGCGATCTTGCGCCGTTCCTCGTCACTGATGGGGCATTCGGTACGGCAGAGCAGGATGTCCGGCTGGATGCCAATGGACCGCAACTCCTTCACCGAGTGCTGGGTGGGCTTGGTCTTGATCTCACCAGCCGCGCGGATGTAGGGCACCAGCGTCAGGTGCATGAACAGGGCATTATCCGGCCCTTCTTCCACGCCAAGCTGGCGGATGGCTTCGAGAAAGGGCAGGGATTCGATATCACCGACCGTGCCACCGATTTCCACCATGGCCACGTCATGGCCTTCGGCCGCCTTGCGCACGCAGCGCTTGATTTCGTCGGTGATGTGCGGGATGACCTGCACGGTGCCACCGAGATAATCGCCCCGGCGTTCCTTGCGGATGACATTCTCGTAGATCTGTCCGGTGGTGTAGTTGTTGTCCCGGCTCATGCGGGTACGCACGAAGCGCTCGTAATAGCCGAGGTCCAGATCGGTTTCCGCGCCGTCGGCGGTGACAAAAACCTCCCCGTGCTGAAACGGGCTCATGGTACCCGGATCCACATTGATATAAGGGTCCAGCTTGAGCATGGTGACCTTGAGGCCACGGGATTCCAGCACGGCAGCCAGCGAGGCGGAGGCGATGCCCTTGCCCAGTGAAGAGACCACGCCGCCTGTCACGAAAATCAGTGAAGTCATGAATATTCCCGGTCAAACAGAAAAAGGCAGCCAGCGCTGCCGAACCGGGAGACCATTCTACCGGAAATGCACCGGCCCGTCATTGCACAATATGCGATATCTCGAATATATCTTCAGGGCCGGTTCAGTGCACGGTGGCCGATATCCTGACGATAGAAGGCACCGGGCCAGTGAATCCGGCTGGCTGCCTGATAGGCTCGATCCCGTGCCTGGCGCAGATCGTCGCCCAGGGCGCAAACACACAGGACACGCCCACCAGCCGTAACCACCTGATCATCGCGCAGTGCCGTGCCGGCATGAAAAACCTTGATGCCATCTCCGTCCAGCCCATCCAGACCTTCGATCACATCCCCCTTGCGCACGCTGTCGGGGTAGCCTTCCGCCGCCATCACCACGCCCAGCGCCGGGCGCGCATCCCACTCGGCCTGCACTTCATCCAGCCGCCCTGCCAGCGCGGCCTCGCAGAGTGTCAGCAGATCGGATTGCAGGCGCATGAGTATGGGCTGGGTCTCCGGGTCGCCAAATCGCACATTGAATTCCAGCACATTGGGCGTGCCATCCGGCGCGATCATCAGGCCAGCATAGAGAAAGCCCGTGAAAGGATGCCCTTCGGCGGCCATGCCCGCCACCACCGGCTGAATCACTTCCCGCAAGATGCGATCGTGCATGGCTCCATCCACCACCGGTGCCGGCGAGTACGCGCCCATGCCGCCGGTATTGGGCCCCCGATCGCCGTCATCCCGGGCCTTGTGATCCTGTGAGGATGCCAGCGGCAGGACATGCTCTCCGTCCACCATGCAAATGAAACTGGCTTCCTCTCCCCGCAGGAAAGATTCCACCACCACCCGGTGACCCGCTTCGCCGAAACGGTTGCCGGCCAGCATGTCGCGGATGGCCGCCTCCGCTTCTTCCACCGTCTGGGCGATGATCACCCCCTTGCCAGCCGCCAGCCCATCGGCCTTGACCACAACGGGCGCGCCATGCTCCCGCACCCAGGCCAGCGCCGGCTCCACCGATTCGAAAGTGGCATAGCGGGCGGTGGGAATGCCGTGACGGGCGAGAAAATCCTTGCTGAAAGCCTTGGAGCCTTCCAGTTGCGCAGCCGCGGCGCTCGGGCCGAAACAGGCCAGGCCGGCTTGCTGAAAACGGTCCACCACACCGGCCACCAGGGGCGCTTCCGGCCCCACCACGGTCAAGTCCACGGCAGCCGAGCGGGCAAAAGCCAGCAGGCCGTCGATATCCTCGGCGGCCACGGGTACATTCTCCACCCCGGCCTCCCGTGCGCTACCCGCATTACCGGGTGCGACAAAGACCTTTTCCACCCGCTCCGACTGTGCCAGCTTCCAGGCCAGGGCGTGTTCCCGCCCGCCGCCACCAATGACAAGAATGTTCATGCACATCTCCAGCAAATCACGTTTCTGCGGCATTGTACGCGAGCCGCAAGGCCGATTGCACAACCAGTCTCCGTTCCGCCTGCACAAAAAAACGCATACGGATGACACCATGTCGGCAAAATGGTTACAATGCAACCACTTATGCAGGCACCTGGAGAAGGATTTCGCCTTGAATCGGACCCTCGCAAGCAAGATACCACTGAACCACCCGCTGCAGCGGGTGTCGACCCAGCTTGCCAGCACGCTGGTCACCCCCATGCAGACCCTGTTCGAAAAGTTTGATGACGAGCTGTTTGAAAAAGCCCGCCAGTGCAAAAGCAACCAGGAACAGGAAACCTGGCTGGCGGGCATGCGCCAGATGCGCAAGATTCAGACCCGCTTCACCGACAATTACCAACAGGCCCTGCGACAGGGCATGGAAACCTTCTTCCAAACCGGTGGCAAACATCGTTTCAGGGCTGTGGAGGAAGAAAGCTCACTGGAAGATGGCAGTCTCAGCCTGCTGGACGGGGAAGATCTGGAACTGACCCTGGCCATCAGCGATCTCAAGGCCAGGCTGGAACAGGGCAGTTTCAAGGAACTCTACCCCCTGGAAAAACGGCATGCCTTTATGGTGGGGCAGCAAGAACTGGAACCCGAATGTTGCCCGCTCAGCCCGGACGCCTGGCTGGAAGCCCTGCGCAAGCAGGTGGAAACCATGGACGTCTCGCTGGAAGTCCGCCTGCTCTTTCTGAAACGACTGGGAAAGCTGTTTGGCAAGGAGTTCGACGGCTGGATCCATGCCATCAACCAGCTCTTGATCGAAGCCGGCATTCTGCCGGATTTCAAGTTTGACGGCATCAAAAAGCAGGGTGCCACGACCAGCGATGCAAACCCGCAAGCAGCGGAAACTCCGCAGACAGAGCAAACTTCCACAGCCGGGACTGCACCCCCTGGCCAGCCTGCAACCGGGATGCCCCCAGGGAATGGTGACATGGGCCAACCCTACGGATCCCCTTCTATGCCAGGGCAACCCTACGGGTCCACTGCCATGCCGGGCCAGCCCGTGACCAACCCAGCCATGCCCGGGCAGGCAGCCCCCGCTCAGGGCGGGGTCTCGGCAACTCCGCCTGCAACAGGGCCCGCCCACTTCCAGGAGCAAGGAACAACTTCCGTGCCTGCCGGCAACATCACGACGCCCGCGGACATCCCGGCAGGCTTCAACGGGCCCGTACCTCCTGTATCCGCACCCGCACAGCCCGTGGCTGAAACACCCTGGTGGCAACCGGAAAACCACGCCATTCCACCTGCGGATCCGGCCGGCAAGCACCCGTGGACGCCCAGCCAGCTCTACAGCCCGGCGCCACAACAGATACAGCGGGAAACCCGCCTGTACAACGTGGTACAGGACATGCTGCAGCAAAGCCGGCCACAACGGTTCTCCCCCAAGATTCGCGGCATGAGCCGGGAGCAGGTACCCAACCGGGTGGACGCGCAACTGTCGGATGTAATTGGCATTCTCACCCTGCTGCAAAACGCGCTGCTGGAAGAAAACCCGGAAAGCCTGACCCGGCCGCAGAACATGGCCCAGGTCAAGCAGCAAATCGCCAACCAGCTGCTGGAACTGGAAACCGAAGAAGCCACACCGGTGATGAATGAACTCACCGAGGACATCATCGACCTGGTGGGCCTGCTGTTCGAGTACATTCTGGAAGACGAAAAAATCGACCCGGCGGTCAAGGTCGAAATTTTCAAGCTGGAACTGCCCATGCTGAAAGTGGCGCTGATGAACGAAGACTTCTTCCGCCGGCAGGACAGCCCGCCCCGGGCTCTGCTGGAAGCCCTGGCCGATCTGGGCCGTGACTGGGTCGAAGGGGGCGAAAGGGAACGTCATGTCATGCCGCTGGTGCGCAAGGTAGTACAGCGGGTACTGGACGAGTTTGACAACAATCTCGACATCTTCAACGAACTGTGTGAAGACATTGCCACCGCCCGCCAGAAGGCGGAACAGAAGTTCGAACGCAACAAGCAGCGCAGCGCTGAAACCTTCCAGGGCCGGGAACGGCTGTTTCTGGCACGGCAGAAAGCGGCGGAAACCGTGGAACAGTTCACCCAGGGCATTGAACTGTCCCCCTTCCTGGAACGCTTCTTTACCATTTCCTGGGCCAACTACCTTGCACTGACCCTGACCCGCCATGGGGAAGACAGCCCCCAGTGGGAGGAGGCCTGGCACCTGACAGAGACGCTGGCCGAATCCGTGCAGGTGCAACCGGACGATGAGAAGCGAATCAGGCTGAAATCCCAGGCCGAAGACCTGCGCCAGCAAGTGCTCCAATGCCTGCTGCAAACCGGCACCTTCGAAAGCGACGCCCGCAAGCTGGTGGCCGAGCTGGCCTATGTGCAGGGCTGGGCGCTGGCAGCGGTCAAACCCCAACCCATTCCCAAGAAAATGCAGGTAGTGGACGAGCAGATTTTCGACAAGGCGGCTGCGGTGCAGAAAAAGGCTGAATCGGACAAGATCGCCATCGACCAGCCTGCCGAGGACACCCTCACCGAAGAAGAAAAACTGCTCGTGGAAGAACTGCAGCACCTGCCCTTCGGTACCTGGCTGGAATACCGCCTGGGCGATGACGACAGCACCACCACGGCCCGACTGGCCTGGTATTCTCCCAACACCAAGAACTGCCTGCTGGTCAACAAGAGCGGCCAGGCGCTGATGACCCGCCACATCCTCACCCTGGCACGCGATATCATCGACAAACGCTGCCGTATTCTGCCGCAGAGAAAGAGCAGCCTGATCGAACGCGGCATGAAAAAGATCAAGAAGTTGCTGGGCAGCGATACCGCCGCCGTTTCACCGGCCTGAAGTGCTCGAATCGCGGTAAAGTTCCTGATACAGACACAGGGTTGCCTCCGTCATTGCAGACAGGGTAAAGGCCACGGGGCCAACCTCGCCGGGTTGTTGCAACAGCGACTGCACGCGGGCCACCACCGCATCCACCGAACCCGGCAACACCCGCCCCTGCGGGTACATGGCCTGAAGAATCTCCCCCGTGCCGCCGTGGTCATAGCCCACCACGGGCTTGCCCAGTGCCAGCGCCTCCAGCGCGGTACGGCCAAAGGCCTCCGGCTGGCGCGAGAGCACAAACACCAGCCGCGCCTGTGACAGAATCTGGCGCAAATCACTGCGGTGGCCGGTCAGCACGACCTGTTCCCGCAAACCAAGGCGGTCAATTTCCGCCTCGAGTTCCTCACGAAAATGCTGTTTGCGCGGATGCGCCTCCCCCACCAGCACGCCCATCAGGCGGTCATCCTGCTGGCGCAATCGCGCCAGTACCTGAAGAAAATCCAGCTGCCCCTTCCAGCGGGTCAGGCGCCCCGGCATCAGCAGCAGCTCGCGACCCCGAGTCTGTGGATACTGTGCTTCCCATTGCTTCAGCCATTCGGCCGTGGGCTGATAGCCTGGAAAATATTGATCCGGATCCACCCCGCGATGAATCACGCTGATGCGCTCGGGCTCCACATCCGGGTAGTTTTGCAAGATATAGTCGCGGATATGTTCCGAAACGGCGATCACCCGTTCGCCACGGGTCATGATGGCGCTATAGCGGGACACACTGTAACTGCCATGCACGGTGGTGACCAGCCGCGGCCGCTCGGCCGGCGGCAGCCCTTGCCAGGCCCACCAGGCAATCCAGGCCGGCAGGCGGGAGCGCAGATGCAGGATGTCCGGGCTGTACCGGCGCAACAACCGCCGCATGGCCCGCACCTTGAGCAAGGTCACCGGGGACTTGCGACCAATATCCAGCGCGAGATGACGGCTGCCTTCCGCCTCCAGTTGCGCCACCATCCGCCCGCCAGCGGAAACCACCAGCGACTCATGCCCGGCCGCCACCAGCGCACGCCCGATTTCCAGCGTGCCGGTTTCCACCCCGCCCGCATCCAGCGCCGGCAATACCTGCATCACCCGCATGTGTTCACTGCCTCCGGCAAGGTTTGCAACAACCATTCCGCCGCCCGGTCGGCTTCCTGCAATATCGGTCGTGACGGAAAGTCCGCTCCCTGCCGCCATGTTTCGAAAGGCAACAGCCATTGCTGTGCCAGCAGGGTTTCCAGCCCCATGGCCAACCGGTTGGCTTTTTTCCACTGCACGGGCAACAGCCCCACGTCCGCAGCGGTGGACAGTGCTTCATAGATCATGGAAACCGAATCGGCACTGACCCAGATGCGCGCCTGCTGCGGCAGGGTTTCTGCCAACCAGCCGGGTGGGCACGCTTCCCAGGGCTGGTAGTGCGCGCCCGTCTGCCCGGCCAGGAATCTCAGCCCCTGCCGGGTGGCTTCGGGTGTGCGGCGGGAATCGGCCAGTATCCACCGCCAACCGGCATCGGCATGCAGCAGCATCTGCACGCGCTCCAGTTGCCGCTCATCTTCCCAGCACACATGGGCGGAGGGCCCACCCAGCAGGATCATGCCGGTTTGGGCCTGCGGTTTTTGTGGATGCATGCGGTTCAGCGCACCCCGGGTGGCCAGTACCCTGGCATGTTCAGGCGGCTGGTCGTGCTGCGGGATGATCATGGTATCGAAACAGCGCCGAGCCAGCCAGAAAGGCAGTGAAGGTCGCATCAGCAAGACGGTACGCACACCGGAAAAGCGTGCCCGGCACAATGCCCCATGGGTGGCATGACCGGCGGCCACGGCCAGCTGAAAGGGGCCTTGCCGGCGCAGAAAATGCCCGCTGCCCCCCTGACGCACATCATGCGCTTGCCAATGGCAGTCACAACGGGCTTGCAGCGCTTCCAGCAAGCCCAGCGCCTGGTTTTCATGCCCGGGCTTGCCGTCACGAAACCAGGCGATGCGCACCGTTTCAGCGTTCGCTCAACCGGAAGCGTGTGCTGCAATAGGGGCAGACCGCTTCGCCATCTTCATTCAGGCCCAGATAGACACGCGGATGCGCATTCCACAGGCTTTCATTCCGGGGCGGGCAGCACACGGGCAGATCCTCCGGCCGGACCGTTTGTTCCTTGTGGCTGCAGGGGGTCGTAGTAGCAGTGTTCATGCGGTTTTCACCTGCGTGCTGTCGGGGCCGTCATTGTAACCGATTCCATAGCTTTTCAGCAGTGGCGCAATGCTGGGCTTTCGGCCCCGGAAGGCCACAAAGGAATCCGCCGCCGGGCGGGAGCCGCCCACCTCCAGAATCTCCTCGCGAAAATGCGCGCCGATGGCCGGGTTGAACACGCCTTCCTCCTCGAAGCGGGCAAAGGCGTCCGCCGCCAGCTGTTCGGCCCAGAGATAGCTGTAATACCCGGCGGCATAACCGCCGCCAAAGATATGGCCAAAGGCGTGGGGAAAGCGGTTCCATTCCGGGTAGGGCAACACGCTGACTTGCTCACGCACCTGCTGCAATACCGACAGGACCGTATCTTCATCGAAATGCGTGTGCTGGTGCAGGCGAATATCGAAAAAGGCGAACTCCAGTTGCCGCACCAACCCCATGCCGGCCTGGAAATGGCGCGCCGCCTGCATCCGTTCGAACAGGGCCTGTGGCAGGGGCTCGCCGGTTTCCACATGGGCGGAGAGCTTGTCCAGCCCCTGCCGCTGCCAGCAGAAATTCTCCATGAACTGGCTGGGCAGTTCCACCGCATCCCATTCCACCCCGGAAATGCCGGACACCGGCGGCAGGTCAATCCGGCTGAGCATGTGGTGCAGGCCATGGCCAAATTCATGGAACAGGGTGATGACCTCGTCATGCCGCAGCAGGCTGGGGCGTCCGTCCACCGGTGGGGAGAAATTGCACACCAGATAGGCCACCGGGTACTGCCGGCTTTCGCGCAGCTGATGCAGGCTGCGGCAAATGTCCATCCAGGCCCCGCCCTGCTTCTTGTCCCGGGCGTAGGGGTCCAGATAGAAGGCGGCCAGGTGACGGCCATCCCGGGCATCATGGATGTCCCAGAAAGTGACGGTTTCATGCCAGGCCTGCACCCCTTCGCGTGGCTGAAAGCGCAGCCCGAACAGGCTGCCGGCAATGTCCATCATGCCCTGCAATACTTTGGGGAAGGGGAAATAGGGGCGCAGCATTTCCTCGTTCAGCTGGTAGCGGGCCTCGCGCAGCTTTTCACTGGCATAGGCCACATCCCAGACCTGCAACGCTTCCATGCCCAGTTCTTCCCGGGCAAAGGCGCGCAGGGTTTCCAGATCCTGCTCCGCGGCCTGCTTTGCCGGGGCAAGCAGTTGCTCCAGAAACCGCTCCACTTCCGCCGGGCTGTCCGCCATCTTGGTGGCCAGTGAAAGCGCCGCATAGTTTTCATAGCCCAGCAGTTCAGCCTGCTGCTGGCGCTTTTGCAGGATCTCCATCATCACCGGGCCGTTGTCCCACTGGCCGGCCTGCGGCCCCTGATCGGATGCGCGGGTGGCAAAGGCCTCGTAGACCGTGCGCCGAAGTTCGCGGTCCTCGGCATAGGTGATCACCGGCAGATAGGACGGCATGTCCAGCTGCAGCCGCCAACCGGCCTGCTCGTGTCGACGAGCGTTGTCCGCCAGCTGTGCCCGGGCCTGTTCCGGCAGGCCGGCCAGCGCCTGTTCATCCTCCAGCAGCAGGGACCAGCCCTCGGTGGCATCCATCACCTGGTTGCCAAAACGGGTACTCAGTCGCGTCAGGGCCTGACGGTTTTCCGCAAAGCGCGCGCGTGCTTCCGGCGGCAGGGCCACGCCGGACAGTTCGAAACCCTGCAACATGTCAGCCAGGAGTTTTTTCTGCGCCTGTGTGTAGTGTTCGGCCTCCGGATGCGATTGCAGCCGGCGGATGGCCTGGTACAGCGCCTCGTTCTGGCCCACTTCGGTATGCCAGGCACTGATCTTGGCCACACAGGCCTCGTAGACCGGGCGCAGGGCATCGCTGTTGGCCACTCCATGCAAGTGGGTGATGGGCGACCAGAACTCCGATAGTTTTTCCTCTTGCGCCAGCCAGGGTTGCATCAAACTGGCCCAGTCCGGCGATTCATTCTGCAACAGCCGCTGCAGGCACTGGCGGCTCTCGGCCAGCAGGGCATCCAGCGCGGGTTCGATCTCCTCGATCTTCAGTTGTTCGAAAGGAGGCAATTCATGTGTTTGTAACAGCAGGGACATATCCACTTGCTCCAGAAAGGTTCCAGTGACACATTCTCCCACAGCAGGCTTTCCAGCCCAAGAACGCTCATCAAAACCGGGATTTACCCTGTCGGGGCAACGGAGATACCGCCAGAAATTGCTATACTGTTCGCGAACCCGAAAAACACCCCCCCCGCATGTTTCGATTTGGAAGCTATCAATTGCAACAGGACCCACCCGCACTCTTGCGTGACGGGCAGGTCGTGGAATGCGACCCCAGAGTGCTGGATCTACTGCATCTGCTCATAGCACAACGGGAGGGTGTGGTCAGCCGGGATCAGCTGATCGAAACGCTGTGGCCGGGCCGCATGGTCAGCGATGCTTCCCTGTCACAACTGATACACCGGGCACGGCAGCTGCTGGAAGACAACGGCAAATCCCCGCGATACATCCAGACCGTGCATGGGCGGGGCTTTCGCTGGCTGGCGCCGGTGGAAGAAATCACAGCGGACGAGACGCAGACAACCCTGCACCCTCCCGAAATGCTGCCGCACGGGCGACCCGGCCTGCCCCGCTGGCTGGCACCGGCATTGCTGCTGTTGCTGATCGTCGTGGTGCTTTTTCAAAACGGGCGCGAAAAGCCCGCGGAAACCAGCACGGCCAATCAAAAACTGGCGCTGTTGCCTTTTGACTACCCACAGGACAATGTGCAGTACAGTTGGGTTTCTCTGGGCCTGATGGAAATGGTGGCTGAAATGCTGGCCAATACGCCCAGGTTACAGCTGGTACCCGGCCGCAAGGTGGTTTCCTGGCTGCAGGCTCACCCCGATGCCGAACGGGAACCCAACACCCTGCTCACCAAAATGTGCGTGGATCTGGGCTGTGACCGCATTCTGGTGACCCGGATCAGCGGCGACCCCATTCCCGATACGCTGGAAGCCCACTGGCTTGGCCGGGATGGACCCGGCCCGACCCTGCGCCTGCAAGGCAATGATCTGACCCAACTGGCACGCAAACTCGCCCTGCGGCTGGCCCAGCCCCATCGCCCGAACACGCGCATCGCGGAAGACATGGCCCGCTACAGCAGCAGCCCGCAGGCCAACCAGGCCTATGCGCTGGCACTGGAGGCCCTGCATCAGGATCAGTGGAAGCTGGCCCGGCAATACCTGCAGATTGCCGTGGGGCAGGCACCCGACTTCGCCATGGCGCTGGCCCACCTGAGCAAGGTGGAAGAACGCCTGGGAGACATTGACCTGGCACATGAGCATCTGCAACAGGTACTGGGCATGAAGGGCGCGCCATGGCAGGCTCGCTATCTGGCCCTGCTGACCCTGGGCAACATTCAGTACAGCCAGGGAAAGCTGGAAGAATCCCTGCGTACCACCCGGACCATGCTGGAATCTCCGGACTGGCCCATGACCCCGGAACAGCGCGCACGCCTGCAGATGAACATGGGCACCACCCTGCAGCGGCTCAACCGGCTGGATGAAGCCCGACACTGGCTGCTGCAATCGGAGCAAACCTGCGCCGAGCAGGGCTTGCAAACCCTGCAGACCAGCGCCTGGTTCAATCTGGGCAATGTCGCCCTGAGCGGCAATCACCTGGAGGAAGCCATGCGCTGGTACCAGAAGGCCGAGCAGTCCTACATCCAGCTGGGCAACGAACAGAATGCCCTGATCGCCCGCTTCCAGATCGCCACCATCTACAAGAGCCTGGGGCATCTCCCCGAGGCCATCCGTCTGTTCGAGCAACTGGCCCGGGACAGTAAAAAACTGGGTGATATCGAGGGAGTATTGCTGGCCCGTATCGAATATCTGGACAGCAGCAACCGTCACCATCCCGAACCCGACCGCCTGATCGAGTCTCTACCCCGGATCATACAACAGGCCGAAAGCCGGCAGATGGCCTACCCGGCCCATCTGGCCCGCAACCAGATCGCCTATGCCTGCTGGCAAAAAAAACAGCCGGAAAAGGGCCTGCAGTGGTTGAAGATGAACTCCGAACTGGCCCGGCATGACTTCAATACCCAGATGATTCACGCCCTGTTGTTGTGGCAAAATCAGCAACTGCAAGCCGCGCTGGAAAGCGCCCACCGAGCCCGTTCACTGGCCGGGGACGGTTTTCCCGCTGGTTACCAGCAGTGGCTGATCGCCATGGAGGATGCGCGGGATCAGGGTCTGGACTATGCCCGGGCCACCGCGGGTCTGGCGCCTCCCGTGCCCACGCAATGAAACGGCCACCAGCCAACCCGCCCCATCGCCTGTTGAGTAAAAAATCATCATGTCCAGCCAGTTCACCCTGATTTCTGCCGTACTCACCTTGATTTTGGTCATCGACCCCTTCGGCAATGTGCCGCTGTTGCTTTCAGCATTGAAGGAAGTGGCGCCGGAACGGCATTACCGGGTGATTCTGCGCGAGCTGATGATCGGGCTGGTGATACTGCTGATCTTTCTTTTCTTCGGGCAGCAGTTTCTCAGTCTGTTTCATCTGGAAACCCAGTCCATCACCATCGCCGGTGCCATCATTTTCTTCGTTATCGGCCTGAAGATGATCTTCCCGCGCAAGGGTGACAGCATGTACGCCGCGGACGGCGAACCGCTGATCGTGCCCATCGCCCTGCCCATGATTGCCGGGCCTTCCACCCTGGCCACCCTGATGGTGATGGTCAAATCCTGGCCCGCCAAGCAGGGCGCCCTGCTGGTTGCACTGCTGATTGCCTGGGGCTTTACCGCCTTGGTGCTGCTGGTGGCCCCCCTGCTCTACAAGATTCTGCGCGACCGGGGTCTGGCCGCGCTGGAGCGGCTGATGGGCATGCTGCTGTTGATCATGGCCGTGCAAATGTTCATCAACGGCCTGCGCGAACTGGCACCCACCTTCCACGGCTGAAGGCCGCAGCCTAGCCGAACAGATTGGGGTCGTAAGGGTCTTCCTCGCCAATGGAAGGGTCGAATTCGTCCGGCAGATCGGCCTTGGTGCCTTCCTCCATGCGAATCTTCACCGCCAACCCGTCCGGTGAATCGGCATTCTTCAACGCCTCTTCCATCTCGATCTTGCCGCTCATGTACAACTCCATCAGCGAACGATCGAAGGTGAGCATGCCGGCATCCAGGGACTTGTCCATGGCGTCCTTGATATCGTTGATCTGTCCCTTGCGGATCATGTCCTTGATCAGCGGCGTCGTCACCAGAATCTCACAGGCCGGAATACGCTTGCCATTCTTGTCCAGCACCAGCCGCTGGGAAATCACGGCGTTGAGATTCAGCGAGAGATCCATCAGCAACTGCTTGTGTGCCGACTCGGGGAAGAAGTTGAGAATGCGTCCCAGTGTCTGGTCGGCATTGTTGGAATGCAGGGTCGCCAAGCACAGATGACCGGTTTCGGCATAGGCAATGGCCGCCTGCATGGTCTCCCGGTCCCGGATCTCACCGATGAGAATCACATCCGGCGCCTCACGCATGGCGTTTTTCAGCGCATTGGCATAGGTCAGCGTATCGATGCCCACTTCCCGCTGGTTGACGATGGATTTCTTGTGGTTGTGCAGAAATTCGATGGGATCTTCAATGGTGAGGATATGGCCGGTGGCATTGCTGTTTCGGTGATCGATCATGGCCGCCAGGGTGGTGGACTTACCCGAACCGGTAGCGCCCACCACCAGAATCAACCCCCGCTTGACCATCACCAGTTCCTTGAGCAAGGGTGGCAGACGCAGGCTCTCCACATTGGGAATCTCGCTCTTGATATGGCGGATCACCATGCCCACTTCACCACGCTGCTTGAAGACATTGACCCGGAAGCGGCCGGCACCCTTGACCGAAATGGCCAGATTCTGCTCCAGCTCCTGCTCGAACTCGGGCACCTGCCCCTCGTCCATCAGTGAATAGGCGATCTTCTTGATCATGCCGGGCGGCAAACCGGTGCTACCCAGCGGGTGCAGCTTGCCTTCCACCTTGATGTTGACCGGCGCACCCGTGCTGAGGAACATGTCCGAAGCCTCCTTCTGCACCATCAACTTGAGAAAATAGGAAAGATCCATGGCGTCCCCTCGAAAAATACTGCGCAGGAACCCCCAAGTTTACACGCACGCCCGCAAAAAATGCAGCCAACCGTGCCCATCGCTTGAAAAACCGCCGTAGGCTCTCCAAAATACCCGCTGCCCAATCATCCCGAGTACCGCATGAAACCGTTTCTCCTGTCCGGCTGTCTCCTTCTGCTGGTTGCGTGCGCACCCACGCGCCCGACTGTTCCTGAAGATACCCAGGTCCGCGACCTGCTGGAACAGGCCCGACAAGCCCAGGCAGAAACCCTCGCGCCCATCGAGTACCGTTTCGCGCAGAAGAAACTGGATCTCTGGCAGCAAGCCATGGACGAACGCGACCGTGCTCGCGCGGCCCTCCTGCTGGAACAGGCGGCACTGGATGCCCATCTGGCCCTGACCAAATCCAGAGCCGCGCGAGCCGTGCAACAAATGAATCAGACCAACGATCGGGTGCGCCGCCTCGAACAACAACTGAACCAGCTACAGGGAGAGCTGCAATGATGTGCCGCTACTGGCTGATACCGCTCACCCTGCTGCTGTCCGCCTGTGCCACCACCCCGGGCCGGGATCTGGACCGGGAAGACCTGCTGCACCAACTGCAACAACTGCAACAGGATGCCCGCCTCAAGGACTACCTCGACCCGCAATCCATGCAACAGGCCCGCGCCGCCATCGAACGCATGAGCGCGGCCACTCGCAGCAACACCAAGGCACACCGCCGTTATCTGGCCGACAAGATGATCGAGATCGCCCGCTTTCAGGCACAACTGCACTGGGCGCAAGCGCAACAGCGCCAGCTGGAACAGCGGGAAGCCCAGCTGAAAATCGACATCAAGGCGGCTGAAGCCGAACTGGCCAGGCGTGAAGCCGAACAGGCCCTGCTGCTGAGCCGGGCCAGTCAGGAAGAAGCCGAGCGCGCGCGGGAAGAAGCCCGCCGTGCACGGGAAGAACGCGATCGCGCCGCCAGGGAAGCGAAGCTGGCCCGGCAACAGGCCGAAGCCGCCCGGCGGGTGGCCAAGGCCAGTGAGCGTGAAGCACAACTGGCCCGTCAGGAAGCGGAACTGACCGCCCAGGCCATGAAAGACCTGCAAAAGCAGCTGGCCACCTTCAAGGCGCGGGAAACCACCCGTGGACTGGTCGTTACACTGGGGGACATCAGCTTTGCCACCGGCGAGGCCAAACTCAAGGACAATACCCGCGCCGAAATCGCCCAGCTGGTGGAATTTCTCGGCAAATACCCCAACCACACCATCCGGGTGGAAGGCCATACCGACAACCGGGGCTCCGCCGCCTTCAACAAGAAGCTCTCGCTGCAACGGGCGCAGGCCGTGGCTGACGCACTGGTGGCTGCCGGTATCCCGGCCCAACGCATCCACACGGTTGGATACGGCGAGGAACACCCCATTGCCAGCAATGAAACCCCCATGGGCCGCAGTGCCAACCGGCGGGTGGAAATCGTCATCGTCAAACCCGGTCAGCAATAGGCCCGCCCTCTGCCTCCCTTTTGCCCTTGAAGTGGGAACCAAATCGCGCTAGCGTAGGTCATCAGAGTGTGGGGCAAGCCTTTCCAGGCTCCACACCCGCAGGCCGGTCCGCTATCGAGCCCCGGCTGCGCTCAGGCCAAGGCGCCTGACCCTGACGGCAATCACGCATTGCCCCGACCCGCGGCAGCCCAAACTGCCCGTCAACCGCAATCACCGGAGGTTACACATGTTCGAAAACCATCAAGATGAGCTGGAAACCCTTCTGGAAGACAAGGCCTTTCGCAGGCTCTACGAAAAACACCAGAAACTGGACGAACAAATTGCAGAAATGGAACGACTGCACGGCCTGGACCACAGCCAACTGACCCGCCTGAAAATGGAAAAACTGAATCTTCGCGACCAGCTCACCGCCATGATGGCCCAACTGCAACCGGCATAAATCATCGACCCCGTCCACTGTAACAAGGGGCCTCTCCGGCCCCTTTTTTGCGACACAAAACCGCCAAATGTGCGAACTTTCACATTCCTTTCGCGTCTCACTGATAGACTGAAACCTGCCGGGCCGGGCACCATGAACAATCACGAATCACGCCACGGAGGGTGATGAACCCACCCATTGCCAATGGGTGACTTGGTTCCAGCCCATGGCCCTGTTAGAATTTCGCTAAACATTAGAACCGAGCGCGTGATGAAACTGAAACTGCTGACCATTGTATCCAGCCTGCTCACCCTGCTGAGCGGTGCGGCTGTGGCAGCAGAACCCGCCCCGGTCGCCAGTGAGCCCACGCAAGTAGAGTTGCTGGAAACCCCCATACCGGGCAGCGATCATATCGCCCTCTCCCTCTCCCTGAACGGCAACGCCACCACCTCGCCGCTGGCGGGCCAGCAACAGGGCCTGAACAACCTCAACATGGATCTGAGCTACTCCTGGGGGCAGGACAACCACTTCCTGCGCCTGTTCAGTGGTCTGCGTTATCAGGTGAACCCGGGCAATACCGGCCTGTTGAATATCCGCGACCTGGAAAATCATCACCGCACCCTGATGGGCGTGGACTGGCAAGCCGGCGGCTTCATCGGCTCGGTCTACACGGAAGCCACCCTCCCCGGCACCGCCCGCGCATGGGCCGACCCCGCCATCAACCCCAGCTACAACCTGGAAATGGGCTGGGACACCGGCCAGTACGGCAAGATCAGCATCGGTGCCCGTAACCTGCTGGACAAGCCACAACCGCAGAACCAGCTGGAATCCGTACTGGACATGCCCGAGGCGCAAGGGCGGGTGCCATATATCCGCTATCAAATTGACCTCTAGTTTTGAGCGGCTTGTTTTCCGCAACTCTTCGTTGCAGGCAGCATCTTGCTCGGTCACGTACTGAAATGTACGCTCCCTCGCAATCTGCCCCCTGCGCCTCGATTTGCGAAAAAACGCTCGCTCAAAACCCGTGCGAATAGAAGCAAAATCGAGTGGCTTGCTTCCGCATGGCTTCGTTGCCAGTAGCATCTAGCTCGGTCACGTACTGGATGTACGCTCCCTCGTGATTCAGCCCTTGCGCCTTGATCTACGAAAAACCGCTCGCTCAAAACCTGTACAAGTAGATCCATTGATTGGGTGCGCATGTATCATCTGCAACGGTACAAAACGAAGCCTGCCGTAGGGCGGAATAGGCGAAGCCGTATTCCGCCATTACCCCTGAAATGCAACCCCGTGCAATACGCGACACTCGAAAAAATCAACTTGTCGGCTTACGCCGCGCTCACCTGACCTGTGGCAGGCCCTGATGGCAGAGCAGCAGACAAAAGGCTTGCCAGCCACCCCGGCTTCTGCGATTCTTG
>WFUE01000003.1 GCA_015485125.1 Lysobacterales bacterium | reverse complement strand
GCCATACCCCGTATCGCCACCAGCCGCTCCCACGCCAATGCCCGTACCCGCGCCTGGCTGGATTGCATCGGCTCGCATGTGGGCCTGCCCCTGGGCAGCTCGCTGAAATTCTGCCTGCTGGCGGAAGGGCGGGTGGACTGCTATCCCCGTCTGGGGCCGACCTCGGAATGGGATACCGCCGCCGCCCAGGCCGTGGTGGAGGGAGCCGGTGGCCAGGTTGTGGACTGGCAGGGCCGCCCCTTGCGGTACAATAGCCGGCCATCGTTGCTCAACCCCGAATTTCTGGTTTGTGCCGGCGATGTACATCGCTGGCTGAATTGTTATGTTGAAGAGGAAACATCATGAGTGATCTCACCGCCATCATGGAAACAGACAAGGGCACCATCCGCCTGAAACTGTTCCCGGAGCAGGCCCCGGTAACCGTGGCCAGTTTTGTCAATCTGGCCCGTCGTGGCTACTACGACGGTCTCAACTTCCACCGGGTGATTCCGGATTTCATGATCCAGGGCGGTTGCCCGGATGGCTCCGGCATGGGTGGCCCCGGCTATCGCTTCGAGGATGAATGCACGCCGGCCCTGAAGCACGATGCGCCGGGCAAGCTGTCCATGGCCAACGCCGGGCCGGGTACCAATGGTTCCCAGTTCTTCATCACCCATGTGCCCACGCCCTGGCTGGACGGCAAGCATACCGTCTTCGGGGAAGTGGTCTCGGCGGAAGATCAGGCGGTGGTGGATGCCATTGCCCAGGGGGATCGCATCCGCAAGGTAACCATCGAAGGCGATGCCGATGCGCTACTGGAGGCCCAGGCCGACCGGGTGGCGGAGTGGAACCGCGCTCTGGACGCGCGGGGTTGATCATGAGCGAACGCAAATCCTTTCTGGACAAGGAAGACCTGCTGGCCTCGGCCCGGGGTGAAATGCACGGGCCGGGCAATGCCCGCCTGCCCGCCCCGCCCATGCTGATGATGGATCGTATCACCCACATCTCCGAGGAAGGCGGTGCCTATGGCAAGGGCGTGATGACCGCCGAGCTGGATATCAAGCCCGACCTGTGGTTCTTCGATTGTCATTTCATCGATGATCCGGTGATGCCCGGTTGCCTCGGGCTGGATGCCATGTGGCAGCTGGTGGGTTTTTTCCTGGTCTGGAGCGGCCACCCCGGCAAGGGGCGTGCCCTGGGGGTGAACGAGGTGAAGTTCACCGGCCAGGTGTTGCCTACCGCGAGCAAGGTGACCTACACCATCGACATGAAACGGGTGATGGCCCGTGACTTGGTACTGGGCATCGGTGATGGCCGGGTGGAAGTGGACGGGCGGGAAATCTATGTGGCCAAGGGGCTGCGGGTGGGGCTGTTCCAATCCACCGATGATTTCTGAGTCTTGACCGGCCTGCCGGGCTATTCCGGCAGGTTGTCCTGATCGCAGCAGATTTGCCCGTTCCGTACCTGCACTGGCAGGGGTACCAGCGCGCTACCCTGACAAACGCCCTTGACGCATTCACCGTGCTTCAGTTCGAAGGCCGCGCCGTGCGCCGGGCAGACCAGCAGGCCATCGTCGGAAATCAGCAGGCGGCCCGGTGCCCAGTTCAGGGGCCGGCCCTGATGCGGGCAGACATTGCGCCAGGCGCGTACTTCATCGCCTTCCCGGTGGAGGATCAGCGAGTGCCGGTGTTCGCCCCGCTGGTGCGTGAGCTCGATGGTGTCGCCATCGGCCAGATCATCCAGTGCCATCAGATTGTGCTGATTCATGCTTGTCTTCCGCGAAAAAACCGTCAATTATCCTTGGGATTGCCGTGCGCATCAAGAGAACAGGGCAGCCGGTCTGGAACTGTGCGTCCGATCCGCAGTCCCAATAGTCAATCATCGAGGTCGAGTACATGCGTCAACCCTACTACTTGCCAGGCCAGGGGCCTGGCCCCCTGCAAACAATACTGGCTGCCGTGGCTGGCGCCCTGGTGCTGCTGGGCAGTTTCTTCTTCGGCTTTTTTATTCTGGTCACCGTGCTGGGGCTGGTGATGCTGGCGGCCATTGCCTTCCGCTTGCGTCTGTGGTGGCTCAAGCGACGGATGGAGCGCGAGCTGAATGCCTGGTGCGAAACCCGCGCGGATGAGCCTCCGTCGTCGGTGATAGAAGGCGAAGTGGTACGCAAGGCCAGCCATCACAATGCCCATGAGCAGAACCGCTGGTAGCCGGTGTTCTTTCTGTCCGGGATGACAGACCCGGATTCCGGGTGCATAATCGCAGGGCAGGCATGTGCCTGTTTGAACCTGGGGGAGCATGATGACGACAACCGTTCGGCAGTTACTGGACAAGAAGGGTCGCGATGTATTCACCGTGCGGCCGGACCAGTCCGTGTACGAAGCCTTGACGCTGATGGCGGACAAGAACATCGGCGCGGTGCTGGTTACCGATGAACAGGGGGTGCCGGCAGGCATCTTCTCCGAGCGGGACTACGCCCGCAAGGTCATCCTGTTGAACAAGAGCTCGCGGGAGACGCCGGTCAGCGAGGTGATGACGGCCAAGCTGATTTCCGCCTCGCCGGACCAGACCGTTCGCCAGTGCATGCAACTGGCCAGTGAGAAACACATTCGCCATCTGCCGGTGATCAATGAGGAAGGCGCGCTGGAGGGCATGTTGTCCATCGGTGATCTGGTCAAGGCAGTGCTGGATGAACAGGCCTCCACCATCGAGCAGCTGGAAAACTACATCGCCAGCGGTTGAGTCGCCGGCTGGAGACAGGCACAAAAAAACCGGGACAGGCCCGGTTTTTTTGTGCACGCAATGAGCGTTCAGCCCATGGCGCGGATTTGCGCGTTCAGCCGGGACTTGTGGCGGGCGGCCTTGTTCTTGTGGATGATGCCCTTGGTGACCATCTTGTCCAGCACGGGCACGGCCTTGGTGTAGGCGGTTTGCGCCGCTTCCTTGTCACCGGCGGCAATGGCCTTGACCACGTTCTTGATGTGAGTACGCATCATGGAACGCTTGGAAGCGTTCTGGATACGACGTTTTTCGGCTTGACGCGCGCGTTTGCGAGCTGACACGATGTTGGCCAATTTCTACTCCAGAGTCTGTATGTTCACAAAAGAAAGCCACGCATTATCTGCATTTGTTCCGGGCTTGTCAATGCCTGTTGCCGCGTCGGTTGCGGGAGAGAGGAGCCGGACATGCTGAAGCTGGCCCGCTCGGTGGGTGTGGTCAGTGGCATGACCCTGCTTTCGCGCCTGTTGGGTTTTGTACGCGACATGGTCATCGCGGTGTTTTTCGGTGCTTCCGGTCACACGGACGCCTTTCTGGCCGCTTTCAAAATCCCCAACTATTTTCGCCGGCTGTTTGCCGAAGGCTCTTTTGCACTGGCCTTTGTGCCGGTGCTCTCCCGTATTCGCGAGCAGGGCGATGAAAAGGCGCTCAAGTCCTTCATTGACCACATGACCACGGCGTTGCTGGGGGCGTTGCTGGTGGTGACGGCCCTGGGCGTGCTGGGCGCGCCCTGGCTGCTGCGGGTGTTCACGCCCGGTTTTGTGGATGAGCCGGAAAAATTTGCCCTGGCCGTGGACATGACCCGCATCACCTTTCCCTATCTGATGTGGGTGTCCCTGGCCGGGCTGGCCGGTGGCATTTTGAATACCTGGGATCGTTTCGCCCTGCCCGCGCTTTCCCCGGTGCTGCTGAACCTTTCCCTGATCCTGGCTGCGGTGGGCCTGCGGCAGTGGCTGGCCGTGCCAGTGGAAGCCCTGGCTTGGGGGGTATTTGCCGGTGGCCTGTTGCAGATGTTGCTGGTCTTTCCACCCTTGCGCCGGCTGGGGCTGTTTCCGCGCCTTCGTATCGGCTCGCATGCGGGGGTGCGGCGAGTGTTGAAATTGATGGTGCCCACCCTGCTGGGCTCGTCGGTGGCACAGGTCAATTTGCTGGTGGATACCCTGGTGGCTTCCTTTCTGGTTTCCGGCAGCATCACCTGGCTGTATTTTTCCGATCGGATGATGGAGTTTCCCCTGGGCGTGCTGGGCGTGGCCCTGTCCACGGTGATCCTGCCGGTACTTTCACGCCATCATGCCGGCCAGCGCGAAGAGGACTATCGCAAGGCACTGGGCTGGGCCATGGACAGTGGCCTGCTGGTGGCCCTGCCGGCGGCGGTGGGGCTGTTTCTTCTGGCCGAGCCGATTATGGTGACGCTGTTTCAATACGGGCAGTTCGACCAGGCTGATAGTCACATGGCAGCCATGGCATTGCAGGTGGCCAGTTTCGGCCTGCCGGCCTATGTGCTGGTGAAAGTGATGGCACCGGCCTTTTACGCACAGGAAGACACCCGCACCCCGGTGCGTTACGCGGTTTGGGCCATGAGCCTGAACATGGTGCTGAACGGAGTGTTCCTGTTGTGGCTGGCCTGCTGGCGCTATCCCGGTGATTGCCCACCATGGCCGCTGCTCTGGAGCTGGTTGCAGCAACAACCGGGCTTGCATGTTTCGCTGGTGCTGGCCGGGGTATGCTCCGGCTATCTCAATGGTGGCCTGTTGTGGCGCAAGTTGTGTCAAACCATCCGGCCACAGGCTTTTTCACCCGCTTTTCTCGGGCGTTTGCTGCTGGCCTGTACCGCCATGGCCGGATTGCTGGTGGCGCTGAAAACCCTTGTGTTACCCGTGGCGACAGAGCCTTTCCACTGGCGCCTGCTTTCGCTGCTGGCACTGGTGTTGCCGGCCATGGGGGTTTTTGCGCTGGTGTTATGGGTCAGTGGTTATCGCTGGCATCGCTGGGTTGGCGAGAAGTCTTGATGGCATTTTTGGGTATACTCCACCCTGAGCCTGCGGGCTCAACGGCTATTTTTATTTCTCATTCAACAAGGAGTTGGACATGATCAAGAAACCCGGTGTACCCAAGCGGATTGTTATTACCTTCGAATATCCCGATGAAACCGATCCGGCACATCGCGAAAAGGAGTTTGTGCTGGAAGGTGATGAAGCCCGTGCGGTGGAGGCGCTGGTATTCCGCAAGGAAAATGTGGAAAAACATTTGAAGCACCACGAGAAATGTGAAGAAATTTGTCAGGCCATGGACAAGGGCTCTTGTTCCAAAGGCGAGCCGCAGGAAGAAGCCCTGGCCATGCTCACCACCAGTGGCTACAAGGTACAGTGTTCGAGTTACGCACACTGATATTGATGCCCTAGATCACGCTTGCCGATCCGGGAGTGATGTCAATGCCTCGATGGTGCTTGCAGGCCTGTGCGCTGGCTCTGTACAGCTTGCTGGCATGGATGCCGGCTCGCGCCGAAATCCACGTCGAGGCCCGTGAGTTGCAGGTGGCCGGCACGCCGGTGGAAGTGACCGGCGTGCTGGGTACCTTGCCCGATGGCCCAGTATTGGCGCGCGATACACAGGGTTTGTTGCGGATTTCCAGCCATCATCGGCAAGCCTTGCGCCATATCGGTGGCAAGTTGTTGAACCCACAGGGCCAGCCTGTATTCCACCAGGGCCGCTGGTGGATGGGCAGTGTTGAAAACGGGGTAGTGGCTTGGGAGAGCGGGCGCGAGACCGTGCAGAATTTCCCGTTGCCGGAATCGTTGCAGAATCCGGTTTGGAATGTGACACCGTTGTCTGACAACAGCCTTTTGCTGGCAACATTTGGTTCGGGTGTCCTGCAACTGGACTTGAATACCGGGCGCTATAGTCCATGGATCATGGAAGGGGAATCACTGGCTTCTGGCGTGGCCACCCGTTTTCTCCAGGTAGGCGACACACTGCTGGTTGGGACTTTTGGTCATGGTGTATTGAAAGCCAACCGGGTGGAAAAGCGTCTGGAAAATTGGCTGCAAGGGAATGCAGATACCATGAGCTGTGGTTGGAATGTCTATAGTCTTATGCAAGTCGATGCACGCACGGTACTGGTGGCTACTCGCAAGGGCGTGCTGGAAATTGATCTGCCCAATGCCACCGCCCGTTGTCTGAATGATAATGATTATGAACAGCCGGGGCAGGCGCAGTTGATGTGGCGTAACCTGGTGAAGGATGCCCAGGGCAATATCTGGCTGGGCGGCGATGATCGCTTGTTGGTGCGCATGTCGGGTCAACGCAAATTTGAAGCAGTGTTTCTCCATGTGGACGGACAATTACGCACCCCGACGATTCGTTCCGATGATTTGTTGCTGGATCAGGCCGGTGTGCTCTGGTTGCGTGATGAACGCAACCATGTTCTCCAACTGGCACCGAACTGGGAGCAACAAAGGCTGGAATTCTGGGATCAACCCTGGCGTAAGGATGATGTGCCCAAACGTATCTTTCTAGACAGTCGTGAGCGTCTCTGGCTCAGTAATGGCAAGGATCGACTGATTCAACGAGATCGGGATGGAACCGTAACGATCCATCACAGCCGGGCGGATCGCCCCATTTACATCATTTCAGCGGTGGTGGAAGATGCCCAGGGCGATGTCTGGTTCGCCAATCAGTCCACGCTGCTGGTGATGCATGAAGGAACGCTGCAACAAATGCACTTTGGTTATGGCAGCGCGGATGTACCGGGTGGTGTGTATTATCTGCAACCCTGGGGGCAGGCCGGCGTGGTGGCCAGCCTGTATGCACGGGGATTGCTTTTCTGTACCCGGCAGGGCCAATGCCAGGTTCAGTCACTGAAGCCTTTTCTGCAAAATAGTTCGTTGCAAATCGAAGCCATGCTTGCCCAGCCGCAGGGTCTGTTGTTGGGCATTGGGCAAGGCCTGTGGCGTTACCGGCCGGAACAAAAGCGCCTTCAACCCGTGATCGTTCGCCAGCAAGGTGCGCTACTCAGGGAAAAGTGGCTGTATATGCGCCAGTTTGCGCAGTCCGGACTGTGGCTGGTTTCAGAGCAGGCCATCTACCAGATGCAGGCGCAAAATGGGGATCTGGAAGTCATCCAGCAGATTCCCTTGCCTTTTTCAGTTACTGCGGAAGCCTTGGCCATGGTGGAGGATGAGCAGGGGCGCGTCTGGTTGCGACATGGCGATAGCCTTTATTGGCTGGACCCGGTACAGGGCCGGTTGCATTGGGTTTCGGCCAAGCTGGGTGGTTGGTTGGCCTCCAATCTGGTCGTGCATGACGGTGAGCTGGGCGGCATCAGTGAAAATGGCCTGCGCTGGTTGCGGTTGAACAGTTTGCAAAAGGAAGATGCGAGCCCGCCCCGGCCTCGGGTCGAATATATCCGTACCAATATCGGCCATCAAGTAACAATCGATACCTCCGGGCCGCTGGTCTTGCCCTTTGACAAGCGTTTTGCGGAAGTCGGCCTGGGCGTGAGCGATCTCTACAATGGTCGCTATATCCATTTTCGCTGGCGACTGAAGGCCGATCAGCCCTGGGTGGATCTCGGTCAGGTTGCGCAGATTACCCTGGCGGAGCTTTCGCCGGGTGAACACTGGCTGGAAGTGCAGGCTTACGATGAACGCAGCCGGCAATACTCGCCTTCCTTGCGCGTGCCGTTGCGGGTGGGTTATCCACCCTGGCGGCAGCCCTGGGCCTATCTGTTGTACGCACTGTCTTTCGTGGTGCTGGTTTATCTGCTGTTTGCATGGCGAGCACGCAGCCAGCGGTTGAGAGACATTCAGGCACAGCGGGAACGGGTCTTGGCGGTACAGGCCGCCATGAAGGAAATGAGTCGTGCGCTCGACCCCTACATGGTGTTTCAGGGGGTTTTCTCAGGGTTTGCAACCGGCTGTGCCGGTGAAGGGGCTGTATGTCTGGTGTGATGACCTGTCATTGCCGCAACCGGAATGGTTGCCGGAAGCCAGCATGGAGTGGTTCCGTCGGTGGCCTGAAGACCAGCTCTGGGGAAGCTGCTGTCTATGGCCACAAGCTGACCATGCCGTGTTGTGTCACCCCCTGTACATTCATGGTCGCTTGCTGGCTCTGGTCTTGCTCCAGCGTGCGGCTGGCAGCCGCTGGTCGGAGCTGGATGTCATTCGCCTGATGTCATATTCCGAGTATTTTGCGCTCACGCTCAGTAACGCGCGCCTGTATCGGCGAAGTGTCGAACTGTCGAAGCAGGCCGTGCAGGCCAGTGAAGCCAAGAGCGATTTCATCGCCAAGGTCAGCCACGAGATTCGCACGCCCATGAACGGCGTGTTGGGTATGGCGGAGTTGTTGAGAGACTCGCCACTGAGCGACATAC
>WFUE01000002.1 GCA_015485125.1 Lysobacterales bacterium | reverse complement strand
TTGCAGGGCCTGATCGAAATCATCCTGCAGACTCGGGTCTGAAACCATCAACGAAAGGATCAAATCGGCCACGGCCTCATCCAGGGCCTCGGCCAGTTGAGATGTACTCGACAGCAGGGGCAGGTTCTCCTTGACGATCTGCTCGGTCTGCGCCTCGACCTTGTGGTTCACCCACCAGGACAGGGAACCGCCGATCAGCATCATCAACAAGAGGATGCCAAATAACAGATTCAGTCTTTGCCCTACAGGAAGATCACGTATGCGCATGGCTACTCCGGTTTTCTTGTACGGGCCGCCAAACCATCAAAGCGGCGACGCCTCTGTTCAGGCTATCGTCCTTTTCACAATGAACTTGAGTGTTATTGAACAGATTGCACGACCGCCGTCCCGGAGGCAAGCGGCAAAAGCACGCCAAGGCGACAGGCTTACAGGTAATTGAACAACGAGAGGTTTTGAATGCGGGCAAAGCTCTGCTGGGCAGCCTGCAAGGCGATACTTTGCAGCTGGAAGCGGGAGGTGGCCTCGGCGTAGTCGAGATCCTCGAATTCGGCAATGGCCGTTTGCAGATAGACGGTCAAATCTTCCTGTACGAACTGTTCCACTTCCGCCGCATTGGCCCGGCCACCCACGCGGGATTCGGTACGGGTGAGGTTGTCCAGTCCCTGGTCCAGACTGTCCAGCAGCGCGTTGTAGCGGCTGAAGAACTGCCCCTGGTCCGCCGGTGTCACCACCGGGGTCTGGAACAAATCGACAAAGCCCTGATAGGTATCGAACAGGCTCTGATTGACACTGGCATCGATGGTGAAAACATCACCGGCAGTCGGTGCACCGGTTACCTGCACGCTGATGCCGTTGAAGGCGATATCCTGCCCTGGCGTATAGGCGCCGCTGGTCACCAGCACGGCGGCGCTGTCACGTACTTCCCAAGTGGTGGGGCTGGTGAAGGTCAGGGTATAGTTGTCCGGCACCCAGGCGGAAAGGTCGGTCACCGTACCGGGCACGATGATGCCACTGCCCGTGTTGGCGGGGTTGGCGCCAGTGACGAAGACCCCGTTGCCATTGGGAATGTCCATGAAAACCGCGCTGCCGGGGTCGCCGTTGGCAATGGTCCGGCTGGCACTGACCCGGATTTCCCGCTGGTCGGTGTTGCCGTTGTAGGCAAAACCACCCGCGACCCTCGCAAAGGGCTCGGTATCGGTACGGGTGCCGGAAAAAATGTATTCGCCATCGGCATCACGGGTATTGGCCAATCCCAGCAGGTCACTGAGCAGTTCATTCATTTCCGCTGCGATGGCCTGGCGGCCAATGCCGTCCTGGGTATCGCTGCCACCTTGTACCGCCAGCTCACGGAAGCGTTGCAGGTTGTTCACCGCGTTTTGCAGCACCGAGTCTTCCAGTTGCAGGCGAGAAACCAGCAGCTGGCTGTTGTCCAGGTATTGCCGGGCGGTCTCCAGCCCTTCTTTCAGTTCCTGGATGCGCATGGCACCAGCCGGGTCATCCGAAGGCTGGTTGATGCGCTTGCCGGTCGCCAGCTGCAACTGGGTAAAAGCCAGCTTGCTCTGCTGGTTGAGCATGCCCTGTACGCCCTGGGAGAAAATCTGCTGGGTGGAAATGCGCATGTCAGCCTCCTACGGCCCGAAGCAGGGTATTGAACAGGTTGTCGGCGGTGGAAATCACCTGCGCCGCTGCCTGATAGGCCTGCTGGTATTGCTGCAGGTTGGCCGCTTCCTCATCCAGATTGACACCGGAAATGCCTTCCCGCTGTGCCACGGCCTGATCCAGCAGCACTTGTTGTGAATCGGCATTGGCATTGACCTGCCGGCTACGGGTACCCACCCGTGCCAGGTATTCGTCATAGGCGCTGAACACGGTTTCATTGCCACCTTCGAGAATCTGCTCCTGCTGAATGCCGGCCAGCTTGAGAGCGTTGTCGCCATTACCCACGGCATTGCTGTTGTAGGTGACGGTGAAGGTATCACCCGCCGCCGGTGTGCCATCGATAGTGAACTCGATGCCGTTGAGCGCGATCACCGCACCCGGCGTGTAGGGCTGCGACGGGGCTGCATTGATGCTGAACGAGGTGGGCGGGTTGTCGAATACAATGGTCAGGTCCGTGGTGAAATTGGGGTCGGCCGCATTGGTCACCGTCACATCGGAGATGAGGCCCGTACCCGTATTGCTGTCCAGCGCACGGCTGGCATGGGTGCTGGCTGCCGCAATCAGGCGCGGATTGTCGATGAGCAGGTCGATCTGCAAGGCACCATTGGCCGTGGGGCGAATTTCGTAGCTGTCACCGGCGCTGGCGCCCGGGTCCGGGGTGATACGCATGCCATCGGCGAGAAAATCACCGCCATTGGGCGTGAGCGGCACGGTCTGGCCGGATGTGAGATTCACCAGCGTCCAGTTCGCGCCGTCATAGCTCATGCGGTAGTTGTCGGTGGTCAACTGGCTGATGTCTTCGTACTGTACGGCAATGGAACTGATGCCGTAGGTACTGTTGTTGGGGTCATCCAGCACCATGGGCTGGGGCACGGCAAAATAGTCGCTGCCGATATTGCCATTCAGGTCCAGCCCCTGGGCGTGCTGTTCATTGAAGCGGATGGCCAACCCGACGGCAATGCGACCAATCTCGTTGCGTGCCCGGCTCAGGTCACCATCACGAAATTCCAGTTGTGCCGCCAGCTTGCCGCCGGTGATCTGCTCGGTAATGCGAATGGGGCCGGCCGGGGCATCGATGGCGATATCCAGCTGATTGGGGTCGGCCCCCAATGGCGCGGCCAGCAGACGGTTGGCGCGGGTATCCACCACCAGCGCCTGCCCACTGCCAATGAACACATTGACCGCGCCATTGTCCTGCTCCACCGTCTGCACCGAAACCTGTTCGGCCAGCTGGTTGATCAGCAGCTCACGGCGGTCCATCAGGTCGTTGGGAATCTGGCCACTGCCGATATCGCGGATGATCTGCTCGTTCAGGCGAGCCAGATCCTCGGCCATGCCGTTGATATCCGCAACCGTGGCCTCGATCTGGCTGTTGGCCTGATTCTGCAAGCGGTCGAACTCGTCATTCATCAAGCGAAATCGCTTGACCAGCGATTCGCTCTCGCCCAGCATCACTTCCCGGGCTGCGATATCCGCAGGTGAAGTAGCCACTTCCTGCACGCTGTTGAAAAAGGCTTGCAACGGTGTATTGAGGCTGGTGGCCTCCTGCCCGGCCATGTAATCCAGGCTGCCGGCCAGTTGCTTCAGGCTTTGCTGAAACTCGTTGAGAGAGGTATTGCGGGTCACCTGCGCGTTGACGAAGGCGGAGTAGATACGACGCACTTCCGTGGGTTGCACGCCGGTACCCAGCCAGCCACGGGTGGTGAAAAAGGGCTGGTTGGTGCCGAACAACACCTGCTGCCGGCTGTAACCTTCCGTATTCACATTGGAAATATTGTGGCCCACGGTGGACAGCGCCTGCTGAAAGCCCAGCAGGGCCGATTTGCCGATGCCAAACAGATCCACACCCATGTTTATTCACTCCCGCCGGTCACAATGACGGCTTACCTGTGCTTATCGGCCGCTGGTCGAAAAACTTGAGCGCCGGCTCCGCCTGTTGCAGCCACTGTTGAAAATCACTGCGATTGAAGATGTCCAGCAGCTTGTCCGCATAATCGGGATCGGTGGCATAACCGGCCTGCTGCAAACCACGGGCCCAGCCTTCCGGGCTGTTGGCTTGTGCCAAAGCGGGCTGGTACCGCGGGTTGCCACGCAGAAAATCGACCAGCCCCTGGAAAGCCGCCGACAAATCATCAAAAGCGCGAAAATCCGCCGATTCGCGCTGCATGCGGCCCTGGCGGTACTCTTGTGTCTGGCTGGTCACTCGCGGGCCAGACCAACGGCTATCCGCCTTGATACCGAACAGGTTCAGCCCCTCGCCCTGCCCGTCACCGGGAAGATGACGGCCCCAGCCGGTCTCCAGCGCGGCCTGTGCCAGCAGCAAGCCCGGATGCACGCCACCCAGCATGGCCGCCGCTTGCTTGGCATGGGGCAACAGGGCCCGCACAAAAGCCTTCGGCCCGGAACGCCATGCTGCCGATTCGGTCGCCTCCCGCTTCACTTTCGAGCCATGCACCTGCATGCCCTGGCTTGTGACTTCGTCTGCTTTATGGTCGCTGTTCTTCTGATCCGGCGTGATGGCCTGACGTTGCAACCAGTCTGCCGTGCTCAGGGCCGTGGGAGGCTTGCCATGACGGGCCTTTTCCGGGCCCATGAGTTGTTTTTCGATGGTTGCGGCCAGCCCCAGCGCGCCGCGCTGGCCCAGCTCGCGGGCAATCTGCTGGTCGAACCAGCCCTGGTACAAGCGCATGTCCGCCGAAGAAAACAGGCCATCCTTGGGCAGGCTGTTGCGCATGGTCTTGAGCATCTGGCCGATGAACAGGGTTTCAAACTCCCGAGCGGCCTGGCCCGCCGCCTGTTTGCGATCCACACGCGCCTGGGCCTTCAGCTTGTTCAGATGGCTGAAGTCCAGCGCCAGTTGTGCCTGCGAGACGGAATCGGCCATGTCAGATCACGATGAATTCCGCCTGTAGCGCGCCGGCCGACTTGAGCGCTTCCAGAATGGCCATCAGATCACCGGGGGCCGCGCCCACATCGTTGACCGCCTGCACGATTTCACCCAGTTCCACGCCGGGATCGAAAAGGAACATCTTGCTGTTCTCCTCGCTGATTTCCACGGAAGAATCCGTGGTGGCCACGGTCTGCCCACCGGCCAGTGCGTTGGGCTGGCTGACCTGCGGGTTTTCGCGAATGGTCACCGTCAGGCTGCCGTGGGTAATGGCCGCCGGATACACGCGTACATGCTGGCCGATGACCACGGTGCCGGTACGGGAATTGACCACCACCCGTGCCGGTGCTTCACCGGGGCGGACTTCCAGATTCTCTAGCAGGGAGACGAAGGCCACCCGCTGGTTGGGGTCTCTGGGAGCGCTGACCCGCACTGAGGTGGCATCCAGGGCCTGTGCCGTCTGGCTGCCCAGCATGTCGTTGATCACCCGCACCAGCCGCTGGGCGGTGGTGAAATCGGGCCGATGCAGGTTGAGGGTGACCGTATCGCCCTGGGTGAAGTCCATGGGCACGGCACGCTCGACGATGCCGCCATTGGGAATCAGGCCCACGCTGGGCACATTGACGGTGATCTTGGAACCGTCCGAACCCTGGGCGCCGAAACCGCCCACCACCAGATTACCCTGTGCCATGGCATAGACCTGCCCGTCCACGCCCTTCAGCGGTGTCAACAACAGGGTACCACCACGCAGGGACTTGGCATTGGCAATGGAGGAAACGGTCACATCGATGGTCTGGCCGGGCTTGGAAAAGGGCGGCAGGGTGGCGTGTACCATCACCGCGGCGACATTTTTCAGGGTGGGTTCGTCGTTTTCCGGCACCTGGATGCCCAGCTGCGCCAGCATGTTCTTGAAGCTCTGGGTGGTGAATTTGGTCTGGGTGGTCTGGTCGCCAGTGCCGTCCAGACCAACCACCAGGCCGTAGCCCACCAGCTGGTTGTCGCGCACGCCGGCCACGCTGGCCAGGTCCTTGACCCGTTCGGCTTGTGCCGTTGGCAGCAACCCACATAACAGGATCGCGAAGAGCAGGTTTTTCATCTCAGGCTCCTAAAATGGCCAGATCACCGAATTGAAGAAACGCGCCAGCCAGCCGGGCCGGTTGGCATCTTCCAGCGCGCCACGGCCCGCGTAGGCAATGCGGGCATTGGCGATTCGGGTGGAAGAAATGGTGTTGTCCCGGCCAATATCCCGTGGACGGATCAACCCACTGACCTGGATGTATTCATGTCCCTGGTTGATTTGCAGCCATTTCTGTCCGCGAATCTCCATTTGCCCGTTGGGAAACACGCGCACTACCGTGGCGGTAATGGTGCCAGAGAGCCGATTGCTCAGCTTGCTCTCACCCGCACCGGCAAAGCTGTTTTCCGAGGCCAGGGTATTGTCGAGAAAGGGGATGTTGCCGTCGGTGGCCGGCCGGCCCCACAGGGTGGCGTTCTGCACGCTGACATCGGTCTTGCGGCTGGTGGTGGTGTCCTGTTTCTTGGTGCCGGTGGTGTTTTCCTGCAATACGATGGTGATGACATCACCCACATTGCGCGCCCGGCCATCCTCGAACAGGGGGCGAGTGTATCCTTGCTGCCAGATACTGCCACCGGCGTACTGACGCTCAGGCTGCGGCGGCAATGGCGGTGGTTCATAACTGGCCGAAGGCCGTGGCGGGTTGGGGGCGCAGGCCTGCAGCATCAGTACCGGCAACAAAAAAAGCAGCCTTTTCATCATCAACTCCTGTTTAGAGCGTCTGGTTGACGAACTGCATCATTTCATCGGCAGCGGCAATGGCCTTCGAGTTCATCTCGTAGGCACGCTGGGTTTCGATCATGTTCACCAGCTCTTCCACCGAATTGACATTGGAAGTCTCCAGCGACCCCTGCACCAGTTCACCCAGGCCATTCAAACCCGGCGTGCCGGCCTGAGGCGCGCCACTGGCCACGGATTCCAGAAACAGATTCTGGCCGATGGGCTCCAGCCCGGTGGGGTTGACAAAATCCACCAGTTGCAGGGTGCCCACCTGTGTCAGGGCCGCCTGCCCGGCGATTCCCACGGAAACCGTGCCGTCACGACCAATGGTCACGCTTTGCGCACCCTGGGGAATAGTGATGCCCGGTTGCAGCAACAAGCCACCGGCGGTGACCAACTGGCCGTTGGCATCCATCTTGAAGCTGCCATCACGGGTATAGGCCAGGGTGCCATCCGGGCGCAGAATCTGAAAATAACCGCGACCGTCCACGGC
>WFUE01000001.1 GCA_015485125.1 Lysobacterales bacterium | reverse complement strand
CACCCACGCGCACCACGGGACGCTGCACATCCTCACCGTTTGCGGTGATGATGTTGGTATTGAAACGCACGACCTTGCCGGATTCGGTCATCTCCCGCTGCAGCTCGAACCACAGCTTCTCGATTTCCTCAATGGATGCCAGCTTGTCGGATTCCCCCATCTTCTTGGCCAGGGCATCCAGGAACTGGATACGTTCCGGGAACTGCACGTTTGTCATGGAGGCCTTGAAATCCCCGCTGGCCTGACCGGCGGCCTGCTGCAGCACACCGAACAGCTCTTTCAGTGAGCCCAGACGATCCTTCAGGGTCTTCTGCAGCTGGATGATTTCCTGTTCGTTCTTGTCGAACTGCGTTTCACGCTGCTTGCTGATGCTCTCCTGGCGGGCGCGCTCGGCCTTCATTTCCTTCAGCTTTCTGGCCTGATTGGCCTTGTCCTTGCGGAAATCGGCAATGCGCCTGGCGTTGGTCTTGGCATCTTTCTGCCGCCCGGCTTCCACCTGCTTGAGCAGATCATCCAGATCCACGGCCTTGACCGCCAGTGCGGGGCCGGCTGTGAACAGGCTCAGAATCAGCGCCGCAACAATGCTTTGAATGCTTTTCATTATTTTGCGCTCCTCGGTGCGGATACGGGAAGTACAATCAGGTCAGGTGCGGTTTGCTTGGAAGCGATCTCCAGACCCTTGCGAATGGCTTTCTTGAATTCCGCCGGTGGCAGCTCCACCCACTTGCGGTTTTCCTGGTCCCAGGCACCAGTCAGGTCGCCGCTGCTGGTCTGGTAGGCCAATACCACACGGCCCACGCGCAGAAACTCCACTTCCAGCGTCTTGCCATTATTGTCGATGGAGCCCTTGTAGGTTTCCAGCGTACGGCCATAGTCGTTTTCAATCTGATAGGCCTCGATCACCCGGCGGAATTTCTCCGCATTGGTAACATCGGCCCGTTCCAGAATCTCGCGCAGGCGCTTGACCCGCTTGGTCCGCTCTTCCATCAGGAACGGCACATCCAGGGCAATGAAATCTTCCAGGGCATCCACCATGCGGATCATCAAGGGCACGATCTGCCGCTCGATCACCGACACATTGCGGATGGATTCACGCAGGTTGTCCATTTCCTTCATCTGGTTGTTCAACTGCTTTTGCAGCAGCTGGTTGTAGACCTTGAGGCCTTCGACAACCTTCAGCTCGGTCTTGTAATCGGAAAGCAGATCCGCTGCCTGATCATCGATTTTCTCGATTTTCTTCTGCGCCTTCTGACCCTCCTCAATGCGGGCCTTCTCCTTGGCGGTCAACTGATCGACCTTGCTTTGCGACCAGGCCGTGGTGGCCAGGCCCAGACAGAGCAGTAACACAATATGCTTCATCGTTTCATCACCTGTTGGACTCGATTATTCGTTTTTTCCGGCAGGAGCCGGAATACGCATGCCGAACAAACTGCACTCCCCAAAAACATGCATGCAAAAAGCCCGGTCACCACCTGATCATAGGGAGCGACTGGCCTGTTGCATTGAGAAGATCTCAGAGCGTGAATCTTGCTCGCAGCAGTTGCTCTGAGAGACCATTAGACCACAGTGATTTCATTTTGCAACGGTCAATTAGATATTCTTGCATCAGAACTTATGCAATTTTTTCTTATGCGAAGGATTCGTGGCCAAACGGACGGGTATGGAGGCGAATGAGCGGCTATCGACCGCGAAACCACCAGAGCATCAAAATCAGCGCCAGCGCTTCCAGCAAGGCCAGGCTTTGCCAAAAAGCCACCGGATTCCTCTCCAGCAGCGGCTTCTGGGCCTGTTCCACCAATTTCGGATTGGGCTTTTCCAGATCATGAATGAAGGCGGACAACAGACTATGGCGTTTTTCCGGCCGCAGGTTGAGCGCCTTCTTCAACGCGCCATCCACCCAGGCCGGTACATTCGGGTTCCAGGTGGGGGCGGGCGTATAACTGGATTTCAGGTAATCCTTGTGTGACTGGATCTCGCCATAGGGCAGATGGCCGGTGAGCATTTCGTAGACGATCACGGCCAGGGAGAAAATATCCGAGCGGTTGCTGCCCGGTTCGCCCAGATGGTATTCCGGCGCGGCGTAGTTGAGGGTGCCCAGCAAGGGGTCTTCCTCGATGGGACGGGCCATTTCCGCCAGCCCGGCGATCTTGGTGGAGCCGAAATCGATCACCTTGACCACGCCCTCGCGATCAATCATCACATTTTCCGGCTTGAGATCCTGGTGAATCATCTCCAGCCGGTGGAAGGCCCGCAGGCCATGGGCGATCTGGCGGGCAATCTCCCGCACCTCGGCCAGCGACGGCTGTGGATGGTCATGCATCCACTGGCGCAGGGTCTGCCCTTCGATGTATTCGGTCACATAATAGAGAAACTGGCGGCTACGCTCACGGGAACATATGCGCAGTACATTGGGGTTCTGAATGCGCCGTCCCACCCATTCCTCGTGCAGGAAACGGTCGATATAGGCCGGGTCATCCTGAAAATTCAGTGACGGGGTCTTGATCACCACCTTGCGCTGGTTCTCCAGGGTGTCTTCCGCCAGGTAGACCTGGGTACGCTTGCTGGCATGCAACTCGCGCAGGATACGGTAGCCGTCCATGACCATGCCCGGCTCCAGTGGTGGCGGAAAGGGCTTCTGGGTCAGGCGACGAAAAAACTCCTCCTCGCTGGCACCCGGCAGGGATTCCACCTGCAGGATCAGGGCGGTGAGATTGTCGCGGCTACCGGCCGCCAGCGCCGCATCCACCAGCCCGCAGGCCAGGGCATCCAGATCCTCCTCACGGGACAGCGTCTGCTCCAGCACCGCCTCATCCAGCGCATCGTGGACGCCATCGGTGGTCAGCATGAGGCGGTCCCCCGGCTCCAGCAGCACGGTCTTGTAGTCGATTTCGGCATGGGCGTCGATGCCCAGCGCCCGGCTGAGATAGTCCCGTTCATTGTTGAGCCAGATGCGATGGTCATGGGTCAGTTGTTCCAGCTTGCCCTGCCGCCAGAGATAAATGCGCGAATCGCCGATATGCAGCAGATGGGCGGTATTGGACTTGATTACCACCGCCGAGAAGGTGGTAACCATACCCTTGGCCGACTCGAGCTTTTTCTGCCCCTGGGAATACAGCCAGCTGTTGAGCGCGCTCATGACCTTGGTGGCCGAGGTCTTGACCGTCCAGGAATCCGGGGTGGTGAAGTAGTCATCGAGAAAGGTCTGCACACTGAGGGCACTGGCATCCTTGCCCGCCTCGCAGGCGCTCATGCCATCACAGACCACTGCAGCCACGCCCTTGGTAAGCAGCAATTCCCCTGCCGGCACCCGCAGGCCCAGCGAATCTTCGTTTTCCGCCTTGTGGCCGGCACGGCTGCACTGGCCTGTACGCAGCTTCAGCCCCTGTTGCTGGATGGAATCCGTCACAACACCCTCATTGCAAAGCGCCCGTACTGGCAGAGTCTACC